>JAGAAJ010000002.1 GCA_017615355.1 Prevotella sp.
GCAAGCTGTCCCACCTCCGTCTCATCGATATTGCCGCGGAAGATGAGGTCGTTCATATTGGCAACGGTGGCGATGGTGGTGCCGTCGTTGAAGGTGTTGCTGTTGATGACGGAGTTGCCCACCTTGACGGGGATGTCTAGGATGATGCCGCTGATGGTGCTCCTGATGAGCGTGCTGGAGGCTGAGGCGTTGGAACGGGAGACACCCTCACGCACCACCTGCAGGGCATCGACGGCGGCAGCCTTCTCCTCCTGCGCCTGGCGCAGCTGCTGACGGGCCTTTTCGAACTCCTCATCGCTCACCAACTGCTGGTTGTGCAGGCTCTGGGTACGGGCGAAATCGGTCTCCGTCTGCTTCAGGTTGATGTCGGCGAGGCGCACACGGCTCTCGGCAGAGCTCAGGCTACCCATGTCAGGGATGACCTTCACCTTGGCGATGACCTCGCCCTGCTGGACATACTGGCCGGGCTCTTTCAGCAGTTCGCTGATGATGCCCGAGATCTGGGGCTTGACATTCACCTCGTTGCGCGGCTCAATCTTGCCGGTGATGATGGTGGTTTTGCGGATGTCCTGCACGGCAGGTGTCAGCTCATCATAGACGACGGGCTTTGGCTGGCTCTTCTGCCAGAGGAACACGAAGGTTCCGATGAAAATCAGCGCGATGATCGCAGCGATAATCAGTTTGATGTAACGTTTCATTTTTTATTTCGTTTTTTGTTTGTTATTTTCTGAGGATTGTCGACGGGGAAACCGTCGACCGCACTATTCATCCCGCATGGCATCGACAGGTTTGATGGACATGGCACGGGCTGCAGGGGCCAAGCCGGCAAGGACACCCATCAGACTGATGACCACGGCGGCGAGGATGGCCGTCCAGAAACCGACCTGGAAATGGGCAGCTACGATGCCGTCCTCGGTGTTGCCCATCTCGAGCATCTGCAGGATGAAGACGGCGAAGAGGATGCCGCTCATGCCGGCGACCAGCGTGAGGACGATGCTCTCGGAGATGATCTGCGAGAGGATGTTGCGGGGCGTGGCGCCGATGGCACGACGGATACCAATCTCTGTGGTACGCTCGCGAACCGTCACCATCATGATATTCGACACGCCGATGGCACCGGCCAGCAGCGTGCCAAGACCCACGAGCCAGATGAGGAAGTTGACACCGTTGAAGAGGTTGTCGAGCATCTGGAAGAGTACCTCCGTATTGAACACCATCACGCCCTGCTCGTCGGTAGGATCGATGCTGTGGGCACGGGCGATGGTCTCGCGGATGCGTGGAGTGATGGACGACATCACCACACCCTTGCGGCCCGTGACGGCAATCATGTGCACATCGTTGCCCATGTTGTAGGTCTGCTGCATCAGCGTGATGGGCAGGAGCATCGTCGTACCGGCCTCAGAGCCGAAGCTGATATGATCGGACACGTTGTAGTCGACACCCACTATCTGATAGTAGACCGAGTCGACGCGGATGTACTGGCCACAGGGGTCGCCTCCACCAGGGAAGAGCTCCTTGTAGGTCTTCTTTCCGATGACACAGACCTTGCGTTTCTGTACCAAGTCCATCTCGTTGAGGTAGCGGCCGTAATAGAGCTTTGGCTCATTTACCAAGCGGTAGTCGGGCTGCACGCCGTTGATGCCGACGGTACTCTTGCGGTCGCCGAAGTAGGCGGTGCCGCCATTGCTGAAGAGCACAGGGCTGACGACGTCGAGCTCGGGGATGCTTTGCTTCAGACGGGCCACATCGTTGTAGTCCATCTCCCATGAGCGCCCCTTGCGGAAACCCTTGTATGCCTTGGTCGTAGGCTGTGCCCACACCATGGCGGAGTTGGTGGCGAAACCCTCGAAGTTCTTGTTCAGCAACTCCTTCAGACCGTTGCCGCCGCCAATGAGCGCGACGAGCATAAAGACGCCCCAGAAGATGCCGAAACCCGTGAGGAAGCTCCTTGACTTGTTGCGAGTCAGGGTGTCGAGGATTTCGCGGTATGAATCTAAATCTATTCGCATGATATTCTAGTATTTCTAGTCTTCCTAGTATGACTAGTTGCTTTAGTCTGCCCTCAATGCTTCAATGGGACGGATGCGACTGGCCTTGAAGGCGGGAATAAGACCGGCGAAGGTGCCAGCGATGACCATCACGAGCGTGGCCTCGATGCAGACGTCGATGCCGACGGTGGGGTTGAGGAACATCGAGGCCTTGAACAGGCCGGCGTCCACCTTCGTATGGCCGATGGTGGCGTCCATCCACTCGTTGGCGGCGACACCCAGCACCATTCCGATATATCCGAAGAAGGTGGTGATGATGACGCTCTCGACGATGATCAGCTTCAGGATGCTCCAGGGCTTGGCGCCGATGGCCTTGCGGATGCCAAACTCATGGGTGCGCTCGCGAACGGTGATAAGCATGATGTTCGAGACACCGACGATGCCGCTGAGCAACGTGAAGAGTCCGATGATCCAGAGGGCGGTGCGGATGATACCGATGCCGGTCTCCATCTCTAAGCTCTGTGTGTAGCGGTTCCACAGCCATACGGCACTCTCATCGTCGGGATGCGCCTGATGGGCAGTATTCAGCCGGGCACGGTAGTCTTTCTCGAAGGCCTCGTTGGCGGCCTCCGTCGGCAGTCCGTGGAAGGTGAACTCGATGCGGCCGGCATCATCGGTGTTGGCACCATAGATACTCTTGATGGCCGTGTAGCTTGAGAAGGCGTTGGCCCGGCCGTTCTCGTTCTCCTTGTAGATGCCCACCACCTGGAAGGCGAAGTTGCCCAGCTTGACATGCTGGCCGATGAGGGTCCCCTCCTGCTTTGTTTGTTGCGACTGAGTCGCAACAGACGGGACGGCGAGCAGCTCCTTCGCCTGTTTGTTGCTCAGCACGAGCACCTTACGTTTCTCACGGATATCAATGTCGTTGATAAAGCGGCCGTGGAGCATCTCCACCTTGTCAATCTTGTTGTGGTTGGGATAGACACCGCTCACCTGCGCACTAATATATTGCTGGCCCAGACTGATGATGCCTGTAGTGCTGTATTGCGCACCCACCTCATCCACGTGGTCTGTAAACTCGCTGGCGGTAATCCTCATGTCACTCTCGTGCAGGCGGATGTCGCGGCCCTCTTTCAGGCCTTGGTAGGGCATCGACGTCTCGCCGCCGAAGACCACCATCGAACTGGAGAGGAAGCGGTTGTTCTGCTCCACCGATGCATTGATAAGACCGTTGCCGGCTCCCAATAGTACGATGAGCATGAAGATGCCCCACGCCACGGCGAAGCCCGTCAGCGTTGTACGCAGCTTGTTGCGTCGTGCCGTCTGCCAGATTTCATTCAATAACTCCATCTTTGATGCGGATGATACGGTTGGTTTGTTCGGCCACGGTAGGGTCGTGGGTGACGATGATCTGTGTGATATGCTCCTGCGCATTGAGGTCCTTCAACAGCTGCATCACCTCGACAGAGGTTTTCGAGTCGAGGGCACCTGTAGGCTCATCGGCGAGGATGATCTTCGGCTTCGTGATCAGCGCACGGGCAATGGCCACACGCTGGCGCTGGCCGCCACTCATCTCGTTGGGATAATGACCGGCCCAGTCCAGTAGTCCCAGTCTTTCCAGATACTCCAGGGCCAAGGTGTGGCGCTTGCGACGACTGACGCCCTGATAGAAGAGGGGCAGCTCGACGTTCTCAACGGCGGTCTTGAAACCGATGAGATTAAAACTCTGGAAGATGAAACCGATCATCTTATTGCGATACTCAGCGGCCTTGCGTTCTGAGAGATTCCAGATGCGCACGCCGTTGAGCTCGTAGATGCCCTCGTCGTAGTTGTCGAGGATGCCGAGGATATTCAGCAGCGTGCTCTTTCCTGAGCCCGAGGCTCCCATGATGCTGACGAACTCGCCCTCGTTGATGTCGAGGTTGATGCCCTTCAGCACGTGCAGCGGCTGCGCACCCTGGTAGGTCTTATTGACGTTTTCTAAGTGAATCACTTGAATGATGAATTACGAATTATAAATTATGCATTATGCATTATGAACTATGAACTATCTATTGAGATGCTGCCAAGTGCCCACGACATCCTCGATGCCCAGGCCCAGCAGGTTCATCTGCCGGAAGAGCTCTGGCAACTGCTGCTCCAGAAAAACCTTGCGGCGCTGCTTCAGAATCTGCTCGCGGGCACCAGGCGTGACATAGTAGCCCAAGCCGCGCTTATTATAGATAATGTTCTCGCGCGAAAGCTGTTCGTAGGCCTTCACCGCCGTGTTAGTATTCACCTCCAGCATCACGGCATACTCGCGCACCGACGGTATGCGCTCGTCGTCCTGGTAGGTCTGCACCAGGATCTCGTCGCACAGGCGGTCGGCCATTTGCTGAAAGATGGGTTTGTCGCTGTTGAACATCATAGGTTGAACCATTTATGCTGGACTAACTGCAGACGGCAGAAAAGTCTGTAACTGAGCCAGACGTTAAACACAGTGAAAGCTGTGAGAATGAGGCTGACGATGAACTCAAACGTTTCCAACGACATTGTCTTGAACCACGGTGTAAGAAAACTTTTGATATTATCCTCGCCAATCATCACTCCAATATAGAAGAATAGCGTTCCGAGCACGATGCCTACCACCACAAGCGACACAGTGGTCCAAATGAACGGACGCTGATGGAAGAACACGCCACCCAGTACAAAGAGGCTGAATATCCAACAATTGTTGACAATCATGAAAAAGTCGTTGAAGAGATTGAGATTTTCGCCGTTCAAATTAATATGTATATTAAGGCCAAGAAACGAAAGACCTGACACAATGTTTTCATGACCAGCAATCAGCTCCAAAAGCATACGCAAACCAGTAGCAGCAACAATAGCTACATATAGGAGT
Source organism: Prevotella sp. (assembly GCA_017615355.1). Taxonomy (GTDB): domain Bacteria; phylum Bacteroidota; class Bacteroidia; order Bacteroidales; family Bacteroidaceae; genus Prevotella. The sequence continues at coordinate 4,870 of JAGAAJ010000002.1, forward strand.
ACGGGCATGAATATGCAGCAGTAGATGATTCGGGCAAAGAACTTCTCAGTGTTCGAGGCAGGCAGCATCAGCGCCGTAGTGCGCTGTTGTCTGGTGCGGGCGTTACCCAACACACCGCTACAATAATAGAGCCACATGAAGCTAAAGATGGCATCGCAGGTCATCATGCCTGCATTGGTGGGTCCGGTTCCCAACCCACGTGACAAGTCGAAGATGGTGAAGCACGAAAAGAGCTGGATGGCCAGGAAGGCAACGGTGAAGGCCACTGCAGTGGTGAATACGCTCTTTTTCTCGGAGATAACATTCCACTTCAGCACTTGCCAGAAGCGGTTCATATCAAAGTTTTTCATTTTACAAGTCCTTTCGTTACAGCGTTAAACAACATTTCAAGATTTACAACGGTTTCAGCCTCGCCCTGTTCGCGGCGGGCCATGACGATATTGCCCTGCAGCGACGGCTCAGCGTAGATGATGGTGTCGTCGAGCTGTCCGCTGGGGCGCACCTCAAAGACATACTTGTCGGTGATGTCGGCAACAGAGGCGTTGAGCTGCATTCCCTCCTCGGAGAGGATGAGGATATGGTCGAGCAACTGTTCCACGTCGTGCACCTGGTGGGTGCTGACGATGATGAGACGGTCGTCGGCCATGCATTGTGCCACTACCTTGCGGAACTGGCTCTTCGAGGGGATGTCAAGGCCGTTGGTGGGCTCGTCCATCAGCAGCAGACGGGTGTTGGCGGCCAGGGCGACACTCATGTAGGCCTTCTTCTTCTGGCCCATCGACAACTGACCGAGGTTCATCTGCGTAGGCAGTTCGAAAGCCTCCAAGCAGCTGTTCAGCATTTCGCGGTTGAAACGAGGGTAGAAGGGCAACAGCAACTGCACATATTCGTCGAGTGAGATGGCAGGCAGCTCGAAGTCCTCTGAGACAATGAACATATCGCTCAGCACTTCGGGCAGGCGCTTGTAGGTTGCAATGTTATTGTCGCCTGCTGCTTCGCTTGTCGAAGAACACACAGAACCCTCCTGCGGGCGCAGCAGTCCGGCGATGAGGTGCAACAAGGTGGACTTGCCTGTTCCGTTCTTGCCCAAGAGACCATAGATGCAGCCTTCATTCAACGAAAGGCTGAAATTGCTAAGCACTGGCTTTTTCTGGCCAGGATAGCGATAGGAAATGTTGTTGATGTTGATCATGATGCTATATTATAATAATGTGTATCGGTGTTATACTTTAATAGTACACTGCAAAAGTAGATAATCTAAAGCGCTCACGCAAATTTTTCAGCCAGAAAATGAATTTTCTTAACTCTTTTTAAGAAAACGGACGTTCCACAGCCTCTATTCTGCACTTCATACTGATTTTGGGGCTCATCATCGTAGTTTTTATATTGTTCCCAGAAAAATCCCAAGGCCTGGGACAAAAATCCCAGCGCCTGGGACAAAAGTCCCAAGCCTTGGGATTTTTCTGGGAACAGTCAAAAACAGAGTGTGTAGTTGCCTACCCGTGGTAAGGGTACATGGACGTGGTCAGCTGCCAATGTTCACAACCCGCGAACAATAGTCGACGGCGGCCATGCGATGGGTGACGATGATGACGGTGCGCTGCTGGTTGTCCAGCAGGTTGTGAAGGACGCGGCGCTCAGTATCGGCATCCAATGCGCTGGTGGCTTCATCGAGCAGGATGATGCTACCTGGTCGCAAGAGGGCACGTGCAATGGCCAGCCGTTGTGCCTGTCCTTCGCTCAGTCCCCCACCCTGCTCTGAGAACTCGGTATCAACACCCTCGGGCAGGTCGAATACGAACTCGGCACAGGCGATGCGCAAAGCCTCGTTCATCTGCTCGTCGGTGGCATCAGGATTGGCCAATAAAAGATTCTGACGCAACGTACCGCTCAGCAGCGTGTTACCCTGTGGAACATAGACAAAATTGCAGCGGTGGCAGGGCTTGAGCTCCTCACTCCATGTTGCATTGGAATCCTTGCTTTCCGAATCATCCGGACTCCCATAAATGACAATCTTACCTTCAGAAGGCGTTATCAGGGCGAGCAGCAGACGGATAAGTGTGGTCTTGCCAGAGCCTGTGGGTCCCATCACAGCCGTGCATGTGCCCGGGGCAAAATCAAAGGAGGCATGCTGCAAGACGGACTCCTGGCCAGACGCCCCGTAGTTGAAGGTGACATCGTGGAACCTGATGCCGCAAGGCGAAGGCGCAGGATGCGGGACGTCCTGTTCCTCGGCGGGCATCTCATCCAGCTCCATCAGTCGCTCAGCTGCTGTGAAGACACTGACGAAGGCGGGTGCCAGACGGGTAATGTCGCGTGCAGGACCCTGGATGCGATAGACAAGCTGCAGGAATGCAGTCATGCCGCCAAAGCTCAGCGTACCAGCATGAAGTCGCAGCGCTCCCCAAAGAAAAGCAATGAGATAACCTGCCGAGAAGCCGAAATTAAGGAAGAAATTGCTGATGACAGAGAAGAGGGTGCGCCGCTTCACCCAATTGCGCAGCGTGTGCTGCTTGTCCTCCAACCTGTCGAGCATCTGCGGCTCGGCCTCCATCGTCTTCACCAGCATCCGATGCTGCATCGTCTCAGTCAGCAGACTCTGAATCTCACTATCGGTCTGCCTCACCTGACGGGAGTAGTGACGCATGTTTGACACATAGAAACGACTGATGAGGGCAAAGAAAGGCAGGATGGCAATGGTGATACACGCCAGCCACACGTCCATGCGCAAGAGGTAGAAAAAGGCACCGAAGAACATCGCCAGCGTGGAAAGGACTGACGGCAGGGTCTCGGTGAGGAATGTCACCACCTGCTTGACATCCATCTCCAAACGGTTGATGATGTCGCCAGAATGCATCGCCTCCCTACCCTGCCACTGCTGCCGCAGAAGACGTGCCACCAGTTGCTGTTGCATACGGTTTTGTGCCTTGATGCCAAGGATATTCTTGATCCAGACACGCGAGATACCCACGGCAAACTCTGCCAAAATGATGACAGCCATGATGCCGATGGCCCAATAGATAGAGCCGGAGCGCACGCCCGAAGCCGTATCGATGGCACGTTGCATAGCCCAGACGGTGAGCAGCGACAGCCCCACGCCAAAAAGACCGATACCGGCGTTGAGCGTCGCCTGCAGCCGATTTCCACGCAAAGCCTGCCACAGCCAGCGTGCAATCTCGCGCCAGTTGTATTTGCTCTCCGGCAAATGGAATAGTCTTTTAATCTTCACCAATGGCTATTGGTCAACGGTTATTGGTTTACGGTTATTGTCTCCCGTCTGCTCCCCACATCATCTTCTCACGCAGCGTGGAGAAGAAGTTGGCCGATGCTCGTTTCACGACACGTGCCACATACGGAGCACGGCTCAGGCGGATAGCGGTGCCTTCAGGCATTTTCGTAGAACGGCCGTCGATGGCCACGAGGAAAGTGTGACTGCGGCTGCTGACATTCAGCTCGACCACAGCATTATCCGGGATGACGATGGGACGCACATTGAGTGAATGGGGTGCCACAGCGGTGAGCAGGAAAACACCGGTGCGCGGCACGATGATAGGGCCGCCGTTACTGAGCGAATAGGCAGTAGAGCCCGTCGGTGTCGAAACGACAAGACCGTCGGCCTGATAGGTTGTCAGGTACTCACCGTTGATGCTGGTGCGGATGCTGATCATCGAGGCGGTATCACGCTTGAGGATGGCTACATCGTTCAGCGCACAGGGACTGCCGTCGATGACGGCGCCGCCGTTTCCATTCGTCTCCACAAGGATAAGGGCACGGTCCTCTACACGATAATCACCACGATAGAGGGCATCAATGGTGGCCTCCACATCACGCGCTCCTGCATCGGCAAGGAATCCCAGGCGACCCATGTTGAAGCCGAGGATAGGCGTCTGTCTCGCCCCAACAAGACTGGCCGTCTTCAGCAAAGTACCGTCACCACCCATCGAGAGGGCGAAGTCGGCTTCGAAATCATCACCAGAAAACGTGGAAACGGAGGTTGACGGGCCAACAAGGCCTAACTGTCTGGTCAGCTCATCGGTAGACAACAGCTCGGAGCAGCAAAGGAAATCGTAATACTCCTCCTCTATCATAATACGCGCACCACGATCACGCAGGCACAACAGCACATCGCGCACAGCGACACTCTTCTCATGCTGGTAGACATTGCCGAAAAGGGCAAAAGTGAGGGTCTGGGATGACATATTCTGACTTTTTCTTTTCTGTCTTAAAAACTTTTCGTATATTTGCAGCTGCAAAAATACGAAATTATTCTGAAACAATGGCAAAAGTTTATGTTTTTCTTGCTGACGGCTTCGAAGATGTCGAGGCCCTCATTCCCATCGACGTGCTCAGAAGAGGCGGACAAGAGGTGGTAACGGTGAGCGTCATGGGCGACTCACAGGTGGTGGAATCGGCGCACGGCGTGCAAATAGTGGCCGACGCGTTGTTCGACGACGTGGTGCTCAGCGACGCCCAACTGCTACTCCTGCCAGGAGGAATGCCCGGCGCCAGCAACCTTTATGATCACGAGGAACTCGGAGAGGCACTTATCAGTCACAGTGCACGAGGCGGACTGATTGCAGCCATCTGCGCCGCTCCTGCCGTAGTGCTCGGACAGTTAGGATTGCTGAACGGACGTCGTGCCACTTGCTATCCTGGCTTTGAGAGACTGCTGGGCGGCGAATATACTGGTGAGCTGTGCACCGTTGACGGTAACTTCATCACAGCCGAAGGCCCTGCTGCAGCATTCCCCTTCGCCTATAAACTACTGGAGATTCTTGCCGGCAAGGAGGTTTCTCAGCAGATTGCCACGGGTATGCGCTATGCCCACCTGATGAACTGGTAGGAATAATCGTAAAGGGATGACGCTAAAATACGATGTGGTGGTCATCGGCGGAGGTCACGCAGGCTGCGAGGCTGCCTGCGCCGCTGCCAATATGGGCGCAAAGACGCTGCTGGTGACCATGGACATGAACAAAATTGCACAGATGTCGTGCAACCCGGCCATCGGCGGCATCGCCAAGGGTCAGATTGTGCGTGAGATAGATGCGCTAGGTGGTCAAACAGGCCTCGTCACAGACGCTACTAGTCTGCAGTTCAGGATGTTAAACGTAGGAAAAGGCCCTGCGGTATGGAGTCCTCGCGCCCAATGTGACCGCGGAAAATTTATCTGGCAATGGCGTGCAAATCTTGATGCTACACCCAATCTAGACATCTGGCAGGATCAAGCCTGCGAACTCCTCACCGACAGTCCCGTAAGCTGCGATACTATCGCAGCACACGCAACAGTCACTGGCGTGCGCACCATTTGGGGTGCGGAAATTCTTGCTCGTAGCGTCATCATTACTGCTGGCACATTTCTCAATGGCCTTTTGCATATAGGAAGAAAGATGATTCCTGGCGGGCGTATCGCCGAGCCTGCAGTTACCGGATTAACCGAAAGTATCACACGTCTTGGCATTCGCACGGCTCGTATGAAGACGGGCACCCCCGTCCGCATCGACAAGCGAAGTGTAGACTTCAGTCTCCTTGACGAACAGCCCGGAGAAGAGCATCCCTACATGTTCTCGTATGTTGCGACTGAGTCGAAACGAAATCGAAGACTAAAACAGCTGCCCTGCTGGATCGTCAATACTAACACAGCCGTTCATGAGGTGCTACGCAGCGGCCTGAAAGACTCGCCCCTCTACAACGGACAGATACAATCCATCGGTCCGCGCTATTGTCCATCCATCGAGACAAAGCTCGTCACCTTTCCGGATCGTGAGCAGCATCCGCTCTTCATTGAGCCTGAAGGCGAAGAAACCAACGAGATGTACTTGAACGGCTTCTCTTCTTCGCTGCCGATGGAAACACAGATAGAGGCCCTACGACATATTCCTGCCTTCAAAAACCTAAAAGTTTACCGTCCTGGTTACGCAATTGAGTACGATTTCTTTGACCCAACACAACTAAAACACACGTTGGAATCGAAGATTGTTGACGGGCTCTTCATGGCTGGACAAGTCAATGGAACGACAGGATACGAGGAAGCCGCAGGACAAGGACTGGTTGCTGGTGTCAACGCTGCGCTGAAATGCGTTGGAACCGAAGAATTTGTGCTCCATCGCGATGAGGCATACATTGGCGTATTGATTGATGACCTGGTGACGAAAGGTGTGGACGAACCATACCGTATGTTTACTTCGCGTGCCGAATTCCGCATCATGCTCAGACAGGACGATGCCGACCGCCGACTGACAGAACGCGCCTATCAACTTGGACTTGCTTCACAGCAACGCTACGATTGGTGGGTGCAGAAAAAGAATGCTATCGAAGAAATCGAAGACTTTTGCTATAATCACCCCATAAAACCGAAATTCATCAACGATGCGTTGGAGCACCTCGGCACAACGCCGTTGCAGTTTGGTGTCAAACTGGCTGACCTCATTGCACGTCCACAACTCAGCATCCAAAGCCTCACACCCTATATCCCACAATTGCAAGAGCGCATCGATCGTCTTCCCAACCGGAAAGAGGAAATCGTAGAGGCTGCAGAAATTCGCATCAAATACAAAGGATACATCGAGCGCGAGCGCATCGTTGCAGAGAAGATGCACAGACTCGAGAATATCCGCATCAAAGGACACTTCAAATATGCAGAGCTTCAGTCGCTGAGTACAGAAGCCCGGCAGAAACTGACGGCCATCGACCCCGTAACGCTGGCACAGGCCAGCCGCATACCTGGCGTTAGTCCCAGCGACATCAATGTACTCCTCGTACTGATGGGGCGCTAGTTTCATGTGAAACATCTTACCAAAATTCAACGAATAAACCACTGATTATGAACAGCAAAGTATTATTGGACAATCTGAGGTGCATCCCTGATTTTCCTAAAAAAGGTATCAACTTCCGCGACGTTACCACCCTCTACAAGAACGGCGAATGTGTACAAATTATGCTTGACGAGTTAGAGAGGTTATACAAGGACAAAGGCATCACGAAGATTGTGGGTATTGAGAGCCGTGGCTTTGTTATGGCTTCAGCACTTGCAGGAAGACTCGGCTGCGGCATCGTCTTGGCAAGAAAGCCCGGCAAGTTGCCCGCAACAGTTATCAAAGAAAGTTTCTCGAAAGAATATGGTGTCGACACGATTGAGATGCATCTGGATTCAATTGACGAGAATGATGTAGTGCTCATTCACGACGACCTACTCGCAACAGGCGGAACAGCCAAGGCTGCCTACAAACTTGTCCAACACTTTAATCCCAAGAAGACGTACATCAATTTCATTATTGAGATTAAGGACGAAGGACTGCACGGCCGTGACCTGTTTGAGGGCATAGAACTTACCACACTACTGACTATCTGATTCAAGCGCAAGCCCCTCCGACGAAAGGGCTTGTGTGTTTTTACAAGAAAGTTTCACGTGAAACAAACTGCACATGACGAAGGAAGACAACGATAAGCGTTTGGCCTATTTAAAGGGAATTGTGAGCCGTTTACCTGAGAAACCAGGAAGCTACCAGTTCTATGACGACGCACACATTATTATTTATGTGGGTAAAGCAAAGAATCTGAAAGCACGCGTATCGTCTTACTTCCGTACCGAGGTGGATCGTTTTAAGACAAAAGTGCTAGTGTCGAAAATCTACGACATCAGCTACACAGTCGTAAACACAGAAGTAGATGCATTGTTATTGGAAAACTCTCTGATTAAGAAATACAATCCACGCTATAATGTTTTACTGAAGGATGGTAAGACTTATCCATCTATCTGCGTGACGAACGAATATTTTCCGCGGGTTTTCAAGACGCGAACCATCAATAAAAAATGGGGAACCTACTTTGGCCCTTATTCACACATAGGGTCCATGAACAGCATACTTGCCATCATCAAGGAACTGTACAAGCCCCGCACCTGCCGTTTTCCCATCACAAAAGAAGGGGTAGAAAAAGGTAAATACAAAGTCTGCCTAGACTACCATATCAAGCGTTGCTATGGACCGTGCACAGGAAAACAAAGCTATGAAGACTATCAGAAAAACATCCATCAGGCCCGCGAAATACTGAAAGGCAACACACGACAGATACTTCGAGATATGCAGGAGGAAATGGAACATTTAGCCGAGGAGCTACGCTTTGAGGAAGCTGAGGAAATCAAGCAGAAATACATTGCTCTGGAGGGTTTTGTCAGCCGTAGCGAGGTAGTGAGCCACATAATCAACAACGTGGATGTCTTCAGTATCACCAGCGACGAGAAAATGGCATACATCAACTATATGCATGTATCCAACGGTAGCATCAACCAAAGTTTTACCATCGAGTATAAAAAGAAGCTCGACGAGAGCGATAAAGATCTTCTACAATTAGGTATCGTAGAGCTAAGAGATCGTTTCCATAGCGATGCCAAAGAGATAATAGTACCCAAGGATGTCGATGTTTCGCTGGAAAATGTGAAGTTTACCGTACCAAAACTAGGTGATAAAAAGACTTTGCTCGACTTGTCTGCAATGAACGGAAAACAATATAAGATGGACCGGATGAAGCAGGCGGAAAAACTGAATCCAGAGCAGAAACAAGTTCGCTTAATGAAGGAACTACAGGAAAAACTACATCTCCCTACCCTGCCCTACCAGATAGAATGTTTCGATAATTCCAACATAGCTGGCACAAACGCTGTAGCTGCCTGTGTCGTCTTTAAAAAGATGAAACCGGCGAAAAAAGACTACAAACACTACAATATCAAGACGGTCGTGGGGCCAGACGACTATGCTTCAATGAAAGAGGTGGTACACCGTCGTTATACCCGTCTTATTGAGGAAGAACAGTCCCTACCCAACCTCATTATCGCCGATGGTGGTAAGGGCCAGATGGAAGTTATCAGGCAAGTCATACAGGATGAGCTGAACCTTGATATTCCAATTGCCGGCTTAGCAAAGGATGATCGTCATCGCACCAACGAACTGCTTTACGGTTTCCCACCCATGAAGATTGCACTCAAGGTAGACAGCGAGCTCTTCCATGTTCTTACGCAAATACAGGACGAGGTACACCGCTTCGCCATTTCTTTCCATCGAGACAAACGCTCTAAACAGGCTCTTCATAGTGAACTGGAAGAGATCAAGGGCATTGGACCTAAAACACGCGATGCACTTCTGAAGGAACTGAAGTCTGTGAAACGCATTAAAGAAGCCACAAAAGCACAACTGGCCGCTATCATTGGTCAAGCTAAGGCCTCCATAGTATTCGAGCACTTTAACAACACATAAGTAATTGCATGTGAGGCTGTTAAATAGAAACTACGAATTATAATGGATAGATTTGTAGCTGTTTATTTGGTCAATATAAAAATATTGCGTATTTTTGCAACAAAATGAACGACAATGAGAGCAGTGATACAGCGCGTAAGCCACGCCAGCGTCAGCATCGGCGGCAAGGAAAAGGCGGCCATCGGGCCAGGATACCTGATTCTTTTAGGCGTTTGCGATGAGGACAATGCAGAAGACGTGGATTGGCTGGTAAAAAAGATTGCTAACCTACGCGTGTTTGGAGATGAGAACAATGTGATGAACCGCAGCATTATCGAAGTGGGTGGCGAGGCACTGGTAATCAGCCAGTTTACGCTCTTCGCCAGTTACAAGAAGGGCAATCGTCCGTCGTGGTTCCGCGCAGGCAGTCACGAGCACTCTATCCCACTCTACGAAACGTTCTGTACGCAGCTCAGCGAAGCGATAGGAAAACCCGTTGGAACGGGAGAATTTGGTGCAGATATGCAGGTAAGCCTGCTCAATGACGGGCCTGTAACAATTTGCATGGATACTAAAAACAAAGAATAATCAAATGACAATAAGAGAAGCACAACAGGCAGTAGATCAATGGATTAAAGAATATGGTGTGCGCTACTTCTCAGAGCTCACCAATATGGCCGTTCTGACTGAGGAAGTGGGCGAGCTTGCGCGTGTGATTGCACGCAAATACGGCGATCAGAGCTTCAAACCAGGCGAGAAAGACAATCTCGGAGAGGAGATGGCCGACGTGCTATGGGTTCTCCTCTGTCTGGCCAACCAAACAGGTGTCGACCTCACCACCGAACTGAACAAAAGCATCGAGAAAAAGACCCGCCGCGATGCCTTACGGCACATAGAGAACCCCAAACTAATGGCCTGAAAGATTCAACTGAACATAACCTTTAAACTATAATCATTATGGCAGAACAACACAACCACGAGCATCATCATGCTCAACCCATGAGCCAGATAGAGGAGGCTCTGAAGAAGTATAACCTCGATATCACCGACGAACAGGTGAGCGAGGCAGTGAAGAAAATCATCGCCGAAAAAGTGCCTGAGAACGACACATTAGAGGTGAAAAAGTTCCTGATGGGCAGCGTGGAATTGACAACGCTAAAAACGACCGACAGCGACACCAGCGTGATGGCCTTCACGGAAAAAGTGAATAAGTTTGACGAAGAGTACCCCACCCTACCCCACGTCGCTACCATCTGCGTCTATCCGAAGTTCGCTAAAGTAGTAGCTGAGACATTGGAGGTTGACGGCGTCGAGATAGCCTGCGTCAGCGGCAGTTTCCCCAGCAGTCAGAGCCTCATCGAGGTAAAGACCGTTGAGACTTCATTGGCCATCAAGGATGGTGCTACTGAGATTGACATCGTGATGCCTGTTGGTTCCATGCTAGAGGGCGATTACGAGACCGTTGTTGACGAGATTCAGCAGCAGAAGGAGGCCTGCGGCGAGCACGACATGAAAGTTATCCTTGAGACAGGCATGTTGCAGACGGCGAAGAACATCAAGATCGCCTCGCTGCTTTCGATGTACGCTGGAGCTGACTACATCAAGACATCGACAGGTAAGGAGAAGCCGGCTGCCACGCCCGAAGCTGCCTATGTGATGTGCCAGGCTATCAAGGAATATTACGATGAAACCGGCATAATGATTGGTTTCAAGCCAGCTGGCGGCCTGAACACCGTGATGGATGCCCTCATTTATTATACCATTGTGAAAGAGGTACTTGGCGAGAAATGGCTTACCAATAAATACTTACGCCTCGGTACTTCAAGGCTTGCCAACCTCTTGCTTAGCGAAGTCATCGGTGAAGAGGTGAAATTCTTCTAACTGCCCCACCCTTTTGGAGGGCTTTGGGGTGGGTACTTAATAGTGCCGCTTCATCACATAGTCGAGATACGTGACCAAAGCGTCGCGTATCTCGCTTTTTTTCACGCTTTCATCTATGAAAACCATGCTCTTGTCGTAGAAGTCCTGCATCCGCTGCTCGGCATACTCAATGCCGCCCTGTTGCTTCGTATATTCCACTAATACAGCGATTTCATCGGCATTGATAGAGCCAGCCTTTACCTTCTTGGCCAAGTTTATCATTGCAGCATAGGGTGCAGTACGAAGTGCGTAGAGCACCGGCAGCGTGAGCTTGCCCTCGGTCATATCATTACCCGTGGGCTTGCCTATCTCGCGCGAATCGTAATAGTCAAAGATGTCATCACGTATCTGGAACATCATACCCAACGTCTCGCCAAAGCGTCTGGCCTGCTCCACTTCGGCCTCATCAGCACCTGCAGAAAGGCTGCCCAGCGTAGCACACGACTCGAAAAGCGATGCTGTCTTCTTATGGATGACATCATAGTAAACTTGTTCGCTGAAATCGGGATTTTTGATGTTTGAGAGCTGCAGGATCTCGCCAGCGGCCAGCGTGCGGCCCAGCTGAGACAGGTTCTCTACAATGCGCTGATTCCCAGTCATCGACACATGCAAAAGAGCAGTAGAAAGGATGTAATCGCCCACTAACACCGCTACCTTATTATTAAAGGAAGCATTGACAGAAGCCTGTCCACGGCGTTCAGCACTCTCATCAACGACATCATCGTGCACCAACGAGGCAGTATGCAGCAGCTCAAGGCCAATGGCAGCGTTCAGCGTCACGTCGCTCACCTCGCCATAGTTCTTCGCTATCAGCAATGTCAGCAACGGGCGCATCCGCTTGCCGCCACGCTGACGGATATGTGTCAGAGCGTTACCCAAAAGACCATCATCGTGCGACATCGCCGCATTGAACATTTCCACAAACTGAGTAAATTCGCGTTCTATCGGACGCCTAATCAATGACAGAGAATCCATTTTCCAAAATTTTGCAACAAAATTACGGAAAAACTCTGAATTATACGATTTTTTTTGGTAATTTTACGCCAAAATTCTATTTCGACATGGAAAAACTCTTTTTGCTCGACGCCTACGCGCTTATCTACCGTTCCTATTACGCCTTCATCAAGAACCCGCGCATCAACTCCAAGGGACTGAATACCAGTGCCATTATCGGCTTTGTTAACACTTTGCAGGAAGTGATTGAGAAGGAGCAGCCGAAGTACCTCGGCGTGGCCTTCGACCCCCACGGGCCTACCTTCCGCAGCGATGCTTTTCCCGCCTATAAGGCACAGCGCGAGAAGACGCCTGAGGACATCACACGTGCCGTGCCCATCATTAAAGAGTTGTTAGAGGCGTGGCATATCCCTGTATTGCAGGTAGACGGCTACGAGGCCGACGATGTCATCGGTACGTTAGCGAAAAAGGGTGAATCCATCGACAGTTTAGAGACTTACATGCTCACGCCCGACAAGGATTATGGTCAGTTGGTGAGCAACAATGTCAAGATTTTCCGTCCTCGTCACGGTGGCGGCTATGAAGTGATGGGCCCTACGGAGGTGTGTGCCAAATACGACATCCCCTACCCTACCCTCGTCATCGACCTGTTGGCGCTGATGGGTGACTCGGCTGATAACTTTCCTGGCTGTCCTGGTGTCGGCGAAAAAACCGCCGCGAAGCTCATCCACGATTTCGGCTCCGTGGAACAGCTGCTCGCTCGCACCAATGAGTTGAAGGGTGCGCTGAAGACGAAAGTGGAGGAACACGCGGACGACATCCGCATGAGTTACTTCCTCGCCACCATCAAGACCGACGTTCCCGTCGACCTCAATCTTGACGATTTAATCCTGCAAGAACCCGACAAGGAAAAATTGGGAAAACTTTTCGCCGAACTTGAGTTTAAGACGCTCGCTGACCGAATTCTTAAAAAAGTCGAAAAGAAACCAAAAACTGCTAACGCAGAGCTCTCTCTATTTGCAGAATTTGCGCCCGAGGATACAGGCGCTCCAAAATTTTCGAGTTTTGAGACCCTTAAAACCGTGCCTCACGAATACAAACTCATTGAAAATGAGGACGATTTGAGGAAACTTTGTGATTTTTTCTTGACAAAAGAAATTCTCAGTCTAGACACGGAAACCACTTCCACCTCGTCCATTGACGCCGAATTGGTGGGTTTGAGCTTCGCTGTGGAAGAACACAAGGCTTTTTATGTGCCTATTCCTGCCAATCGTGAAGAAGCGTTGCGAATTGTTAATATCTTTAAACCTCTCTATGAAGAGACAAAAATCTTGAAGATTGGCCAAAATCTGAAGTACGACCTCGAGGTGCTCCGCAACTATGACATCCATCTGCAAGGTCCGATGTGGGACACGATGATTGCCCACTATCTCATCCAGCCCGAGTTGCGTCACAACATGGACTACATGGCTGAGACATACCTGCACTATCAGACGGTACACATCGATGAGCTTATCGGACCAAAGGGAAAGGGTCAGCGTTCCATGCGCGACCTCTCTCCCACCCTCGTCTATGAATATGCCTGCGAGGATGCCGACATCACCCTTCAGTTGAAGAACCGATTGGAGCCGGAGCTGAAGAAGCACGACTGCGAAAAACTATTCTACGATATCGAGATGCCGCTGATGCCTGTGCTGGCTGAGATGGAGATGAACGGCGTGGTGCTCGATACCGAGGCATTGGCGCAGACCTCCAAGGAATTGACGCAGCGCATGAATGAGATTGAGGCTCGCATCTATGAGTTGGCTGGCGAGCGTTTCAACATCTCCTCTCCGAAGCAGGTGGGCGATATCCTCTTCGCCAAGATGAAGATCATAGAGAAACCGAAGAAGACAAAGACGGGCCAGTTTGTCACCTCAGAAGAGGTGTTGACACAGTTGCAGGGAAAGCACGAGATTGTTGCTGACATTCTGAATTTCAGGGGATTAAAGAAGTTGCTCACCACCTACGTCGACAACCTCCCTACCCTCATCAACCGTCGCACAGGCCATATCCACACCTCCTTCAATCAATGCGTCACCGCCACCGGCCGCCTGTCATCTTCCGACCCCAACCTGCAGAATATTCCTGTACGTGGCGAGGACGGCAAGGAGATACGCAAGGCCTTCGTACCTGAGCCTGGCAGCCTGTTCTTCTCTGCCGACTATAGTCAGATTGAGCTGCGCGTGATGGCCCATCTCTCACAGGACGAAAACATGATCCGCGTCTTTGCCGAGGGCCACGACCTGCACGCCGCCACCGCCTCGAATATCTATAAAAAGCCCATTGACGAGGTGACACGCGACGAGCGCACCAAGTCGAAACGTGCCAACTTCGGCATCATCTACGGCATCACTGTCTTCGGCCTGTCCGAGCGCCTCGACATCAGCCGCGACGAGGCCAAGCTGCTCATCGACGGCTTCTTCGACACGTTCCCCAAGGTGAAGGACTACATGGAGCGTGCCAAGGCCGAGGCTCGCGAAAAAGGCTATGTAGAGACGCTCTTCGGTCGTCGTCGCTACCTGCCCGACATCAATAGCGGCAATGCCACCGTTCGCGGCTTTGCTGAGCGCAACGCCATCAACGCACCCATTCAGGGCACCGCTGCCGACATCATCAAGGTGGCGATGATCCGCATCTTCCAGCGTTTCCAGCAGGAGGGTATCAAGAGTAAGATGATCCTGCAGGTGCACGACGAACTCAACTTCAGCGTCCTGCCTGAGGAAAAGGATAGGGTAGAGGCCATCGTCCTCGAAGAGATGCAGCACGCCATCTCTCTTGCCGTTCCCCTCGTGGCCGACAGCGGTTTTGGTGCCAACTGGCTTGAGGCCCACTAATCCCTTTCGACCAAAAATAACGCGAATGATTCGGACTGCCTCAGCATTGATATTGCTTTTTGTGCCTTTCTTCCTGTTGGGTTGCATTTCGCCGACAGAGAAGAAAGGGGATGCGTCGCTGCCGATGACAGAGGTGAGTGACGCAGAGGAACAGCTGAGAATGGCAATGGAATATGACAGAAAGGGACAGTATGAAGAAGCGGCAGAATGGTATAGGAAAGCTGCCGAACAAGGCCTTTCCGAGGCACAGAACAACCTCGGCGTGATGTACAAAGACGGGCAGGGCGTCAAGAAAGACTATGAAGAGGCCGTGCGCTGGTTCAAACTTGCTGCCAGTCAGGGCAATGTGCTGGCGCAGTCGAACCTTGGCTGGATGTACCAGAGGGGTAGGGGAGTGACGCAAGATTATGACTCCGCCCGCTACTGGTACATGCAAGCAGGCCTACAGGATCATGCAGCAGCCCAGAACAATCTTGGCGTGATGTATCGCGACGGCTTGGGCCTGAAGGCCGACACCGACTCCGCCTGCTACTGGTTTGAGAAAGCAGCCCTCAAAAACCTGCCGCAAGCCCAACACAACCTAGAACAACTCAAATAAAAGATTCCTCTCCACTTTAAATAATTCTGGAGCCTCCAAAATTTCCTACGGAGGCTCCCCATGAAATTTTGGAGGCTCCAGAATTTGCTGAGGAGCCTCCAAATTTTTGCTGAAAAAAGGTTTACGTATAAAAAGAGACGTTTTTCCTTTGCACTTCTCTTAGTTTTTCGTAATTTTGCAGCCGTATAAACGTTTATATAAGAAATGGCATTAAAATGTGGTATTGTGGGACTGCCCAACGTGGGCAAGTCCACATTGTTCAACTGTCTGTCGAGCGCAAAGGCACAGGCAGCGAACTTTCCTTTTTGTACAATAGAACCCAACGTAGGCGTGATCACCGTGCCCGACGAGCGACTGACGAAGCTGGCCGAGCTGGTGCATCCTGGCCGTATCGTGCCCGCTACGTGCGAGATAGTTGACATCGCCGGACTGGTGAAGGGTGCCTCGAAGGGCGAGGGCCTCGGCAATAAGTTCCTGGGCAACATCCGCGAGACGGACGCCATCATCCACGTGCTGCGCTGCTTCGAAGACGAGAACATCACCCACGTTGACGGCACCATCGACCCCATACGCGACAAGGAAATCATCGACACGGAGCTGCAGCTGAAGGACCTGGAGACCATCGAGGGCCGACTGGCCAAGACGGAGAAGGCCGCTGCCGCTGGCAACAAGGATGCCAAGATCGAGGTGACCGTACTGAAGGCCTACAAGGAGGCCTTGGATCAGGGCAAGAACGCTCGCGTGGTGGAGTTCGAGACAAAGGACGAGCAGGACTGTGCCCGTCAGCTGTTCCTGTTGACCTCAAAGCCTGTACTCTATGTCTGCAACGTGGCCGAGGCCGACGCCAAGGACGGCAACGACTGGACGCGTAGGGTAGGGGAGCTGGCCAAGGAAGAGGGTGCCGAGATGATGGTCATCGCTGCCAAGACCGAGGAGGACATCGCCGAGTTGGAGAGCTATGAGGACAAACAGCTCTTCCTCGAGGAGCTGGGCCTGGAGGAGAGCGGCGTCAACCGCCTCATCAAGAAAGCCTACGCCCTGCTCAACCTCGAGACCTTCATCACCGCTGGCGAGATGGAGGTGAAGGCCTGGACCTACAAGAAAGGCTGGAAGGCTCCGCAATGTGCCGGCGTCATCCATACCGACTTTGAGAAGGGTTTCATCCGTGCTGAGGTGATCAAGTACGACGACTACATCAAGTACGGCTCAGAGGCCGCCGTGCGTGAAGCCGGCAAGATGGGTGTCGAGGGCAAGGACTACATCGTCCAGGACGGCGACATCATGCATTTCCGCTTCAATGTTTAAGTAATAAGGATTCATCCCCTCAAACTATGAACTGTGAACTATGAACTATGAACTATTCATCACTTGGAACCCTGACCTGACGGCATTTCACTTAGGGCCGCTGTCATTCCGTTGGTACTCGATGTGCTGGCTGATTGGACTGGCGCTGGCCTATTTCACGGTGCGATGGCTGTATAAGGACCAGAAAATTGAAGACAAGAAATTCGACCCGCTGTTCTTCTACTGCTTCATCGGCATCCTTGTCGGCGCACGCCTTGGCCATTGCATCTTCTATCAACCGGAGGACTATCTGACCAGCGTCAAGGGCTTCATAGAGATGTGGCTGCCCATACAGTTCACAGGCTACGACGACTGGGACTTCAAGGTGACGGGCTATGAGGGCTTGGCTTCACACGGAGGCACGCTGGGCCTGATGCTGGCGCTCTGGCTCTACGTCAGACATTATAAGATGTCGCTCTGGCAGGTGCTCGACAATATCGCCATCGCCACAGGCATCACCGCCTGCTTCATCCGCTTGGGCAATCTGATGAACTCTGAGATTATCGGCAATGTCACCTCGATGCCCTGGGGCTTCTATTTCGTCAACGCCCACCCTGCATCGATGGGCACAGAGCCTCGCCATCCTGCACAGCTCTATGAGGCCATCGCCTACCTGATTCTCTTCCTGCTGATGCTGTGGATTTATAAGAGGACGCAAACGAAAAACGAAAACCAAAACGAAAAAAGTAAGAGTAGGGTAGGGACGGGCTTCTACTTCGGCCTCTGTCTCACCTATATCTTCACCTTCCGCTTCTTCGTGGAGTTCCTGAAAATCAATCAGGTGAGTTTTGAGAATGGCTTGCCCCTCGATATGGGTCAGCTGCTCAGCATTCCCTTCGTCATCCTCGGCGTGTGGTGCATGAGAAGAGCACTGAAGAAATCGAATCAAGGCAATTGAAAAATGATAAACGCTACAGATCTATGCATAACATTTTTACCTTTCTAACGAGAAACAGATGGATGATGGTGATGAGCCTGTCATTTGTCATTTGTCATTTGTCAATTAGTTCCGCTGGAGCTCAAAGCCTCTATGGACAGAACATGCGAATGGGTGAGATGTTCTACGAGAGTGGATGTCTGAGGCAGGCTGAGAAATATGTTCAGGCTGCCATCGACAATGCAGGGCCCAACGACAAGCATCAATGGCTCTCCGCTCGCCTTCAGATGATCAATATCCTGAAATTCTGGAGACCTGTAGAGGCGTATAACATAAACGAGGAAATTGCAGAAGACTGCAAGGCCTATCCTGAACTTCATCAGAAAAGCCTGGCCCTGAATGCCGCCATCAGTTTCTGGCTCAACAACAAGGATGATTTCAAGGATTATAATGACGAATACCTGAGATTCAGCAATCAGACGGAAGGACTGCCTACCGTTTACGACAAGCCCTTACAGGCTATGGGCGAGGCCTTGAGCGGCTATTATAACCAGGCCCTGAACACCATCAACCAGCACATCCCTACTTCGGTGCTGCGTCATGAGTTGCGCTTGCACATCTTCCAGATGAAAGGCGACGACAAAGCCGTTATCAAAGAAATGCAACTTCGTACTGCCACCGTCGATTCGCTCAGCGCCGTCATGTACAACACCAATCTCAGCGAGGCATCCACCACCAATAGCATGACGGTGGCACAAAAGCAGGCTGAGGAACGCAGTTATCGCATGATGATGCTTTCACTCCTCATGGGACTCATCATTCTCGGCATGTTTGCCATATGGGTCTATCTGCATCGTCGCAATCAGAAGAAGTTGGAGGATAAGAACGAGCAGCTTTCCACAGCCCTGAAGATGGCCAGCGAAACTGACCAGATGAAGAGTGAGTTTGTGAAACGTGTCAGTCACGAGATACGCACTCCGCTGAATGCCATCACGGGCTTCAACGAGATT
The DNA here is from genome assembly GCA_017615355.1 of Prevotella sp. Taxonomy (GTDB): domain Bacteria; phylum Bacteroidota; class Bacteroidia; order Bacteroidales; family Bacteroidaceae; genus Prevotella. Next base: position 23,676 of record JAGAAJ010000002.1, read on the forward strand.
CTCAACAATCCTGACATTCCCCTGCCGCAGGAGGAGCGACAGGAGCTCATCGACCGCATCAGCGAGAACGTAAAGGCCATCACAGGCATCGTAGACGAGCTGCTGCAGGTGGCCAATACGGAGAGCACACAGGACTATGCCCGCTACGACACCGTGCTCTGCAATCAGTTCCTATCGAACCTTATCTATAGTCATCGCGAAGAAGTCAAAGCCGATATAGAGCTGCGCTATACCACAAAGGTGATCAATCGTTTTTCCATCCAAACCAATCAGGAAACGCTGGAGAAAATCGTCGAACACCTGATAGGCAACGCCATCAAGTTCACACAGCATGGATTTATCGAACTCAACTGTGATCAGGAGGAAGATACCGTAAAAATCTCCTTGACCGATACAGGCTGCGGCATTCCTGCCGACAAACAGGATGAGGTATTTGAGGAATTCGTCAAGGCTGATGCCTTCCGTCAAGGTATCGGCTTGGGTCTGACGGTGAGTCGCCGATTGGCACAGAAGATGGGCGGCAACCTGGAGCTTGACAAGACTTATACGGATGGTGCTCGCTTCGTTCTCACATTGCCTATTCAGTAGTATCGTGCATCGCTTACCAAATCATCTAACGTTAGGGAATTTTTTCCCTGACGTTATTTTTTAAATACCCATATTTGTGTGGATAACTATGTGCATAACTTGTGGAAAACGCTGTGGAAAAACACAGCACCTTATCCACAGCGTGGAAAATCACATAGTTATTCCATCGAAATACTAAACTTTTCCACAGAAAGATGCAGAAAAAAGATATAAACTTCGTAAATTTGCACCGAAATAGCAAACTGTGGATAAATCCACTATGCCTTTCATTATCAGCGACAAACAATTCACACTTGTGGTGCATAACAATATTCCACGGGTGGATAACGAAATGAGCAAGAAAAAGGCCGATGAGTTATCAACTTATCCACACCACATCATCTTATTCATTTCTATTTTTAAAGAAAAAGAAAATATATAAAAATAAAATTGTGATGTTGAAAAAGAAATGGATGAAACAGGGCTTCATTGACGAGGCTGCTGCCGAAGACCTGGATTTGAAGGCAGAGATAAGGAAACTGTGCAAGGAGAAAAACGCCATCGTTCTGGCACATTACTATACGACTGGCGATATCCAGGATATAGCCGACTTCGTAGGCGATTCTCTTGCATTGGCCCGCAAGGCTGCAGAGACCGATGCGAAGATGATGGTGATGGCAGGTGTGCATTTCATGGCTGAGACCTGCAAGCTCCTCTCGCCTGAGAAGATAGTGTTGTGTCCTGATCTGAATGCCGGTTGCTCATTGGCCGACAGCTGCAAGGCTGAGGATTTGAAAAAATTCAAGGAAGAGCATCCTGATCACTTCGTGGTAAGTTATGTAAACACTACAGCAGCTGTCAAGGCTCATACGGATGTGGTTGTGACCAGCGGCAATGCGAAGCGTATCATCGACCACCTGCCTGAGGATGCAAAGGTTATTTTTGGCCCTGACTACAATTTGGGTAATTACATCAATAGCGTGACTGGCAGGAAGATGCTCCTTTGGAATGGCGGCTGTCATGTGCATGAGCGTTTCTCAGTAGAGAAGATTATCGAACTCAAGCGTGAAAATCCCGATGGAATTGTGATGGCGCACTTAGAGTGCAAGGCACCCGTATTGGCTGTGGCTGACGTGAAAGGTTCTACGGCGAATATGCTGAAGTATGCCCAGGAAAGCAATGCCACTCAGTTTATTGTGGCTACAGAGGCTGGCATTCTGCATGAGTTGCAGCGCACTTGTCCTGACAAGACATTTATTCCTGTGCCGCCTGAAATCAGCGAGAGCGGCTTGGAATGTTCGTGCAACGAGTGTCAATATATGAAGATGAACACCCTGCTGAAGATTTACAACTGTCTGAAGTATGAGTGGCCCAGCGTAGAGATTGACCCTGAGTTAGCTGAAAAAGCGGTGAAGCCTATCAAACTGATGTTGGAGTGGAGCTAAAAAGGAGAATAATTAGATGAAAAAATTGAGAATATGGCTGCTCTTTGCAGTTAGTCTTTGCGTCGTTAGTGCGACAGCGCAGTCAAACGATATTGTTGCGAATATCCAGAATGATGCTGTCAGCAATTATTTGAATTCAGTTGTTTATACGAGCGAGGATGACACAAGTCTCGTGGCTGATTTCATCGTGCCTAAAAACGTGCGGCTCGATGTGCCAAAGCCTGCTATCGTAGAGGTGCCTAACTACTACAAGGAATTCATCAATAGCGGTATTGTCAGCGTGCGCTATTGCTTTGATAATTCGTTCGCACCTGAAGTGACGGATACTGTCGCTGTGCCTGTAGGCGAGCCTGGGGCACCCATCTATGATGTGCAGCCAGGTGTGGAGTGCTACTACAAGACTTACCTGTACAATATGATGATAGGGTGGGGCAAGCTCATGACAGAGGGGCCCGTTCGTATGATCAACTTGTCGACAGTAAGAAATGTACGCGACCTAGGTGGCTGGACAACAGCCGACGGACGAACCATCAAGTATGGCAAGCTGATTCGCGGCGGCGAGCTTAATGGCGAGCACATAGCCGATGCTGCCGACATCCAGCACCTGCTCGATCTGGGTGTAGCGGCAGAGATTGACTTGCGTTCATATTATGAAGTAGATCATGGAGTGTCGGCATTCGGCTTTAAGGACGCTAGTCAGGTGACAGGAGATGAGATTCCTACTTTTTTCTATGCCAACGACAGCGGACAGTTGTTAAGTCACTTGACTATGACCAAATACCTACAGCATTGGCGCCAGGAGTTTGAGTTTATCGTGGATAATCTGAGCGAAGGCCGTACCGTCTTTTTCCATTGCCGCTGGGGAGCCAACCGCACAGGCTATCTGGCCTTGCTGCTTGAGGGTTTGCTCGGTGTGACTTATGATGGACTCATCAAGGACTACGAACTGACATCCTTTGCAAGCTTAGATGAGAAGAAGGAGAATATTGATCCTGTCATTCAGTTTATTCGGCAGCTCGATGGCGAGACATTGCAGGAGAAGTTCAACACGTTCTGGATAGAGCGTGTGAAAGTGAAACAGGAGGACATTGATTACTTCATCGACGAGATGCTTGACGGCGAGAAGCCTGGCGGCGATGTGGTCACCGCTATTAAAGATGTGCAGGAGTCGCCTGTCAGCACCACCTATGACCTGCAGGGTCGTCGTGTGTCAGCTCATCAGCGCGGTCTTGTCATTCGTCGTCAGCAGGACGGCAGCATCAGGAAAATGGTGAAATCATACTAATGTGAACGCATGATTTCTGTCGTCATTCCCATCTATAATTCCGAGTCTTTCCTTGCTTCCTGCATTGAGAGCGTGCTGCAACAGACGCACAAGGACTTGGAGCTGATTCTGGTGGATGACGGCAGTACTGACAATAGCGGAAAAATCTGCGATGACTATGCTGGACACGACCATCGCATTCAGGTGATTCATCAGCCCAATCATGGGCGCAGCGAGGCCCGTGCACAGGGTGTTTTGAAGGCTACAGGCGAATGGGTGGCGTTTGTCGATTCCGACGACTGCCTGCCTCAGGATGCTTTAGAGCATCTTTTTATTGCTGCCGACAACGATACTGATATCGTGCTGGGAAATGGCAGTTCGCTAGGTTTTCTTCCCTGTCCGAAAACGATGGAGATGGAGGAGTTTCGTCATCTGGCAGTTCGTGGTGAAGGCACCATCGGAGTGCCTTGGGGCAGTCTTTATCGACGGAAACTGCTCACTATGACAACGGCAACCCAACAGATGGACTCCTTGCCTTGGGTTTTCGATGTGCCTCGACACATCATCAATGGCGAGGACTATCTCTTCTGGCTAAGATTGGTGTTTCTGACGGAGAAACCCGTACATATCGTGGAGCAGAGCGTCTATAATAAAGGCGACGAGCATACCAGCAGCACCTTCAGATGGACGGCTGACTACTGCTATGAGCTCAACGAGCTGCGTCGGCTCTCCATTCCTGCCGAAGAGCGTTCAAAGTATCTGGCTGATACGGTTTCCGACCGTTTGGTCAACATGCTGAGTGTGGCGATGTGGACACCCAAAAAGGAGTGGCTTCACAGCAAGTATTATGAGGAGTTGCTGCGTGATATGAAGGTCGTCGGACGTGAGCTGAACAGCAAGGAAAAGCTTTTTCTGGCCCTTCCTTCCCGTCAGCTCAGACGGCTTTATTCCACCATCAGTAGAAAAATCAGAAAGTGAAGATGAAACTGACAGATAAACAGAGCTTAGGTGAGGCCGTGCGTTTCGGCGTAGTGGGAGTGGCTGCCACAGCCCTTCACTATGGGCTGTATTATCTGCTGTTAAGCTTCGTCAACCCTACGGTGGCCTTCACCATCGGCTATGCCATTAGCTTCATCTGCAATTATGTGCTGTCGTCGCGCTACACCTTCCGCGTGTCGATGTCTGTGCAGCGGTTTACGAGTTTTGCGCTGAGCCATCTGGTCAATTACTTCGTAGGCCTGGCGCTGTTGCATCTGTTCCTTTGGATAGGATTGCCGCCTGAAATAGCGCCGTTGCCAGCCTTTGTCATCGCTGTGCCTATCAATTTCCTATTGGTGCGGTTCGCCTTGAAACGTGTACCGCATGAGGCCGATTCCTACATCATCTTCCTGCTGCTGACAGGCTTTGCTATGCTGTTGTTGAACCTGATGGATGTGCCGACGCTGAGCGATGATATGGTGTATCGCTTTATGTGGAATGCCGACCCTCAGGATGAGGTAAAGGCCATAGGCGGACTTGGCGACCTGTTCCATTCGCAATGGACGCATTACTTCACAATCAACGGGCGTTTCCCCGTTCATCTCCTGGCACAGGCTTTCCTGGCTTTCGTGCCTCCTATCGTGCTCCAGATCATCAATACGATATTATTCTTGGTGCTGATTCATCTGTGCGTCCTGTTTATTGGACACAAGAACCGCCTCTTTGTAGCGGCGATGGTTACTTTCATGCTGTTTGTAGTCATCAACGGATTCCGTACAACGATGGTGTGGAGCCTTGGTGCCTTCAATTATCTGTGGGTGCTGGTTGGCGTGATGTGTCTGATGCTTTGGCTGCGGCGAATCAAGTCCTCGTCACTCAGTCTCAATCATTGGCTGCTGTCGCCCTTGGCCCTGTTTGCAGGATGGAGCCACGAAGCATTGTCGCTGCCCTTGTCAGTAGCCATCGTCTGCTTCTTGTTTGTCAACAGGAAGGTGATGTTACGTCGTGCCCTCACACCCTATCTGCTGTGGTTCCTCGTGGGCACAGCGTTGTGCTTCCTCTCGCCTGGTGTCATAGGCCGTTCTACCGAGGGTGTCACCCTGATGACCAGGATGATGAGCGCCGCTATGAACTGCCTGTTCAATATCCGTGTGTTGTGGCTGCTGCTGATTGTCCTCCTAGTCTTTTGGAGGCGCGACAAGCAGTTCCTTCGTCAGCACTTGCAGGAAAATGCCTACAGTTATGTAGCCCTTTCCATATCCTTTGCCATCACGCTACTGTGTGGCACGTCGTTGGAAAGAGTGGCCTTTTTCACCGATTTCATCGCTATGCTGTTGCTGCTAAGACTATTGTGCACAAAACTGTCAACGTTGTGGCAGCGCAGATTGATAGTCGTTGCCTGTGTGCTGATGCTGGTGTGCTATGTGCCTGCCTACTTGGTGAGACAGGAGAATCGTGATATGTGGCAGGATATGGAGCAGCAGATGAAAGAGCCAGGCCGCGAACTCATTGCCGTACAGTTGCCGCTGAAGGGGCAGAACGCCGTGATGGATTACTTCCGTCAGCACTACGTCAATCCTTCGGCTGAGTTTGGCTTCTACTGCGTCTATATGGGTTTCGATGCCACCGATGTCAATATGCGTTGTGCGGCAAAGCTCTACGGTAAGCCCAGCCTCACCTTCCTTCCTGCTGATGTGGTGAGTCGCATCGAGGCTGACAGCACCGCTTATAGCAGCTATGAGCCTGATGAGAACAACACGCTCTTTGTGTGGCGTATGAAGGACAGTAGGCCTGTGAAAAGTGTCCGCTTTATCCTCAATGAAGAGGATCTGTCGGCCCTGCATTTCTATCAGCGGCTGATGGTCTACGACGGCGACTCCTACGATTTGGACGACTTCAATTTTGAGACGGTGGAGGTCTGCGGTAATCCCTATCTGGTCTTTACACGTCCTACCACCAATATAGCACGAAGAATCAAAGATATCGAGATAGGCTATGAGTAAGGAAAAGAAACTGGTCAGCATCATCGTGCCGGCATTCAATGAGGAGGCATCGCTGAGGCCCTTCCACGAGGCGATGAGTCAAGTGACGGATGGCCTGCCGCAGTATGATTTCGAGCTGTTGTTCATCAACGACGGCAGCACCGATAAGACGCAGGCTATTCTGAAGGAGCTGGCTGAAGAAGACAAACGCGTGGCTTTCGTCACCCTTTCACGCAATTTCGGCAAGGAGGCAGCGATGCTGGCAGGCTTTGACCACGCTCGCGGCCATTGTGCTGTGGTGATGGACGCCGACCTGCAGCATCCGCCGCACGTCATCGTGGAGATGCTGGAGCAATGGGAGCAGGGCTTCGAGGATGTCTATGCCAGAAGACGTACACGTGGCAAGGAAGGCTGGCTGCGCCGTCGGCTGACCATGCTGTTCTATCGCATCCTGGCTCGCTCATCGCGCTATGAGGTGCTGCAGAATGTGGGTGATTTCCGTCTGCTGGACCGTAAATGTATCAATGCCCTGCGCGAATTGCGTGAGACGGAGCGATATACCAAAGGACTGTATAGTTGGATTGGCTTCCGCAAGAAGGAGATTCTCTTCGATCAGGAGGAGCGTCGCTACGGCAAGAGTCATTGGAGTCTGCTACAGCTCTCTGGATTGGCCATAGAGGGGCTTGTGAGCTTCTCCAAGGCCCCTCTGCGCATCGCTACAGTCATTGGACTGTTGACTGGCCTTGGCGCCTTCATCTATTTAATCTACACCTTTATCAAGGCGCTGGCCTATGGCGACCCCGTAGCAGGCTATCCCACGCTGATTTGCGTGATGCTCTTCTTGGGAAGTGTGCAGCTGATTTGTTTAGGCATCATCGGCGAGTATCTGGGCCGCGTCTTTACAGAGAGCAAGCACAGACCGAATTATTTGGTGGAAGAATATCAACCCATGAAAGGATAAAAGACCTTTCCCAGAAAAGTCCCAAGGCTTGGGACTTTTTTCCCAGGCCGTGGGACTTTTGTCCCAAGCCTTGGGATTTTTTTGGAATCAAAGAAAGAAAATGGATTCAGGCCCCATATTCAGCAGAAGGTCGAGGATGCTGAGATTGGGCAGGAAACCGTGACGCTCACGGAATACCTGGTAGTAGGGGCGAACCTTGAAGTCAGGGTCTGCAGGTGCCTGCTTGGGTCGGATCGTGTCGCGAAAGTCGATGAAATCGCCGTTTTTTACAAAATCGCTTGTCGGCTCCACATGAGGGTGAATGTCGATAAGCTCACATATCTTCTTTCTGATGGCTTCGTTGTAGTCGATGAGCCGCTCCCAGCGCTCCGTCTCAAAAAAGAAGGGCCGCAGGTCATCCTCATAATACGGCAGAAAAGGAGAGTCGCCATAGGCCGACGTGATGGCCTGCCAATGCTGGTGCTGCCAATGGCCGTGATTGCTGAGGCGAATGGCACCTGTCATACGTGTACCGTCTTCTGAAGCCGCTACAGGCACCGTCAGCGCCTGCACACCCTGTGCCGTAGCGATGAGGCAACGGTTGCGGTAGGTCTGCTTTGCGAACGACTCATGCACTTCCATCAATACGTGCTCGTGACGGTACAGCTTCTGATACCATTGCACAGGGCCGAAATAGGTGGTAGAGAGAAGTGCCGTCATAGCCTATAATGAGATCAGCGTGCGGTCGCCTCGCCATCCGTGCAAGATAGAGGCGTCAGGGTCATGACTGTAGACGATGGTGGTGACACGGCCGATAATCAGCTCCTCAGAGATAAATCCCAGCGTGTGCGAGTCGGCAGAGTTATCGTTGCCAAGAGACCGCATCCAGTAGTGGTCGCGTCCAGCACAGTTCACCAGTCCAGGAACGACCATCCGCTGACCATCGTGCTCAACGGTGTCGCCAGGCAATGCCTCACAGCGACAGATAAGCACCTGATCAGTATTCTGGGGATTCTCGAAGGCCACGATATCGCCACGCTTGACTGCATGTCGTCCTATGCGTGTATAGCTGATGAGGCCGTCGTCGCTGCCCACGCGCAGCCCATAGCTCCAGCGGTTCACCAATACGCGGTCGCCCTTCTGCAACAGCGGAGAGAGCGCATCGCCATCAACAGTACAGATGGTGAACACCACAGCCCTGAACCCCAGCATGAGAAGGAGGGCCAGGGCCAAGGCTATGAGGAACTTCGCAGTCTTGCGCATTAGCAACTTGTTTGTTGCGACTCAGTCGCAACATACGGACTTATTTGATGTTATCTACACAACGGAAGAGGCGGCTCCAGCGGATGCCTGAGAACCAGCTGCGGTCAGGATCGCTGCTCCACCAGATGAAGATTGGCTTGCCCACGATATGGTCTTCAGGCACGAAGCCCCAGTAGCGGGAGTCGGCAGAGTTGTGGCGGTTGTCGCCCATCATCCAGTAGTAATCCAGTTTGAACGTGTATTTCGTGGTCTGCTGGCCGTTGATGTACACCTGACCGTTCTTCACCTCCAAAGTGTTGCCCTCGTAGGCACGGATGCAACGCTCGTAGATGGCGAGGTTTTGCAGCACGTCCTTGCCAGGCAGCTTGACGGTATCGGCCAAGTCGATGGTGGCGCCCTTCTTCGGAATCCAGATGGGACCGTAGTTGTCGCGTGTCCAATGCAGGTTGCCGTTCTTCGGATAGACCTTGCGCCAGTCATCATCGGGTGGGGTAGTGTTCAGCGCAAGGCTGTCTACCAAGTCCTTGCGAGCCTCCAAAGCAGCCTTCACGCTCTTGGTCAGCGGCATCGCAGCGATGTATCGGTTGCGGCCTGAGAAGACGATGCCGTCGCCTTGTGAGCCTGGCGTATAGCCCAGATCCTCGCAGGTGATGCCCTGCTCCTTCATGAAGTCGTCGGTCAGCGTGGCTCCCTCCTTGAACACGACGGTATAGGAATACTGCACCAGGTCGGGCTCCTTGTTGGGCTTGCCGTCCAGATAGATGATGTGATCCTTGATCTGTAGTGTTTGTCCAGGCAGACCTACGCAGCGTTTCACATAGTTCTCACGACGGTCTGTCGGACGTGTGCTGATGTCGCCATACTGCGCATAGTTGTTTTCTATGACCGATTTGCCTGAGGCATAGAGCTGCTGATAGAACGTATAGCGCGTGTTAGCCGGCATCGAGTCGATGATCTGCTGCAGCTCTGGCAGCGGCCCGTTGGCCTGCTCCAGCAGCTGATAACCCAGCTCATAGCAGAGGTCATAGTAATAGGTCTGATACTGCGTCTTCGAGCAGATAGTATCGCCGGCAGGGTAGTTGAATACCACAATGTCGTTCAGCTCCACATGACCCAGGCCGCTGACGCGACGATAGTCCCAATGCGGCCACTCGATATACGACTTGATGCCGCCGATGGGCAGCGTGTGCTGCGTCAGGGGCATCGTCAGCGGCGTCTGCGGGATGCGCGGGCCATAGCTCAGCTTCGACACAAAGAGATAGTCGCCTGTCAGCAGCGATTTCTCCAATGACGAGCTGGGGATGACATAGTTCTGGAAGAAGAACTGGTTGATGAAATAGACGGCCACAAGGGCGAAGACAATGGCATCAACCCACGACATCACCGTGCGGATAGGCCCTTCGCGGTCCTGCCACCACTTCCATTTGATCTTCTTCGAGATATAAGCATCATAGATGAACGGCACTACGAGCAGACCCAACCACGACTTCACCCAGAAGAGGAAGAGCAGGTAGAGAACCAGTACGATGCTGAACTTAATCCATTGCCGCTTCATGTTCAGCGGCTTCTTTTCTTTCTTTTTAGCCATTTTTTCTTGTATCTTTCTAGTTTAACTAGTTGGACTAGTAATACTAGTAAAAACTAGAATTTAAACATGTCGCTGATGGTGAGCAGTCCCTGATGGTCCTTCGTGTACTCGGCAGCCAGGACGGCACCCAAGGCGAAGCCCTTGCGGCTGTGTGCATCGTGCGTGATGGTGATGAGGTCGGCGTCCGAGTCATAGCGGATGGTGTGGATGCCGGGCACCTCGCCGCGACGGATATGGTCGATGCGCAGCAGGCTGGGATCGGTGGTGTCCTCAGCCCATGCCGTCTTGCGGTCTATCGCGCTGACAATCTCCTCACCCAGCGTGATGGCTGTGCCGCTGGGATGGTCCAGCTTGTGCACGTGGTGCGTCTCCTCCATCTCTACGTCATACTGCGGAAACTGGTTCATAATCTTGGCCAGATAGCGGTTGACGGCAGAGAAAATGGCTACGCCGATGCTGAAGTTCGAGGCCCAGAACAAGGTCTTGCCGTTGGCGCAGGCCTGCTTCACGTCGTCGCCGTGCTCCTTCATCCAGCCTGTCGAGCCGCTCACCACTTTCACACCCTTTGCCCAGCACTTCAGGTAGTTGCCGTAGGCAGCTTGCGGTGCCGTAAACTCGATGGCCACGTCGGCGCTGGCGAAGCGTTCGCTCTCGAACTCCTCCTGATTGTCAATGTCAATGATGCTCACGATTTCATGGCCCCGGCTGATGGCAATCTCTTCAATCATCTTGCCCATCTTGCCGTAGCCGATTAAAGCTATTTTCATCTTAATACGTATTAAAAACGCTGCAAAGGTACTAATAAGCGAGAAGAAAACCAAATTTAATTTGAGTTTTCTCGAGCGAGAGTACCTTCGGCGCAGCCAAAGGTACGAAGATGCGGCGAAATTCCAAAGGAAAATTCATCTTTGTATGATTGGTCGAGTTGTGACAGAGATTGACGTAGTTATATGCATCCTATCCATCCTGAGCGATGCTCGTTCATTATCACCGACGCTGGTTGTGATGGCAGAAATTATTGTATATCAATGGATTATATCCTTATTCTGCGAATTGATAGAAATGGGTAAATGCAGATAAAAATTTTTTCCACTCAAAAATCGAAAAATAACCACAATCCATCACTTTCGCCTCTAACCTATTGTTTAACAATAGTTTAAGGAGTGATGGTTTATAGTGATGGTTATTTTAAACCATCACTTTTTCTTGTTTTTTGACAAGATTTTTAGCGTCATGAGTAGTGCTGTTCATCAAATTTTGGAGGCTCCGCAGCATAATGCGGAGGCCCCGCAGCAAATTTTGGAGCCTCTAAAATTTTGTAAAGAGCCTGTTTTTCAGAAAAATGCAGCTGATTTTTGCCGGAAAAAATGTCAAAAATTCGGAGTGATGGTTTAAAAAACCATCACTCCAAACCATCACTCTTCAATCTACTGTATTTCAGCTAGTTGATAGCAAAAGTGATGGATTGTGGTTTATTTTCACTTTTTGAATGAAATAAACTATCATGTCTACATCATAACAGTCAAAATGATAATATTTCTTTACAAAGCTATTATTCCCATTCTGAAAATGCATTAGATCATTTCGGGAGTAGTGTTATTAAATGAATGGTAAATTCGCCATCCAAGATGCCACAGGGACGGGTGAGTGACATTTTTCGCCATTCTCTATGAGAAATCCATAAGCAATGTTTTTCAGGGTTTGTGGTGCATAGATGAAGAATTTTCTACAAAATTGTTTGGGTTTCAAAATCTTTTTGTATTTTTGCAGCAAGTATCGCCGATACGTCGATAAATCGGCTCATGACTTCAGGTCATGTTTCCCTGAGTGCAGGGTGGCGGTATGACTTTCGAGGAAAACAATAACAGCATTAGCTGATTATTCGGTACATCTTGAAACGTAGGAAATTTCAAAGATAGAGTAACTGATAGTCGCTAGTTCTGCACCTCAGGGTGTGGACATGACTTATCTGGTTACTCGGGCAATTCCTACGGCCTCAAGATGTAGATAAGGCGGTTCACGCCTTTTCTATGTTCTGAGGTCACTTTGGTTTTGCCCGTCACAAATCCCGATAAGTCAGCAGTGCCTATAACTGGATATTGCTAATGGCTAACAAGAACACAAACCTACATCAGGCAAAGGAGGCTAAAAAGGATGAGTTCTATACCCGACGTGAGGATATAGAGCGCGAACTATATCACTACCGCCGCCAGTTCGAAGGAAAGACGGTGCTATGCAACTGTGATGATCCACGTGTAAGCGAATTCTTCCAATATTTTGCTCTCAACTTTGAATGGCTTGGGTTGAAACGACTCATCTGTACATGCTATAAAAACAATGACATTGATTTGTTTAGCCAGCACGACAAGGAACAGGCGGTATATATCATCTATGAGGGCGACAAGAACGGAAACAACCGCATAGATCCTGAAGAATTGGATGTAAAGCCGTTGAAAGGTGATGGTGATTTCCGTTCAAAGGAGTGTATCGAACTTTTAAAGCAGGCAGACATTGTGGTTACGAATCCTCCTTTCTCGTTGTTCCGACAATATGTAAAGCAGCTGATGGATTTCGACAAGAAGTTTTTGATTATCGGTCATCAGAATGCCATCACGTATAAAGAGGTATTTCGTTATATCAAGGAAAATCGCTTGTGGCTAGGCTATGGTTTCAACCGAAACTGTGCTCATTTCATCAGTCCAACCTATGAAGATACAGCAACAGATGCCGACCACAGAGAGGGGATGATTCGCGTGGCTGGAGTGATGTGGTTCACTAACCTTCATGTCAAGAAACGCGAGGAGGAAATGGAGTTCACGAAGAAATACAAGCCAGAAAACTATCCTGAATACGAAAACTACAAAGCTATTGAAGTAGGGAAAACTCAGGATATTCCTGAAGATTATGATGGAGCTATGGGCGTTCCAATTACATTCATGACGAAATATAACCCCAATCAATTTGAACTTATTTGGACAACGGATAGAGGAGGTGATGGTATGCTTGAAGATTTGAAAAAGCCTCATACAAGATACGATGCTCCTGTAGTCAATGGAAAAGGTATGTATAAGAGAATACTTATCCGACACAAAAGATAGTGCCCTATGGAAATGGAAATCAACTTGAAAGAAGTAACGATAGCCGAGTTATATGACGGCTATGAATACGATGAACTGAGCGACATTCTCGGTTATGGCGGTAAACTGAACATTCGCCCCGCCTTTCAGCGTGAATTTATTTACAAGCCTGCTCAGGAGCAGGAAGTCATCCGTTCCGTGATGAGAAAATTTCCTTTGAACGTGATGTACTGGAGTGATGAGGGTGATCATTATGAGCTATTAGACGGTCAGCAGCGCACACTTTCCATCTGTCGCTATCTTGACCGTGCTTATAGCGTCGACGGTAAGTATTTCCACAACCAGCCAAAGGACATCCAGCAACGGATTCTTAATTACAAACTGCTCATCTATGTATGCAATGGTGAACCGTCAGAGAAGCTGGAATGGTTTAACATCATCAACATTTCAGGAGAGCAGCTTTCTGACCAGGAACGTCGTAATGCCGTATTTACTGGTCCTTGGCTGAGTGATGCTAAACGGCGTTTCTCAAAGTTGACAGGAAAAGGCGTGTTGATGGGAGCTAACTACCTGAATGGCGATCCTAAGCGTCAAAAGTATCTGGAGACAGTTATCCAATGGGCAGCCAACAGCGACAAGGAACGTTTCAAAGGGAGCATTGATGAATATATGGGGCAGTATCATGACAAGCCCAATGCCAACGACCTGATGCTCTATTTCCAAAAGGTCATCAACTGGGTAGAAGCCACATTCCCTAAATACGATAAACTTATGAAGGGTCTTGAATGGGGACGGCTGTATGACGAATACCATGATTTGAAAGACTGGGACACAGACAAAGCACAAAAGGAGTTGGAGCGGCTGTGGATGGATGATGACGTAACCCACAATGCTGGCGCATACGAATATGTGTTGGGAGGTGATGAGAGGGTGTTGAACATTCGTAAGTTCTCGCCGGCAATGGCCAAGGCTGCCTATACGCGCCAACATGGTATTTGTCCAATTTGCGGCAAACACTATGAATTGTCAGAAATGGAAGCTGACCACATTACTCCTTGGAGCCAGAACGGGCCTACTAGTGCTGAGAACTGCCAGATGCTGTGCCGTGAGTGTAACAGAAGGAAGGGAGCAAAATAACTAAAAACAGGATACCATGATAGAGAAGTGGAACCAGTTCGTATATGTGCTATGCGAAGCGAAGAAAAAGGATGTGGATGAGGACACTTACCACACGCTTATTGAGAACCAGCTGCAACTGTTGGGATGGATAATGTATAAGGGCGAGATCTGCCATAAGCCCAACATCCCCATCGGTAACAGTAAGTTTATTCAGCCTGACATTCTTGTGAAGAGTGACGGCGAAGACCTCTTTGTCATAGAGGTGAAACGTCCTGTTCACACGCAGACGGAAAGAGAACGTGTACAGCTGGAGTCGTATATGCGTCAGCTGAAACTGGATGTGGGCATATATATTGGTGAACACATTGAGGTGTTCTATGACAAGCCAAAGAGTAAGGATGCTGTTTCTGTATTAAGGATTCCACTTGAGATTGACAATAAGTTGGGTGCAAAGTTTGTGGAGAAGTTCAATAGGGAGCAGTTCGGCAAAGATGACATCGTGGACTTCTGCGAACAACGCATAGAGGAGATACAACGGCAAAGCAATCTGAACAAAATCAAGGAAAGCCTGATAGCCAATGCCCAGATACAAATAGCAGAGAGCCTGAGACCCTACCTGATGGATAAATACGGCAGTTCGTTCTCTGAAGAAGAGATAAAGGGGATGTTGGCAACGATGCGTTTCACGGCCTCTGCCGAAGGTCGTCTGCCAGAAACGAAAGCTGTTGCTCCAACTCCACCTCTAATTCCAAAGACAAATCTTATAAAATGTGTCCTGACCAGAAATGCCAATGCCAAGGGACTCTTTAACCCTGAAGATCAGTCGTTGACAGTCCTAAAAGGGAGTACTATCAATCCTGTACATCTTGACAAGATTAGTCCTGCAGGAAGGAAGAAGCGTGATATTCTCTTTGCAAAATATACGGACTTCAGAAACGGAGAAAGAACTGTCAAGGAAGATGTTTGCTTCGATTCGCCCAGCGGTGCAGCACAGTTCTGTGTTGGCGGTTCTTCCAATGGATGGTCTCAATGGAAAGATGAAACAGGGCAGGAACTGAATGTCTACAGGAACAACGGTAAAGCATCTTTTTCGGATACAAAAATAATCCGTTCAAAAAAGATTGTGGATTCCCATAAGATTCAACTGGATTTTTGGACAAGATTCAAGGACAAACTGAAGGCTACGAATAAGATTCCATCCTTGCAAACACCTAGGGCGCAGTATTGGTATGATATTAGGATTGGCAGACAAAACATATTGTTGTCGAATGTGTGCAATACGCTGAAGGATTTCGTTGGTGTGAAATTGTATATCAGAAAGGCCGTAGTGGATAAGTACTATCCAACATTAGAAGCCAGAAAGAATGAAATCAATCTTGCTCTTGGATGTGAGCCTGAATGGGATGCGAATCCTACTGCGAACGACAAGACAATAGCTCTGTTCCATCAAACGGATTTGTCAGACCCAAGTAAGATGGAGGAAGCCCTCGACTGGCTTGTACAGCAGACCATCATCTTCTATAATGTGTTTTCGAAGGAGGTGAAGGGGATAAAGTGATAAAAATCTCGAAATGGAATGAAATATCAATAACATTTCGTATCTTTGCCGTCGTAAAAATGAAGAACTATGAAGAAAAGATACTAGATGCCACAGGGACGGGTGAGTGACATCCTATAGGTATGACGTGAGGTCTACGTTACCTCTATGTTACCTCTCAAAACATGACCTAACCTCGCAGAAATCCTTTGTATAAAGGTATTTTCAGAGACGATGTTAGGTCTTGACCTTTTTTTCGCAGGGATGCCGGAGACGGTGAGGACTGGCACCTGTCACGCCTCCTAATGAATAACGACGATGAAGGTTCTGGGATGCCAGAGGCTGCACCTCGGGAAAAAAATAAATTCTTATTTATTTTGTTTTTCGCTCGGTTTGCACTAACTTTGCAAAAAAAAGAATGATACGATAATTGCATCAGACCAGCTATATCTTCTAAATTATATTCATAAAATAATGAGAAAAAGTTTTCTGATGATGTTGGGGATGATAGCATCCCTGATGACTTGGAGTAGCACAAGCAACGCAAAGAGTAATCAACCTGCAGGTGGTTCTGACAATGTTCTGGGCGTGAAAGTGCCCAAGATAGAGGCGTTTGTGCGAGTGACTTCAGATGAAGGTGCAGACGTGTTCAGGTCTGCCAGTGCCAACAGCCCTTGGCTTGTAATTTGGTTGGGCGAGGATGAGGAAGAAGGTGAGGTGCAAGTGGATGTGACATGGTCTGATCAAGAAGTGCCCAGCGAGTGTAAGGCGGAAAAGTCTGTAGAGTATGCAGGAGAGACGCTTCTTCTGTTAGGTGAAGAGGGTGACTTCTGGAAGGTGAACATTTATAAGAGCTATGCGCCCGATTTGGAAGTTGGCTACATACGGAAATCCGATGCTGAGGTGGTGAAGTTTGAACCTCTCACGGCAGACATGGTCAAAGCCCCCAACCAATGGAAGCTGAGTCCGACCGTTGTGAAGACCGAAGGGAAATATGCCGGGCTTGTGATGGATATTGGCTCAGATGAAGCATGGGGTGAGGAATGGATTGATGTGGGTGTATTCGTTGAAGGCATGATTGTGTCACCAGAATCCAGCGTGGTGACATTGATGCGTAATGATGACTTGAAGGAGATGGAGTGTGTGTTTGACAAGGAAAGCGGCAATGTTCTGATGCGTTATCCTGAGTCTATGTTGATGGACGATGAAGATGGTTATGGGAGCTGGTTTGATCCAGCCAAGTTGACCGACAAGCAGATTGGTCAGATGCTGAAGCTATTGAGTCAAAAGGAAAAATCCGAACGGGTGAGATGCGAATGTCGAATCCCGATGGGTGATAGCTCTCGAAAAACGTTTTACTTGAAAAAGATGCCAAAGGGACGGGTGAGTGACATCATATATGAATGATGTGAGGTGTTAAAAAAAACTACGGTACACAAGTTTGTGGACCACAAGTTTGTGTACCATATTTTTTTTTTCTATCTTTGCAACCGAATAAACCTATATATAGAGGCAATTATGGATAGAGCATTTGTATACGGAATGTCTGTAGAGGGCGATAATTTTACGGACAGGTTGAAAGAAACAAAGCGATTGAAGCTGGATTTCGAGAACGGCATCAACGTCATCCTCATTTCTCCACGTCGAATGGGTAAGAGTTCCATCGTAAAAAAGGTGAAGTCAGAGATGAATCGTCCTGACATCAAGGTGGTGTTTATGGATATCTACGATTGTCGCAGCGAATACGACTTCTACAATCGTTTTGCCTCCGTTGTCATCAAAGAAACTGCGACCAAGACGGAACAGATACTGGATAACATCAAGCGATTTCTGGTCAGGCTGACGCCGAAGATCGCTTTCTCACCAGAACCCATGTCGGAGATATCGTTGTCGTTAGGTATCACGCCTCAGAATTATCAGCCTGAGGAAATTTTGCAACTTCCAGAGATCATTGCTCAGGAGCAGGGTGTGCATCTTGTTGTCTGCATCGATGAATTCCAGCAGATAGGCGAGTTCAGCAATTCGCTGTCCGTTCAGAAACGGCTTCGTGGCGTTTGGCAACACCAGCGCAACGTCTCGTATTGTCTTTTCGGCAGCAAGAAGCACCTGATGACGAAGCAGTTCCAAAACCGCAAGATGCCCTTCTATCAGTTTGGTGAGACAATGTTCCTAGACAAGATTCCAACGGCTGACTGGATAGCTTATATCTGCTCACGTTTTGAGAAGCATGGTAAGCACATCTCAGAAGCATTGGCGCAGAAAATATGTGAAACGGTAGATAACAACTCCTCTTATGTCCAACAGCTGGCGTGGAATGTCTTTGCCGAAACAGACAAAGAAGCCACCACAGAGGATTTCGAAAATGGCGTGCAGGCGCTGATGGCTCAGTGTTCCGGTTTGTTCGAACAGCAGACACAAGGGCTAACCTCCTATCAGCTGAATTTTATCCGTGCCATCTGCGACGGTGTACATACAGACTTCGGCAGCAGGGCCGTCTTAGAGAATTACAACCTTGGTACAAAATCGAATATCTCACGTATCAAGACAGCCCTCCGCGACCGTGAGCTGATAGACATCACCAAAGAAGGAGTCTTTCTCGAAGATCCCATTTTCAGGATGTGGATAAAGGGAAGATAAACGGAAGATTAACAACCAAATTAAGATAAGACGATGAAGAATATTGTGATTGCAGCAGGCTATGCCACAAGATTGGGGGAGCTGACAAAGAACTTCCCGAAGCCGTTGTTGAAGATAGGAGAGAATACGATCCTTGGGCGTATGCTCGATGATATTGACAGGATTCCTGAGATTGACGAGCATATTGTCATTACCAACCATAAGTTTGCACCCATCTTCGAAGAGTGGAAGAAGGGACTGAGCTATCAGAAGCCTGTCACCATCGTGGATGACGGCACCGAGACCAACGACACCCGTCTGGGTGCTGTGTGCGATTTGCTCTTTGCTATGGAGAAGTTGGGCATCGATGACGATATGCTGGTGGTGGCAGCCGACAATCTGCTGTTCTTCTCGTTTCAGGAGTTTGTGGACTTTGCCCATGCCAAGAACACATCGTGCATCATGTGCCACGAGCAGCCCAGCATCGAGAAGCTGCAGCGCACAGGCGTGATTGTGGTAGACGACGAGATGAAGGTGCTGAACATGGAGGAGAAGCCGCAGGAGCCGAAGAGCCATTGGGCCGTGCCGCCGTTCTATATCTACAGAAAGGAGGATCTTGACCTGGTGCGACACTCTGTAGAGAACGGCTGTGGCAAGGATGCGCCAGGCAATCTGGCCCACTATATGGTGGAACACACTACGATGCACGCCTGGCCTATGTCGGCAGGCCGCTTCGACATTGGTAGCCTGGACACCTACTACGAGGCTATTGAGAAGTACGGATCTTCCTGAATGTGCCGTCGCTGTAGCGCACAATGATAATACTGTTGGCGGGTGGTACCTCGATACGCTCGCCTTTCAACGTGTAATAACCTACGATGTGCTTGTCGGCATTGGTTGTAGGCATTATGATGCCAATGAGGTCGTATCCCAGCTGATGGTCCATCCACGCCAGTCGTCTGCTAATCCATTTCTTGATATAGTAGATTTCCTTGTCGTAGGTGTTTACCGTGCGCCAGTTGGGAACAGGCAATTTGATGCCCCAGGTAGGCCAAGTGGTGAAGTTACGCTGTAGGGCACCTTTTTCCTCTAAGTGATTGGCAAGCGAATCGATGACTTCAAAAACGTGTTGGTTGCTGTAGAAACCCTCGCGGTATTGTGCCCAGCGTTGTTTTAGCTGTGTGACGTAGGCTGTGTCCTCCATCAACCGCATCCACCAGAAAGGCACCTTGTTGATGCAGTTGAAATCGGTGAAATAGCTGTTCTGATAGCGCCAGAAGTCTGTCCGCGTGCCTCCTGTGCTGCCGGTATTGCCAAAGGCAAGGTTAAAATCCCAGATGGCTGTCTTGAATCGCGGATTATCTGAGTCACGGTGTTTATAGATAGTGGTGCTGAGACGATAGCCATCGACGTTGCCTGATACCTCCTGCGACAGTTGCTGGTCGATGAACGACATAACGTCGATATGTTGCCGGTAGCCAGTCTCGGGATCAGCGAACAGAGGCGACGCCAACGCATCTTCCATCGCGTCAATACGATGGTGGATATAGTCGAGCTGTGCCTGCGTCATCTCGTCGTATTCAGGATGCTTGTATTGCAGGTAAATCTTGTTGAAATAGGGATATGTATGTCCGAGGCTGTCTTGTGCAGGATATTTTAAGGTGTAGTAATGTTCTTCATCGTTGCGGTCGATCTGCAGCTGATAGCCGCCAGTCAAGGCATCGCCACTTTCACCTGGGTCTTCAAGATTCAGGCGATACTGGCTCTTGCGTATGTTCTCGGCGAGGACATAGATGCCGTAGTAGATGCCGTCGATGATGACTTCGCAATGGCGCACCCGTGGCGTGTAGTCGAAGTAAGGACGGGCCAACTGGAACATCAGCACGTCGCGTAGCTGACTGCGGTCGATGTAGGGAGCAATGAGCACCCAGCTGTTGTCCTTGGGCATACCCAAAAGTGCCGCCTTTCGTTTTTCGCCCTCTGGATCGGCGGTTTTCATCGTCTTGATGCTGAAGGGCTTTTTGGGCGACGAGGTGAATGAGGAGTTGCCTCTGTAGCGAATGGCTATCCATCCGTCGTAGTCTGCCGTCTGGCCTGGATGAGATATGGTGTCGCCATAGTTGATGCCATCGGCATTGTTGATGATCTTCATCCGTGCAGCCACGCGCCAGTCCTTGTGAATCACCGTCGTCTCCTCATTGCCGTAGCGTGTGTCGATGAAGATGATGGGCAGGTTGGTCTCGTCGATCTTCACCGTGTCTATTTCCGGCTTGTAGTTATCAGGGTCGTAGCTGTCGGCCATAGCTGGCAGGGAGAAGAAGGCCGGTATGATGAACGCAATCCAATAGCGGACGGTTCTCAGCAGCGCCCTGACCGCTTTCCCGATAGCCATCGTGACGTAGACGATGGCCAGAGTGAGGGGGATGGTGACGAGCAGCTCCGTAGCAATGGACGATGTCTGTAGGAAGGAGAGGTCGATAAAACGTATGAAGAAATAATGGTAGATGTAGATGTCGAGTGTGCTTTTTCCTATGAGCGACAGCTGGCGGTCAACAAAGGTATGGCTGCCGTCAAAGAGACGGAAAAGGACGAATAGTGCGGCAATAGCCGTGAAAGCGATGAGATATTCCTGATAGAGTGGCAGGCTGTCCAGGCGGCTGAAGCTGACGATGACGAGTGTCAGATAGCACACAGGGAGCAGAATGGTGAGCCACGTCTTGCCATAGGCAAATTTTTCCAACGCATACTTACGGCAGAGGTGGCCAGCAATGAAGTAAGGCCAGAAAGTGACGACACCGCCAAGACTGAGCGGCTCGCACTGCTCACCGAAATACCTCAAAGCGATGCGAAGCAACACCCAGATGACGGCTGCCAGCAGGATGTCGGCAAAAAATACGGACTTGCGCCTGATCAGCAAAAAGGGTGAGAGAAGCAGGTAGAAAAGGGTGAGCGTGAGCAGATACCAATAGCCGTTATGGCCGCTTTCAACGAAAAACTCCAGCACTTTCCCAATGAGCACGGCATTGATGCCTCCCACTACCAGCATGGGCAGCATGAGGCGATATACCCTTTCCGCCAACTTCCGCCCTGACGGCGGCTCCTTGATGACAAAACCCGACAGAAAGAAGAACAGCGGGACATGGAAGGTACAGATGATGTTGAGTATGGCATCATCATGCACCGTCTCATGCCACGTGCAGTAGTAGATGGTGTGGCCCATCACCACCAGCATCATGGCCAAAGCCTTCAGTTTGTCTATGTATGGCAGTCTTGTCATGTTGATCTTTGCAGAAGCCGATGTTGTTCTCAGTGAAGGACATTGATGCCAGCCTTCTTTAGGACGGCGGGCTTAGCGGTGCGCCTGCCCAGTAAGTCATAGTAGCGCTGTCTTTTGTTGCCGTTGTCAACAACCGGTAGTATAGCGGATGTGCCGACTGTGTCAATGCACTGTATCTGAGCGTCCATAAGGGACGGGTGCGTGCTAAACCATTGTAATGCCTGTTGGGCAGAGTACTCCAAGGAGGGATAGGCATAGTTAAACCTGCGGTTGTAAAGCAGCCGTGACGCATCCAAGGCTTTGGCCTCGTCGGATGCCATATACGCATGGATGAAGGAGGTGATAGTATCCGTAAGACCGCTCTTCAGATCGTTCCAGAGCGTCACATAGGCCTTGGCAAAAGTTTTGTTGCTGCTTTTCAGCAGCGTGCTGAAATAGGCGTTGGCTGAAATGTGCAGGCGTGAGAACGAGTCAGGCTTCATTTCATAGCTGGAATCGAAATCCCAAAGGCACGGCATGGCCAGCAATGTGCTGTCGCTCTCGTCGTACTTCTTCACATACATATTGCTGCCGCCCGAGTCCCTGGTGCCCAAGATGTCATGGGCCAGCAGCCACTTGGCATACGAGTCGACATCGATGTGTCTCTCGTAAGGGCCTCCGGTCCTGATAGCCTGCTCAGCCAGATTGATGCACTGCTGTATGAAAAGTTCCTTCTCGGTGGTGATGTCTTCCTCGTCGGGGTATTTCCATGTCCAGCGGTAAGTGTTGGCGTTCTCATACCACGATGTGGCGAAATAATGCTCCTCCTTCCACCAGTAGGGGTCGCGCTCCACGATGTAGCCCTGTTGCTTGTCCACGCTGATGCGGCATTTGTTGTTGCGCTTGACGGTTTCCATCAGCAGGTAGCATCCTCTGTAGTCACCGTTGATGATGACATTGCACGGAGTATAGGAGGCCGTCCATTCCAAACCGACGAGCTGGCTGAGTCTTAGTCCCACGATGGTGTTGAGCGAGACGGCATCCTTCAGCAGGCGCCAGTGCTTGTCAGCATATTGTGCTTCCTGGGAACGGCATAGCAGGTCTGCAGCCTTCTCAAGCTTCAGCTTGTAGGGCATGTTCAGCACATTAGAGTAATAGGCAGAGGTGTTGCCGTTGATTCTTATGGTGGCGCCAGACGTACCCTCCTGATAGGCACCGCTGTTGTAGAGTGTGTCATGATGGAGGGTAATGACAATCTGGCAAGGCACCTTGTTCGTATAGATATAGTTGAAATTGGTTCCGTTGGGATGGCTGACGGCCTTGCCTTGCGGCTCCTCGCCATTGACGGTGGTAATCTCAACGACGCGCAGGCCGGCCTGATGCACCTCGGCGGTGTCAACGATGGACTGGGCAACGGAGGAGGCACTCATTGTGACCAGGAGGATGACAATGAGGGCGTGTAGCCTGTTGTTGACGAGCGTGTACATGTTCAGTTATTTGGAAAGGACAATGAGCGGTTCGTTACTGTTTCCCACGACCCACACAGCCTCGCTGCCGGCTTTAAGAGCGCTGTCGGCAAGACTCTTGACCTGCTGTGCGTCGTATTGTGACAGGTTGATCTCGCTGATGGATGTCTGCCAAGCGTAATGGCTGTAATGGCGGACTGAGAGTCCCCAGGCAAAGGCATCGACGGGGCGCACACAGAAGTTGGAGTATCGGGGCTCGTCAGGATTATCGATGTTAATGCAGGTGACACGCTGTAGCGGACGGTCGGCCTTGCTGATAGCCAATAGTGCCATGCGCTTACTCAATAAACTAGACTGATTGGCGGCCTTGTAGTGATGAATATCCGTGAAGATAGCGGCAGCAAGATAGAGCGTAAAGCTCGCCATGAGCAACTTCTTGTTGCTGACTTGGCTCACGATGAAGGCAATGATCAGTGCCGCAATCGAGAGTGCTGCATAATTGTGCATGATACTGACCACAGTTATCAGATGAGGCGAAACGAGGATAAAGAAGCAAAGGATCAGCAACAGCAGCTGACGGGTCTTCAACAACTTATATTTGGTGGCCAACAAAAGGAGGAAAGGCAGCGACAGGAGTAGGGTAATAGCGGCAATGAACAGGTTGCGCGTGGGTGCATAGACAATGCTCATATAATCAACAGGCACCCATGTGTAGGCCATCAGCTGAACAAAGTCCTTCACGTGACTCAATAGCGTGGCATTGGTATATTCTTCAGCATACTCTATGCCTGATATGCCTGAGATATAGACGATGCCATAGATGAGGAAGTAAGCCAATGCAATGAGAAGGCCGTAGCCGATATGACGGAATGTCTGACGGAGGCTAACCTGTTGGAAGGCATAAGCAATCACAGGCGGAACGACGGCCCAAGCTAATCCGTTCTCCTTGGATAAGACGGCAATACCGACACATAGTAGCCATTGCCATAGGCGACAGCCTTTTAGATAAAGCAGCAAAGCCAATAACCCCCAAAGTTGGGAGTATGTCTGATTGAAACCATCGCACGCCAGCGTAGCACCTAATGTTGCTGGTGAGAAGAAGAAAAAGAGTGTGGCAATGTTTGTTGCCAGAGAAGTGAATGACAGGCGCCTGCATATGGTAAAGACCAGCAGGGCTGAAAGCGTATGGCCCAGGATGATGATCACATGGTTGAGCACAGGGAAGAGTGCCGGCATCCAGCCCACTAAGTATCCCAAAAGGAAATCGAAGGGTCGTCGGAAGGCATCGGGCGGTATCGTACCAGCATCTGAAATCTGTGTGAACCAGGTAGACTGCAACGAGGTGTAGTCATCAAACGTGGGTCCGATGCTGCATATATACCAAAGGATGAAAGGCAGGCACACAGCAATCATCAATAGAGATATGTATGGCTTGCGATTCATCGGCGTATGATAATCTTCTTGCCTTGCTGAATATAAATGCCGGGCTTGAGGCGGCTGTTTTGCTGGGTACGTTGTCCAGAGAGATGATAGATAGGAGAAGCAGCATTGACTGAAGAATCACTTGATGGCACTGAAATACCATCACTGTCAAAATAGTCTTGATTGTATTCAACAGGGAATCCTCTTGAGTCAAGAATCTGCATGTGTTGCTCTATCCAGTTGCAAATATAGTAAAACTCGTTGTCAAAGTCTATTTCCTCACCACGCAGATCGCTGTCGCCGCTCCATTTCCTCGTTTCCCTATCCGCAGCTCCGCTATTCTTGAGAAGATGATAATAGTAGCTGACTCTGCTGATAAGACTGTCAGTAGAAAAGACTTTGCCGTCCTGTCGAAGTTCTTGGTAGCGCTGATTTAGCCGGTCATTGAACTGTAGCGTGTTGCGGCGATAGAACTGGTAGAAGACACACACATCTACGTCACTCAGATATCTGGGAGAGGAATGGTCGTTGGTGCCGCCGACAAGCAAGCCACCCCATCGCTGGCCAAAGGTGGCGTCAAGATCCCACGGTGCTATTGTCAGCTTCTTTTCGTTTTCTTTGTCATAGACTGCCCAGAACGTGTTCTTGCCACTATTGTCTACGGCCGATGTAACTGTGAGCAACAGGCTATAGTCTATCATCGGTTCGACATCGAAATAGTCGGTAACGTATGCCTCAAACTCTGACCGAGGGCTTTGTAAGGCGAAATTGCTGGCTTCTATGAGCGGACGCCAGTCGGTGGTGTCGTTGTCAAGGAGGTCTGGGTATTTTACCTCAAAGCCTTCTAATGTCTCGGAGTGATTGTCGTAAGTGTTGAAGACATTGAACATCTGCGTGCGCTGCCACGACTTGCCCTTGTACAGGCAGCCGTGTATCTCACCGTCCAGCACTTTCTTCAGGCGCATCTGCTTGCGGTCGAGATTCTCGGAGAAATTGTAGATGCCGCGGTATTCATTGTTGAGAAATACCTCAACAACTCTACCGCTGACGCCGTTGCGAGCAGCGGGCTCCTTGTCGATATAATAAGGTGGACAAGCGAAATCGTTCCATAAGTCCATAGCGATACGATTGCGAAGCCGGAACACGTCGGCCTGTCCGGCATCGAGAATCCAGCTGTCATCGTTTCTCAGACCTAACAGCGATTTGTTCTTCTGCAGCTTGATCTTATAGTTGCGCTTGTGTTTGTCTGTGGTATTCGTCGAGCCGCCCCGCCACTTAATGGTGGCAGCAAGGGTGTCGGTCTGTTTTGCATCAGGAGAGGAAACGAGTAGCATCCCTTCATTATAGTTATAACCAAAGGAGCCCTGCAGTTGCAGTAGGGGTAGAAAGGTGAATTTAAGGGTGGCGCTGCATTTCTGTCCGCTTGCGTTTTTGTAACTGACGAGAAATGTCTTGTCCGCCGTGATCTTCTTGAAGACAAAGTCGTCTGATATGCTATTGCCGTCGATAGTGCAGGAACTCCAATCCTTGCCAGTGATGACACTCATGGTGACCGTCTTCTGGTTGAAGCAGTCTTCAGACACCGTAGCCAACAGCGTGTTGGTCAGCTCGTCGAACATGACTGCACGTCCGTCTATGACAAGCTGGGCCGAGGCCAGGCTGCTGGAGGCCATGAGTAACAAGGTGGCAAGGCATCTCATCAGCGTACAATAGCAATCTTACATACAACACCTTTCTGGCCTTCGCTTGTAGCGGCGGCAACCATATAGATGCCGCTGGCCACACGACGCCCCTGACGGTCTCGGCCGTCCCAAGTGAATGTGCCACCATTGCTGCGCCCCTCAGCCACCAGTACGCCACTGGAAGTGAGTATCTTTACGTCGGCATTGCGTGAGAGACCAACAACGGTGATGAGACCTTCATAGCCGGAGACGACGGGATTGGGATAGGCATAGACGTCTTCTTTTACCATTTCTATTGCAGCCTCAGTGGCATCGCTCATATAGGAACAAAGGCCTTGGTCGGTGCCGAAGAAGACCTCACCAGTCTGGTGATCGATGGCGATACCCTCAATGATATTCGACAGCAACGGGCTATTATCTGTGGTGAAGTGCTGCAGCTGTTCCATATTGTCATCGCTGATGAGGTAGACGCCTGAGCCGCGCGTACCAAACCATTTACGATTACCGCCGTCGACGGCGATAGCAGAGATATCCACACCGCCAAGTAGGTAATCGGCATAGTTGGTGCCATCGTTACGAGGCACCTTCACTTGCGTGGCATATTCGATAGTTGTATTGACGCGTTCAGCCTCAATGAGGTAGGGGCCGTTAGCCGTACCTATCCAGATATTGGCATCGCGGTCTTCAGCGATACAGCGTGGATTATAGCTTTCTTGTGCGCTGGTGCCGTCTTGGTTGACCAAGTTAAATATGGCATTGACGATGGTGTTGGTAGACGGGTCGTAGCAAAAGAATGATGGTTTTTCCCAATGTTTGTTGACAAACCAAATCAATCCACGGCTGTCAATGATGAGGCTGGTTAATTTGGGCAGGCTCTCGTTGTTGTACATCAACAAATCTTGATAGTATGGGAACCATTCGTTGTTCTTTGAAATCTTGATAAGCGAGTTGTTTTTCACATCGCTTTGAATCATCCAGAGGTTTCCGTCCTTGTCGTAGGTAACACCGTCGGTCAGCACATATTTGTTACTGGTGGTGGCGGTTTGCAGGATGCTGTTGTCTTTGTTGTAGTATTTTACAAGCTTGCCGTCATAGTACTCATAAAGACCAGTCCTGCCACCGGCAAAGATGTGCTTGCTGTCAAAGGGGTCTACGTCGACAGAATACATTTCTACAAAGGTCCATCCGCTGCCGTTGGTTCCCTCTACGCCTGTCATATCGTCTTGCAGGAATTCCCATTCATCTCCTTTCTTCAATTGCACGGTAGCGGGATAGGCGTTTGAACTGCCTACATTACCACCGCAAGAATAGAGGATGCCGTCCTTGAATCGCATAAAACCAAAGTGATTATGCTTCGGTCCGCCAGGCTGCAGGCTCTTCACAGTCTCGGCATATGTGTTCCAGTCGGTGAGGTCCTGGTTGAAGAGATTAGCAGGATAGTCGTCGGTGGCTGCCCAGCTATGCTTGTCGATAAGATTGCTGGTCAAGTTTCCTGCGTAGACTGTTTTCTGTTCTGTTTGTGCGTAGAGTTTGCCGTTGTTAATGCCTGTGGCGATGATGTTTTGGTCGAGGATATAGGATTCAGCTATCTCTGCACGTTCCATGTTCACCTTCACTACGCCAAAGCCAGTGGAAAGGTAGGCATACTGGTCGCTAATGAAGATGCTGTTCACCGTCTTGTTCTGCGTCATCGACTTGCTGTAGAGGGCGCTGATGTTTGTCACGTTGCCTGCCAAATCCATCAGGTCGATGTTGGAATTGCTGTAAACGATGATGAGGCGCTGTGTCTTTTGGTTCCAGGCAATGAGCGATACGTAGGTGTCGCTCAGCTGATGCAGCTTATCATATGTGGTGATACTCTGGTCGTTGAGGTTATAACTGTACAGTCCGTTGGAGGCACGCACGAAGAGTGTGTGGCTTCCTGCTTTCGCTATCTGTTGCGGCTCATAATAGGAGATGTATGCGTTCCAAGTGCCTGTCTGCGCTAGTGCGACGGTAAATGATAAATGACAAATGACAAATGACAAAGCAATCATCATCAGCCATCGCTTACCTTTATTGCATATTGTTTTGTTTCTTTCCATCATCTTATCATTTATCATTCATCGTTTATTTGGTGTTCAGAAGAAATTCACAGAGTTTCTGTGTGGCACGAGCACGATGGCTGATGCTGTCCTTGATGTCTGCACCCAATTCGGCGAAAGTCTGGTCGTAGCCATCAGGTCGGAAGATGGGGTCGTAGCCGAACCCCTCACTGCCACTGCGATGTCGTGTGATCTCGCCATTGACAATGCCTTCGAACAGATGCTCCTCTTTGATGCTGGTACAGCCACACGGACACACGTTTCTCTTGAGTATTAACGCAATGACGGTACGAAATCTTGCGTGGCGATTGTTATTTTCTCCTAATTCGTGTAAAAGACGCGCCATGTTGGCTTCGCTGTCGTGGCTTTCTCCGATGAGTGATCCATCGGGTGCAGTACTGGCATAGCGGGCGCTATAAACGCCAGGGGCTCCGCCCAGGGCTTCCACCTCCAAGCCGGTATCATCGGCAAAGACGCTGCAGTGATAGTGCTGCCAGATGTATTCTGCCTTTTGGCGGGCATTCTCTTCCAGCGTGGTACCCGTCTCGGGGATGTCCGCATCGCAGCCGATATCCTTCAGCGACAACACTTCTATCTTGTCGCCGAGGATATGACGTACTTCCTGCAGTTTATGGGCGTTGTTGGTAGCGAAGACAATTTTCATTTACAAGTTTCGATTGATAGTGGTAGCAATTCTTTACTTTTCACCTTTCACTTTTACCTTAATCTGGTCAAAGCCCTCGCCAAAGACACCGATGACGGCGCTCTGCGAGACGAAGGCCTGAGGGTCAATCATTTTGATAAGGCGGAAGATGGTAGTGCTCTCGTTCTTTCTGGCCAGGATGCAAAGCACCTTGCGCTCGTCACCAGTATACCAGCCGTGGCCGTCGAGGATGGTCACACCATGATCCATTTGCGTGCCGATGGCATTGGCTATCTCCTGCCATTTGTTGGAGAAGATAAAGAACTGCACAGACTGTCGGTTGCGGTTGAATACATAGTCGAGCATGAAATTCTCGATAACCATTGTGCAGAAGCCAAACACCACCATATGAAGGCGTTCCAGTAAATTGCCGAACTGTGGTATGAACAGGCAGGAGCCAATGACAATCAGGTCGATAAAAAGCAGCACGGTGCCAAGCGATACATTGTGGAACTTGTTTACCGAGGCGGCGATGATATCGGTGCCGCCTGTTGAGCCGTTGTTCAGAAAGACGACAGCCAGCGCTGTGCCTGTGAGCATACAGCCAATGATGAGCGACATGAACTCTTGCCCCTCGCCCAAGATCTTCACATAGTTGCCGTTTTCATCCTGTGGAATCACTTCCTGCGCAATGCCCAGCATCAGCGAGAGCATAATGATGGCATAGATGGTCTTAACCAAGAATCGCCAGCCAAGGATTTTCAGGCCTACAATGAGCAGCAGGGCATTAATAAGGAAATAGGTATAACTGATGGGGAAGCGTGTAGCGTAGAAGATGATGGCACCGATACCTGATACGCCGCCCGTCACAATTTCATTAGGGAGGAGGAAGACAGTAAAGCCAAACGTATACAATAAGAGGCCGAGGGTTATGCCAGCATAATCCCCCACCTCTTTTAATAACAGCTTGTGGTCTATTGTCATTCTTTATTTACATACAATGTTCACCATACGTTTAGGGACGATGATAACCTTCATTATTTGCTTGCCGTCTATGTACTTCGCCGTGCGCTCGTCGCTGCGGACGGTCTGCTCCACAGTGGCATTATCGGCATCAGCGGGCAGCATTACCTCGAAGCGGGCCTTACCGTTGAAGGCTACTGCCATTTTCACCTGACTCTCCACAAGGTATTCTTCGTTCCACTTCGGCCATGTGGCATCGCAGACGCTGCCCTCGCCGCCCAGCTGTTCCCACAGTTCCTCGGCAATATGAGGAGCAAAGGGTGCGATAAGAATCACAAGCGTCTTCATCACCTCCTTGTTTGTGCACTTCAGCTGGGTCAGCTCATTGGTGCAGATCATAAAGGCCGAGATGGCGGTGTTGTAGCTGAATGCTTCGATGTCCTGTGTTACCTTCTTGATGAGCTTGTGCAGCGATTTCAGCTCGTCGGGGGAGGCCGTGTCGACGGATGAACCGTTGACCGCCCCGGTCACCATGTTCCAGAAACGGTTGAGGAAGCGGAAGCTGCCACCGATGCTGTTCGTGTCCCAAGGCTTCGACTGCTCCACAGGGCCGAGGAACATCTCAAAGAGACGTAGCGTGTCGGCGCCGTATTTTTCAACAATCATATCAGGATTGACCACGTTGAACATCGACTTCGACATCTTCTCGATGGCCCAGCCGCAAATGTATTTGCCGTCTTCGAGGATGAACTCAGCATTCTCGTATTCGGGACGCCATTGGCGGAAAGCTTCGATGTCGAGCACATCGTTCTGCACGATGTTCACATCCACGTGAATGGGCGTTACATTGTATTGGTCTTTCAGGCCGGCACTGACGAATACAGGTGCGCCTTTCTCCCCTCCTTCGGAGGGGTCGGGGGAGGCTATTCTATAGACGAAGTTCGAACGGCCCTGAATCATACCCTGGTTGATAAGCTTCTTGAAAGGCTCGTCCTCGCAGGCATAGCCAGAGTCGTAGAGGAACTTGTTCCAGAAGCGGCTATAGATGAGGTGGCCCGTGGCGTGCTCCGAGCCGCCCACGTAAAGGTCGACATTGCGCCAGTATTCGTTGGCATCCTTGCCCACAAGTGCCTTGTCGTTCTGCGGGTCTTCGTAGCGCAGGTAGTAGGCAGACGATCCTGCGAAGCCAGGCATTGTGTTCAGCTCCAAGGGGAAGACACTCTTGTTGTCAATCTCGTCGACGCTGACCACCTTGTCAAACTTTGTGTCCCAAGCCCACATCTTAGCGCGACCAAGTGGTGGCTCTCCCGTCTCGGTGGGCTTATACTCGCTGATTTCGGGCAGCTCCAGGGGCAGGCACTCCTTGGGAATCATGTAAGGCATATCATCCTTGTAGTACACAGGGAAGGGCTCGCCCCAGTAGCGCTGACGGCTGAAGATGGCATCGCGCAGACGGTAGTTCACCTTTACGCGGCCCAAGCCTTTCTCGGTGACGAATTGCTTCGTAGCGGCAATGGCCTCCTTTACACTAAGACCATTCAGGGAGAAACCGTCAAGGGCTATCTTGCCTGCTACAGGCGAATTCATCACGATGCCCTCCTTTGCGTCGAAGCTCTCCTCGCTGATGTCAGCGCCCTCAATGAGTGGTATGATGGGCAGACCGAAGTGTTTGGCGAAGGCGTAGTCGCGGCTGTCATGGGCAGGCACAGCCATGATGGCTCCCGTGCCGTAGCCAGCCAGCACATATTCTGCAATCCAGATGGGAATCTTTTCACCAGTGAAGGGATTGATGGCATAAGAGCCGGAGAAGACACCAGTTACGGAGTGATCAATCTGGCGCTCACGCTCAGTACGCTTCTTCACATAGGTCAGATACTCGTCCACGGCCTGCTTTTGCTCTGGAGTGGTGAGCTGCTGCACCAATTCGCTCTCAGGAGCCAATACCATAAAGGTGACGCCGAAGATGGTGTCTGCTCTTGTCGTAAAGATGGTGAAGTGCTTATCGCTATCGGCCACTTTGAACTCCATCTCAGTACCTTCTGAACGGCCAATCCAATTGCGCTGTGCCTCTTTGATGGAGTCGCTCCAGTCAATCTCTTCCAGACCATCGAGCAGACGCTGTGCAAAGGCGCTGACACGCAGGCACCACTGACGCATC
The DNA here is from genome assembly GCA_017615355.1 of Prevotella sp. Taxonomy (GTDB): domain Bacteria; phylum Bacteroidota; class Bacteroidia; order Bacteroidales; family Bacteroidaceae; genus Prevotella. The sequence goes on from JAGAAJ010000002.1 coordinate 55,726, forward strand.
TTCTTCTGTTCCACAGGGAAGCCGCCGCGCACACTGACGCCGTCCACCACCTCATCGTTGGCCAGCACAGTGCCCAATCCTGGACACCAGTTCACCATCGTGTCGGCCAGGTAGGCGATGCGGTAGTTCATCAGCACCTCCTGCTTCTTTTTCTCAGAGAAGTTGTGCCAGTCGCTGGCTGTGAAATGCAGCTCCTCAGTGCCCAGGGCTCCGCAGTTTTCGGTACCCATCAGCTCAAAGTGCTCAATGAGCTTGATTGTTGGCTGCACTTTCTGCGACGAGATGCTATAGTAGCTCTTGAACATACGCTGGAAGGCCCATTGTGTCCAGTGATAGTAGCCAGGGTCACAGGTCCTTACCTCACGGCTCCAGTCGAAGCAGAAGCCAATCTTGTCCAGCTGTTCACGATAGCGGTTGATATTCTGCTCAGTGGTGATGGCGGGATGCTGGCCTGTCTGTATGGCATATTGCTCTGCGGGTAGTCCATAGGCATCGTAGCCCATCGGGTTCAAGACGTTGAAGCCGCAAAGTCGCTTATATCGAGCGTAGATGTCGCTGGCGATGTATCCCAGGGGATGGCCCACATGCAGGCCGGCGCCGCTAGGGTAGGGGAACATGTTCAAAACGTAGAACTTCTTCTTTTTCTCGTCTTCGACCACGCGATAGGTGCCGTTTTCCACCCACCGCTTCTGCCATTTCTTCTCAATTTCTCTGAAGTTGTATTCCATAATGATGATGTTTGTTTTCTTTCTTCAAAAGTGCAAAGGTACGAATAAGCGGGGAAAGAGCAAAAGAAAAATGAAATTTTCTTTTCTTTTTCGGGTGAAAGAGCCCTTTGAGACTATTTCAGGAGATGGTAGCATCCACCAGCCAAAGGGCGCACAACGCCTTTCATCTCCAACTGAAACAGCAGGGCCGTGAGGCTGCCAATGGGGATATTTGTCTTGACAGAAAGGATGTTCAGCTGCAGGTCACCCGTCGTGTCGAGCACCTGTACGATGGTGCGCTCGTCATCCGTCAGGTCGGGGAAGAGATCGCGCTCAATGCCCTCGCTCTTGGCCTGCTGCAGCTGGGCTATGCTCTGCCATCCCATCGAGTTGACCAAATCGACGGCATTGGTGATAAGCTGTGCGCCGTTGTCGCGTATCAGGTTGTTACAGCCCTCGCTGTAGCGGGCTCCCACAGCCCCGGGGAAGGCAAAGATGGCTCGGCCATAGTCTTGAGCGATGCCACAAGTGATAAGCCCTCCGCCCTTAGCCGCACTCTCCACAAGGATGGTGGCATCGCACAGACCAGCCACGATGCGGTTACGGCGTACGAAGTTGGCCTTGTCCATGTGGGCGTTTGACATATACTCCGTCAGCAAACCACCCTGTGTCACCATACGTTTAGCGATGTCGCGGTGCTGCGTGGGATAAATCTTCTCCATACCATGCGCTAGCACACCCACCGTCTCATATCCGATAGCCAACGCCTGTGAATGGGCACAGACATCGATACCATAGGCCAGGCCGCTGACAATAAGCACTTGCGGACACATTGTCTTGAGGTCGGCTAACAGGCGACGCACCAAATCCTGCCCGTAGATAGTGCAATGGCGTGTGCCTACGATGTTGATGATATAGGGCTGGTTGAGGTCGGCCGTTCCTTTATAGTAGAGCACAAGTGGCGCATCGATACATTCACTCAACCGATGAGGATAGTCTTCATCAGCGGGTGTGAGCACTTTAATGGCATAATGCTCGGCAAAAGGCAGCTCTTCGTCAGCTCGCCGCAAAGCATCATCCCAGTTGCTCAGCATTGTAATCAAACGGGAAGAGCAGTCGGGAATGACATCGGCGAGGTGGTGACGATGGTCGAAAACAGCCTTGGCGCTACCCAGCTCTTGGTAGAGCTGCAAGGCTGTGGCTGGGCTGAAGGCCATGAGCTGTGACAAAGCAATGGCGTAGCGTTTCTCTTCCATAGCGGGCTATTGTTTATTGCTGATAAACTGCTTGAATGCGTTATCGTACTCCTCGCTATTGCCCAGACGACCGTTGACGAGACATACCAGCTCTATCTTTCCGCGGAAGCACAGCTGTTCGTCGCTGGCACGGAAGATGTCCTGATAAAAGACATATTTGATGCCCTCTTTCTCTAAACGTAACCGTGAGAGGAACTCATCGTCGGGCCTGAGCGGCACCTTGTATTGTAGCTGCATGCGGGCCACTACGGCGTCGATGCCCTTCTGGTGCATCTCGGCAAAGCTGAGGCCACATTCCTTCAAGAACAGATGGCGTGTGTGCTCACAGTAATGGATGTATTGTGCGTTGTTGACAATGCCTTCGATGTCGCATTCGTAGTCGCGCACCTGCATCTTGGTTTCGAAATGGTAGTTGTTCATGGTTCTTTCGTTATAACGTTACGTTATCTCGTTATTTCGCCTTAGGTACTCGTAGCCGAAACGGCAGCGCAGACAGTCTTTCTTGTCGCAGTATTCGCGCTTCAGTTGGATGAGGGCCTGTGTGTCGCCAGCGCTTTTCACGTTTAGTCCGCACTCTTGCCACATCGTGATAATGTGGTTCTTCTCGGCTTTCATCTGTTCCAACAGGTCGAAGGCACGGTCGCATAGCTCTTCCTTCTGACGGTGACGGCCTACTGCGAAGAGCATAGGGATGGCAGTATTGATGATGAGCAAATCAGCCGATGAAACCGATAGTTTTTTGCTGCTTTGCTTGCTCTCAGCACCAAAGACATAGTGTGTCTCCCAATACGGAGTGACATGCGTCGACAATAATGTTCGCAGTGCTTCCACCGTCTCACATTCGATGAGCGCACTCAAGCTGGCACGCCGTTCATGATAAAGGGTGGCCAATTGCGAGATGCGGATATGGGGGAAGTTTTGGGGACGCAAGCGTAGGAATCGCCAGGTAGTAAAGTCCATGGCTTGCAGCTGGAATTTATGGGAAAGATAAGCGTATTCGTTCTGCAGACGGGTGAAGTAACCCTCGCTGAGCGCATCGGCACGATAACGCGGAGGGATGCTTTCGGTGGTCAGCAGACCGGCCTGTCCGAGGAAGAAAGCCTCAATCTGAAACAGGTCATCACGATGCTTGCCTATGGCGCTGAGTGGTACGTTGCGTGCCCATTGTTCGAAAGCGTCACCGTTGATGCCGAAGCCATAGTTGCGAGCCAGCGTCTGGAAATAGGCATCCTCCCACGAACCGTTGCATTGTCGCACCCGTTCGCCGATGGCTAATGTCTTCTGTTCTAAGCGCTCCGTTTGCAAGGCAGCCATCCATGAATGCACCAGTAAGGGACTCAGGTCCTTGATGATGCGGTAACAGGGAGGATAATGGTCGGTGGTGAGCAGCTCGTCATAATGCTGTCTCACGTTGTCAGGAATCTTCAGCACCAATTGCGGCAGATAGCGTCGGTCCTCGGTCAGCACGTCAGTATCGGCCTCCTCCACCACGTGCAGCACCACGTTGTTGTACCTGGGGTCATGGTCGTGTCCGTGGGTGTACCACTCGCTGCTGCGCAGGTGAATCTCAATATTGCCCACCCACAACGTGTCGCCGATGCGCACCTTTGCGTTGAAGAAGTCGGGCCCTGCATCACGGTTGTGCAAGCCAGGATCCACCACCTCCACCTCGCGCCCGTCAGTAGTCGTGAGCTCGTTTAGTGGCAACATCTTGTGTTTCCACACATAATGAAGTATTTCTTCCATTGGCGGCAAAGTTACGAAAAAATGAGAGAAGAACAAAAGATTTTTTTGCTTTTTGCCGAGAGAACGAAAAAAATAGCTACCTTTGCAAGCACAATAATGAACTAATAACAAAATAGACACATGGAAAACCAGAAACGTTACGGTCATTTCGACGACCAGCATCGCGAGTATGTCATCACCAACCCGCAGACCCCTTGGCCTTGGATCAACTATCTGGGCAACGAGGACTTTTTCTCACTCATCTCTAACACCGCAGGTGGATACAGCTTCTACAAGGATGCCAAATTCCGCCGCATCACCCGTTATCGCTACAATAACGTGCCGATGGATAACGGCGGCCGATACTTCTATATTGTAGAGGAAAGAGGAGAGAGGAAAGAGGAAAGAATCATTTGGAATCCCGGCTGGAAGCCCTGCAAGACGCCGCTCGACTTCTACGAGTGCCGTCATGGCATGAGCTACACCCGCATCACTGGCCGTAAGAATGGCGTTGAGGCCTCTGTGCTGTTCTTCGTTCCTCTGAAGAAATGGTGCGAGGTGCAGAAGCTGACGCTGAAGAATGAGTCTTCTGAGACCAAGACCCTGAAACTCTTCTCATTCGAGGAGTGGTGCCTCTGGAATGCCGCTACCGATATGGAGAACTTCCAGCGTAATTTCTCGACGGGTGAGGTTGAAATCGAGGGAAGCACCATCTATCACAAGACCGAGTATCGCGAGCGTCGCAATCATTACGCCTTCTATCATGTCAATGCTGAGATTCAGGGCTTCGATACCGACCGCGAGACCTTCATTGGCCTTTACAACGAGTTTGCTGATCCTCAGGTAGTGATGGAGGGCAAGCCCCGCAACAGTCACGCTCATGGCTGGAGCCCCATCGCCTCTCACTATATCGAGGTAACGCTCAAGCCGGGTGAGTCCAAGGACTTCGTGTTCCTACTGGGTTATATCGAAAATGAGCAGGATGAGAAGTTTGAGGCTCCTCAGGTCATCAACAAGAAGAAGGCGCATGCCCTCATCGCTGAGCTCGACACTACCGAGAAGGTTGACAAGGCATTTGCCGAGTTGAACGCATATTGGGATGCCCTCCTCAATATTTATAATGTGAAGACGGGCAACGACAAGCTCGACCGCATGGTCAATATCTGGAACCAGTACCAGTGCATGGTCACCTTCAATTTCTCGCGCTCGGCCTCGTTCTTCGAGAGTGGTATTGGCCGTGGCATGGGCTTCCGCGACAGCAATCAGGATCTCGTGGGCTTTGTCCATCAGATTCCGAGCCGTGCCCGTCAGCGCATCATCGACATCGCCTCTACGCAGTTCCCCGACGGCGGCTGCTATCACCAGTACCAGCCGCTCACCAAGCGTGGCAACAACGATATCGGCGGCGGTTTCAACGACGATCCCTGCTGGCTCATCTTCGGTACGGTGGCCTATATCAAGGAGACAGGCGACTTCTCTATCCTCGACGAGATGGTGCCCTTCGACAACCAGCCAGGCTCTGAGGTGACGCTTTTCGAGCATCTGAAGATCTCGATGGATCATGTCATCAACAACCTTGGCCCGCACCTGCTGCCACTCATTGGCCGTGCCGACTGGAACGACTGCCTCAACCTCAACTGCTTCTCATGGGATCCCAACGAGAGTTTCCAGACCACCGAGAACGTCAGCGAGGGCACGAAGGCTGAGAGCCTGATGATTGCAGGACTCTTCGTCGTCACCGGCAAGGACTATGTCGCCCTCTGTAAGAAGATTGGCAAGGACGCTGAGGCAGAAAGAATGCAAAAAGCCATTGACGCCATGATCGAGGCTGTGAAGAAGCACGGCTGGGATGGCGAGTGGTATCTCCGCGCCTACGACTTCTATGGTCGCAAGATTGGCTCTAACGAGTGCGAAGAGGCCAAGATTTTCATCGAGTCGCAGGGCTGGTGCACGATGGCCGAGATCGGTGCCGACGAGGGTATGGTGGCCAAGAGCCTCGACTCCTGCAAGAAATACCTCGAGTGCGAGCATGGTATGGTGCTGAATAATCCCGCCTTCACGAAGTATATCTACGAGTATGGCGAGATTTCCTCTTACCCCGAGGGCTACAAGGAGAATGCCGGCATCTTCTGCCACAACAATCCCTGGGTCATCATCGGCGAGTGTTTGGCCGGCCGTGGCAACGATGCCTGGAGCCACTACGCCAAGATCCTTCCCTCCTATGTGGAGGAGAAATACCAGACGCTGCACAAGGTGGAGCCCTATGTGAACTGTCAGATGGTGGCCGGTAAGGATGCCTACAAGCCTGGCGAGGGTAAGAACTCGTGGCTCACGGGTACTGCCGCCTGGATGTGGTATACCGTCTCGGAGTTCATCCTCGGCATCAAGCCCGACTACGACGGCATCCGCATCGATCCCTGTCTGCCTGAGACGGCCACCGACTACACCGTCAGCCGCAAGTTCCGCGATGCAGAATACACCATCACCATCCATCCCAATGGCCAGCAGAAAGGCGTGAAGCAGATCGTGCTCGACGGCTCACCCGTCGATGGCACCGTCGTTCCCTACGCTCCTGGCCGTCACACCGTCGAGGTGACGATGTAAGATATCCGAAAACAACATGGAAGAGACCACCAACATTCCGCAGGAGTTCAATACCTTCTATCTGAAGGATGTGTCGTTTGCGCACCTGATGACACGTCGCATCTTCAACGTGCTCATCGTGGCGAACCCCTACGACGCGTTCATGCTTGAGGACGACGGCCGTGTAGACGAGAAGATCTTCGACGAGTACACCGAGCTGGGCATGCGCTACCCGCCGTCGTTCACGCAGGTCTCTACCACCGAGGAGGCGCAGGGCGTCTTGGAGAACACCGACATCGACCTGGTCATCTGTATGCCTGGCAATGCCGACAACGACGCCTTTGCCGTGGCCCGTGAGGTAAAGGCGATGAAGCACGACGTGCCCTGCGTGGTGCTCACGCCCTTCAGTCATGGTATCACCCGCCGCATGCAGGACGAGGATATGTCCATCTTCGACTATGTGTTCTGCTGGCTCGGCAACACCAACCTCATCCTCTCTATCATCAAGCTGATAGAGGACCGCATGAACATCGACCACGACATCGAAGAGGCCGGTGTGCAGATGATCATGCTCGTGGAGGACAACATCCGCTTTTATTCTTCCGTCCTTCCCAATCTCTACAACTATATCCTCCAGCAGTCGAAGAACTTTTCGACCGAGGCCCTCAACCCCCACGCCGCTGCTCAGCGCAAGCGAGGCCGTCCGAAGGTGGTCTTGGCCACGAACTATGAGGAGGCCTGGGCATTGTGGCAGAAATACCACGACAACACCTTGGGCATCATCAGCGACACGCGCTTCCCCATGAAGACGCCCGTGGGCCGACTGAGCCATGTGGAGGAGGGTGACCCTGAGGCAGGCCTGAAGCTGCTGAAGGAGATCAGGAAACAGGACGAGTACGTGCCCCTCATCATGGAGAGCTCCGAGGTGGTCAACCGTGAAAAGGCCGAGGCCGAGGGCTTCCATTTTGTCGACAAGAACTCGAAGAAGATGAACGTCGACCTGCGCCACCTCCTTGAGGAGCACATGGGCTTCGGCGATTTCATCTTCCGCGACCCTGTGACGAAGGAGGAGGTGATGCGCATCTCGACGCTGAAGGAGCTGCAGGACAACATCTTCACCATTCCGCACGACTCGCTGATGCGTCACATCCGCCGCAACCACATGAGCCGCTGGCTCACGGCACGTGCCATCTTCCCCGTCTCTCAGTTTCTGAAACATGTCACCTGGCACAAGCTGCAGGATGTCGATGCCCACCGCCGCATCATCTTCGATGCCATCGTGCAGTACCGCCACATGAAGAACATCGGCGTGGTGGCCGTCTTCGACCGTATGAAGTTCGACCGCTATGCCCACTTTGCCCGCATCGGCGAGGGTTCCTTAGGTGGCAAGGGCCGTGGTCTGGCTTTCCTCGACGCCATCCTCAAGCGCCATCCTGAGCTCAACCAGTTTCCCAATGCCACCGTGCAGATTCCGAAGACCGTCGTCCTCTGTACCGACTTCTTCGACCGCTTCATGGACGACAACAACCTCTGGGGCATCGCCCTCAGTGATGCACCGGATGAAGAGATCCTGCAGCACTTTCTACGGGCACAGCTGCCCGACGACCTCATCGCCGACTTCTTCACGTTCTTCGAGGCCATCAAGGCGCCGATAGCCGTGCGCTCCAGCTCCCTGTTGGAGGACAGCCACTATCAGCCCTTTGCTGGCATCTATGCCACTTACATGATTCCCTTCCTTGACGACAAATACGAGATGCTGCGCATGTTGGCCTGTGCCATCAAGAGCGTCTACGCCTCTGTCTACTACAAGGACTCGAAGGCTTATATGACGGCCACGCAGAACGTCATCGACCAGGAGAAGATGGCCGTCATCCTGCAGGAGGTGGTGGGCCAGCAATATGGCAACCTCTACTATCCCACGTTCTCCGGCGTCCTGCGCTCGCTGAACTACTATCCCATTGGCGACGAGACGGCCGAAGAGGGCATTGCCTCGTTGGCACTCGGATTGGGCAAGTATATCGTCGACGGCGGTCAGACCCTGCGCGTGTCGCCCTACCATCCCAACCAGGTGCTACAGACCAGCGAGATGGAGACCGCCCTCACCGAGACACAGACACTCTTCTATGCCTTGGACATGAGCCATGTGGGTGACGACTTCAAGGTCGACGACGGCTTCAACATCCAGAATCTTCGTGTCAAACAGGCCGACAAGGATGGCTCCTTACAGTACATCGCCTCGACCTACGACCCCGTCGACCAGATTATCCGCGACGGCATCTATGAGGGTGGCCGCAAGATCATCTCCTTCGCCGGCGTCCTGCAGCACGGTGTCTTCCCCCTGCCCGAGCTGCTGCAGATGAGCCAGAAGCTGGGTGCCGACGAGATGAAGCGCCCTGTGGAGATAGAGTTTGCCTGCAATCTCTACAGCCAACAGTCAACAGCTAATGGCCAACAGCCCGTCGGGGCTTTCTACCTCCTTCAGATTCGTCCCATCGTCGACTCCAAGCAGGTGCTGGAAGAGGACTTGAACAAGATTCCCGACACCGACTGCCTGTTGCGCAGCCACAACTCGCTAGGACACGGCATCTCCGAGGATGTGGTGGATGTAGTGTATGTGAAGACCGACGACAACTTCACCGCCTCCAACAACCCGCAGATAGCGATGGAGATTGAGCAGATCAACCGCCGCTTCCTCAACGGCGAGTACGTTTCCCCCCTCGGAGGGACAGGAGGGGTCGGCTACATCCTCATCGGCCCGGGCCGTTGGGGCTCGAGCGACTACTGGCTGGGCATCCCCGTGAAGTGGCCGCATATCTCCGCCGCACGTGTCATCGTGGAGACAGGCCTGAAGAACTACCACGTAGACCCCTCGCAGGGCACCCATTTCTTCCAGAATCTCACCTCTTTCGGCGTGGGTTACTTCACCATCAACGCCTACACGGGCGACGGCATCTTCCAGAAGGAGGTGCTCGACCAGATGCCCGCCATCGAGGAGACCACCTTTGTGCGCCACGTGCGCTTCGATCGTCCCTTAAAGGTGATGATGGATGGCAAGAAACAGGAGGGTGTGGTGCTGCTGCCTTAGTGAGGCATTAAAAATCGCCAAGGGTATGTGAGGCTATAGAAAAAAGACTGAAAGCACACGCTTTCGGCCTTTTTTTATGCTTGCCTTGTGTGGGAGCTATACAGGCGGGCGACGATGGCTCCGCTGATGTTGTGCCATACGCTGAAGATGGCACCAGGGATGGTGGCCATGGGATAGGCGGCGAAATGGAGCGTGGCAAGGCTGGAGGCGAGGCCGGAGTTCTGCATGCCCACCTCGATGGAGACAGCGCGTTTCTTCGGCTCAGCAAGTCCTAACAGCCGCCCGATGAGATAGCCAAGACTCAGTCCGCAGAGGTTGTGGAGCATGACGACAATGACGATGATCAGACCGCCTGCCATCAGCTTATGGGCATTGGCACCGATGACGATAGCCACGATGAGGGCGATGGTGAGTGAGGAGATGGCCGGGAGATAATCAACGGCTTTCTCCGTGAACTTGGGCCATAGGGCTTTCACGATCAATCCCACGACGATGGGCAGGATGACCACCCAGAGGATGCTCAGCAGCATGCCCGCCACATCGACATCGACACTCTTCCCAGCCAAGGCCCAGGTGAGCAAGGGTGTCAGCAGCGGGGCTAATAAGGTGGAAACGCCTGTCATTCCTACCGACAATGCCAGATCACCCTTGGCCAGATAGGTGATGACATTCGAGGCCGTGCCGCCAGGACAGCAGCCCACCAGCACCACGCCAAGGGCCAGCGCCTCGTCGAGCTGGAAGGCTCGTGCCAGTCCCCATGCCAGCAGCGGCATGATGGTGAACTGCGCCAGACAGCCGACGATGACATCCTTCGGGCGACTGAACACGATTTTGAAGTCGTTGAGGTTCAGCGTCAGTCCCATGCCGAACATGATGACGCCCAGCAGCGGATTGATAACCGTCGTTGGTACCTGTTGCAGCACACTTGGGAACGCCAGTGCCAGCACGGCAGCCGCCAGCACCAGCACACCCATGTATTCCGATATGTAATGACAGAGTTTCTTCATCTCAATTGTTGTCCAACGGTATCTCCGGATGCTGCACGGCGAGGGGCAGACTGTCCTGCGAGAGGTAGATAATGAAGGTGGATTTTGTCAGCTCCGCAGCTGACAGGAAAAATGATAGATGACAATGCCGGCAGTGACGGAGACATTCATGGAGTGCTTCACACCCAGCTGCGGAATCTCGAGGCAGCCGTCAGAGGCGTCGATGACCTCTTGATGCACACCCTTCACCTCGTTGCCTAAGACAATGGCATAATGCTTCCCCCGCTCTGCCTGGAACGAGGGAAGCATGATAGAATCTGTGGCCTGCTCGACGCTGAACACGGTGATGCCGCGCTCTTTCAGCTGCTGCACGGCCTCGAGCGCCGTGTCACAATAGCGCCAGGCCACGCAGTCCTCGGCACCCAGCGCCGTCTTATGAATCTCAGGATGCGGCGGTGTGCCCGTGATGCCGCAGAGCACCACCTCTTCCAGTCGGAAGGCGTCGGCCGTGCGCAATACCGACCCGACATTGTGCATCGACCGTACATCGTCGAGCACCACCGTCAGCGGCAGCTTCTCTGCCTTCTGAAACTCCTCCGGCGTGAGCCGTTGCATCTCTATCGTCCGCAGTTTCCTCATCATTCACAGTTCACAGTTCATAGTTCATAGTTCACAGTTCATAGTTCCTACCGGTGCTTGCGGTTGGCACGCTGCTCGCGGTATTTGGCTTTCTGCTTGGCCGAGCCGCTGCCGTGTGCACCGGTGATGTACTGCTTTTTCTTGGCCTTGGTCTTCACCTTGCCCTCATTGGGATCGCGACGCTCGCCGCCACGTCCGAAGGAGATGCCGTTCTCAAGAATTTGCTGAAAGTCGTCCATACCGTTTGTTTTTCATTAAGCATGATGCATGAAGCATTAAGCATTGAATTAGTGGTGGAACAGGCGGACGCCGGTGAAGGCCATGGCGATGCCGTATTTGTCGCAGGTCATGATGACGTGGTCGTCGCGTACTGAGCCACCGGCCTGGGCGATGTACTGCACACCGCTCTTGTGGGCACGCTCGATGTTGTCGCCGAAGGGGAAGAAGGCATCGCTGCCCAGGCTGACTGCCGTGTTCTTGGCTATCCACTCTTTCTTCTCGGCCAATGTCAGCACCTCGGGCTGCTCGGTGAAGAACTGCTGCCAGGCACCGTCGCGCAGCACGTCGTCGTGCTCGTCCTCAGAGATGTAGACGTCGATGGTGTTGTCGCGGTCGGCACGACGGATATTGGGCAGGAAGGGTAGGGCGAGCACCTTCGGATGCTGGCGCAGCCACCAGATGTCGGCCTTCTGTCCGGCCAGACGTGTGCAATGGATGCGGCTCTGCTGACCTGCGCCGATGCCGATGGCCTGGCCGTCCTTCACGTAGCAGACGCTGTTCGACTGCGTGTACTTCAGCGTGATGAGAGCAATCATCAGGTCGCGCAGGGCCTCTTTTGAGAAGGTCTTGTTCTGTGTGGGGATGTTCTCGAAGAGCTTGGGGTCGTCCAGTCGGATCTCGTTGCGGCCCTGCTCGAAGGTGACGCCGAAGACCTGCTTGCGCTCGATGGGATCGGGCTTGTAGGCGGGATTGATCTTGATGACGTTGTAGGTGCCCTTGCGCTTCTCACGCAGAATCTGCAGCGCCTCGTCGGTATAGTCGGGGGCGATGACGCCGTCGCTCACCTCGCGCTTGATGATCAGGGCGGTGGTCTTGTCGCAGGTGTCGCTCAGGGCGATGAAGTCGCCGTAGCTCGACATGCGGTCGGCGCCACGGGCACGGGCATAGGCACAGGCAATGGGTGAGTCGTCCAGGCCCTCGATGTCATCCACGAAATAGATGTGTTTCAGCGTCGGGCTGAGCGGCAGGCCTACAGCGGCGCCGGCGGGTGACACGTGCTTGAACGAGGCGGCAGCGGCCATGCCTGTGGCCTCGCGCAACTCTTTCACCAGCTGCCACGAGTTGAGGGCGTCGAGCAGGTTGATGTAGCCGGGACGGCCGTTCAGCACTTCGATGGGTAGCTCACTGCCGTCGGCCATAAACACACGCGACGGCTTCTGATTCGGATTGCATCCGTACTTCAATTCCATTTCTTTCATGTTGCTTTGCTTTTATTTTGGTCTTTATCAGTCGATAAAATGTTGTCTTGGTTGTTTTCATTTTCGACGGAGCCAGAGCACCTGACCGTTGTGGAGGCCGGTGCGGAGGAACGTGCTGTCGGCTTTCAGCTTTTTCTGCAGCAGAGTGATGCGACCTGTGGAGGCGTCAATGCTGAAGAGGTTGTAGGTGCCGGGCTGAATGTCGAGGCTGACGGTATCGCCCTGTGCATAGAGCAGATAGCCGTCGGCATCGCTGCCGAGGGCCACGCAGCCAGCGGCTTCCATCGGCTTCATCTGTGGGATGGCTTTCAGCAGCTCGCCATGATAGGGGTTGCAGATACCAGCCTGCAGCGGCACGTTGGGCAGCGAGCCGCCTGCCATGAGGATGGCCCAGCCATACTGCGGATACTGCTGCGAGAAGAATGTCACGGCCTTGTCGGGATATTTGGTTTTCATCTCCAGCACGGCGTCGTAGGCCTCCTTGAAGCCCGTCTTGCCCACACGTTCCTTGCGCATCCATTGGCGAGGTGCCATGTTGCGGCCTGCGCGTGGAGCCCAGAGGCCCTCGGTGTTGTAGTGCCAGTAGCGGATGTCGATGATGTCGACGATGCGGCTCAGCTCAGGGTCGGCCATGATGCTGTCCTGGGCATCACGCGTACAGCTGAGGGCTATCAGCGGATGACGGCCCGTCTCTTCTTCCCACTCGGCGATGGTCTGCAGCCAGAAACGGGTGAAGTGCAGCGGGCCTGTATATTCAGCGCTGATGAGATGCACCACATTGGGCTGGTCCTTCAGCTCGTCCAGACACATACGGATATACTGGCGGTGCAGGGGACGCAGCACGCTGTCTGTCTCGTCATAGAACTGCTCGGCCATGAAGATACGCTTGTCGCCAGCGAAGGGCACAGGCTCGGGGAAGGGAGTAGACTCTCCCCCAACCCCTCCCTTGTAGGGAGGGGGGCAATTTGCTTGCAAGCCCTTCTTTTGCGCACTCTCAGCCTTTGAGGTATCTCCTCCCCTCCCTACAAGGGAGGGGTTGGGGGTGGGTCTGTTGGGGAAGGACCCGTAATTGATGTTGTTCACCGGCCGCCACGGACAGTCCACCCAATGGGCGCCTGCCTCGAGGATGTTGTGCTGGAAATAGTGGTGATGGAAGAGGAGGATGTTGTGGGCGGCAGCTTTGTCGGCAAACTCTCGCAGACGGCTCCAGTACCATTGGTTGGGACGTGTCAGGTCATATCGCGAGAGGCCGTCCCATGCCGTTCCCTGTCCGCTGCGACTGAAGGGCTGCTCGTAGAAGGGTGCCCACACATCGCCATCGGCACGGCGCACACGCTCATGATCGGTACGTCGCAGGTCATACCACAGGCCGTAGTTATGGGAAAGAGAGCTATAATGGTTGTTGACCAGGAAGGCCACGACGCTGTCGATGCGGTCGGTCCAGCCCGTTCCCTCACGGCCTGGCACGAAACGGGTAATGGCGGGCTTGGCGTCTTTCTGCACAAAGTTATCCTTCACCCTGCCGCTCCACCAAGGGATATTATATTGGTTGCCGGGGATGAGAAGAGACCCAACAGACTCTCCCCCAACAGACTCTCCCCCAGCCCCTCCCTTGTAGGGAGGGGAGCAATTACTTTGCAAGCCCTTTTTTTGCGCACTCTCCGCCTTCTTTATATGCACACATTCCGCCTTTGAGGTATCTCCTCCCCTCCCTTGCAGGGAGGGGGTGGGGGTGGGTCTTTCTATCCACTCCTCCATCGTGAGCCGTGGTGTGGTCAGCGACTCCTGGGCCATCTGCATGGCCTGCTCCTCGGTGGGCGACGAGGTGGCGTTGGTGTTCATCGGCAGGAGCAAGGCCTTTGGACCGCCATCTCCGATGCGAGCCTCCAATTGCGCATAGAACAGGGAGCGCGGCTGCACATGGTCGTTGCTGCTCGTCCATTCGGCGTTGCCCGTCAGGGTGCCCCAGCAGCCGTGACCGCTGCAGCGGTTGTCCTTGTCGGGCGAATAGCACCAGATGGTCGAGGCGGTGCATTGCCAGAACATCGAGTTGGCCGTGTTCCAGCCTGTGCCAAACTGGAATTGCTCCAGATTCTTGAAGCTGAGGTCATGGCCGTCGATGTTGACGATGTCGAAGAGCAGGCCGGCTGCCCATGAGCCGATGCTGCCGCTGAATCCCAATGACCTTTCGCCCTCACATTGCACAAAGGCGTTGGGACCGGCGGCACAGAAACCGGCGGCAAAGTCGTGGATGCCCTCACGGGAGACACAGCGCTGGAAGAGCGTCTGCTGGCCACGGGTCAAAAAGACCTGACGACGCCAGCCGCCAATCTCCGAGACAGGCTCCTGTGCGATACAGTCTTCTATGGTGATGCGGCTGGTGTGCAGCTGCAGGTTGACGGCCGATCCTGCAAAATGACGGAAGCTGACACCATCCACCCAGCAGTCGCGTGCCTGCTCCATATAGATGGCATCCCAGCAATGGTCTTCGTCCTTCGGATTCCAGTCATTAATGGCCGATTCCATCGAGAGATTCTCCACACCGCACTCCGTCAGTTCGCCTTCATGGTGGCCCATGAGGATATAGGCCCCGCCGTAAGCTGGGCTGATGCTGGTGGTGAGGGGAGCGTCAAGAATCAGGGAGTCGTTGCGCACGTCAACAATCGTGCGATCCCAGCGCAGCTCGACGTCAGTAGGTTTCCAGCCGGTATAGTCCAGGCCGCCGCCGAAGTCACGCATCCCCAGATGGTCGATCCATTCCCAGGTGCAGGGGCGGAGGATGGTGATTCTTTGTTGAGTGTTGATGGTTGAGTGTTGATGGTTGAGTGACTTTACGCTGATGGCATTGCTGCCGGCGGGGATGCTGTCAGTAATCAAGCAGAGGGTGTCGGCAGGATGGGTGTCGGCAGCGCCCTCGATGTAGAGCAGGGCGCCACGGTCGGTGCCGTGCTTGACGAGGACTGTCTCATCCCTGTCTGTGCCACGAAGCACCACACCCGAGGCTGAAATTCTCAGCGGCGTGTCGAGCCTGTAGCGGCCAGCCCCGAGGAGCACGGCGCCACGACGGCCCTGTGCATCGGGCTTGCGGCGGCTCACCGCGTCGATGGCCTGCTGGATGAGGGCTGAGCAGTCGCCCTCCTGCCAAGCCACAACGGCTGCCACGCTCACAACGGGCAAGGCCTCATTGCTGGCGCGATAGCCGCAGGTGGAATAGTCCATCGGGATGAACACCTCCTTCTTCGGCGCTGCCGTCAGGGCGTTGCCGACAAGTAGGAAGAGTGCTGCGACAAGAGTGGTTTTAGCGCATAACCTTCTTTCCATTCTCTATCACTACGCCGTGTGCCCCGTTGGTATTCTGCAGGCGACGGCCACCGAGGTCATAGGAACCTCTGTTGACAGGGGCAGACTGAGGAGCCTGAAGCTCGTCGATGCCACTGAGATCATCCTTGAAAAATTGCCAGGCATCAAACTGGACGTTGTCGTTCGACGATTCCGTGAAGACAAAGTACAGATTCTTCACCTCCGTGAACTTGGTCTCGTCCACCTTGACGATGTAGTCTTGATACGTTGATGACGAGAACTCCACGGTGGCAGCGGTTGCGGCACTTCTTCTTCCGATACGGATCTCCATCTTGCCGGTGCCCTTGACTCTCAGCAGGAACGACTTGGCGCCCGTGCCGAAATTAGCCTTGCGAACCGACGTCCACGAGCCTGCCTTCATCTTCACCTGCAGGTTTCTCGAAGCATCGTTGCCCAAGGCGCTGATTCTGCCGTTCTTGATGATATTGGTGTAGTCCTCATATTCCACACCGCCGCAGCTGGCCATCGTCTCGGCCTCCTGCAGCTCATAGGGATTCAGGTTCTTGATCTGTGTGACGCCATTGAGGTTGGGCGTCACCGGGCTAATGGTCTGCGTGTTCTCGTTCACCGTGGCCTTGTTCACACAGATGGAGCGGAAGATGCCGCAGTTGCTATCTATGACACCCTCTTGTCTTAATTTCTCCATCAGGGGTGCTCCGTGATAGAAATAATAGTAGTCGTTTCCGAATTTCTGCAGGTGAGAGTGGTTGTTGTTCGTTCCCATGCCGGGATGAGGCCCGTATACGCCCTTGTACACCCATGAGTCGGGATTCATGGGATCGTCCGACACCATATAGCACATCGTGCAGGTGCCGGGCTTCGATACGTTGATGCCATGCTCCTGCTTGTAGGCGTTCCATTCGGCGTCGTTGCGCGAAGCCCAGTTCGAACAGTAGGTATAGACAAACTTGCCGTTTATGACGTTCAGCTCGTTGGCCTCGAAGTGGTAGGGTGCATGAATCTTCACGGCCGAACCGTCGACCTCGGTCATCGAGGGCTTCAGCTTCACGATACGGGCAGCATCGGGCATGATCGTACTGGGACCGAGGCCGCCGAAGGTGATCCAGCCCACGCCGTTCTCGTCGATGACCACGCCCGGGTCGAAATTGGCATTCGTACCAGCCGCATTGGCACCCGGAGTGTCGTAGTTGATCATCAGTTTCTTGTTAGGCGAGCTCCACGGACCGATGGGAGAATTGGCCTTCAGCACGCCCACGCCGTGACTGCTGTTGCAAAAGTAGAGGAAGAACTCCTCCGTTCCGTCCTCCTTCGTACGCCAGGTCACCGACGGAGCCCACGACACGCCATAGCCCACATACCACGGGCTCGTCACCCAGCCGGCACAGAGCTTCTTCGTGTCGATGGTGCCGTGGAAGGTCCAGTTCACCATGTCGTCAGTCGAGAAGACCACGATCGACTTGATGTCGCCGTAGCTGTTCTCGCCCTTCTTGCCGTTCGCAATAAACTGCTGGTGGTCGTTGCTGCCGTAGACATACACACGACCGTTGTATTCCAGAGCTGTGGGGTCGGCACAGAAGATGTTGGCGCTGATGGGATTGCCGTAACTCGTACCCTTGTATTCGGGAGCAATGGTTTGTGCCATTGTTTGCAAACTTGCCATGATGATGGCCGATGCCAGAAACAATTTCTTTTGCATAGATGATGGTTGTTTGTAGAGTCCTTTGGAAAAATCGCTGCAAAGTTACTAATTCTTTGCCATTCCAGCAAATACAACCCACAAATAATTTGCGTGATGGCTGGTGATGGTTGAGGCAAAAATACTGTTTTTCAACGATTTTGAGAAAAAATCCTGACAAAAACTTGGTGGAAAGATAAAAAAGCAGTACCTTTGCACCCGCTTTTCGGAAACCCCGAACCATTCGACGCCGCGAAACGGCTGCGATTAAAGGCTGTCAGCGACGGAAGGATGTAATGAGCAACCAATTATTTAATCACACATTCAAATGTATTTAGATCAAGCTAAGAAGCAGGAGATTTTCTCGCAGTATGGCCAGTCGGCTACTGACACTGGTTCAGCAGAGAGCCAGATTGCTCTGTTCACCTATCGCATCAAGCACCTGACGGAGCACCTGAAGCAGAACCACAAGGACTATGGCACCGCCCGTTCACTGACGAAGCTCGTCGGTCGTCGCCGCAAGATGCTGAAGTACCTCTACAACACCGACATCACACGCTACCGCGCCATCATCAAGGCCCTCGGTCTGCGTAAGTAATCGCCTGACAACAAGCAAGCGCCTCTCAACGAAAGCTGAGAGGCGTTTTTTATCCCAAAATGGGGGCTTATCGTCACGGACGTCACGTCACGTTTGTCACGTTAGAGCCATGCCACCTGCATATTGTTCAGGTTTTGGTCATGTAGTGTCTGCACCTTGAGGGTAAGATGGCGGCCATCGATGTGCAGCTTGTTGAAGCTGATGCCGTCCTGCCTCCACCTGTTTGCAATATAGTTGACGATCAGGAGCAGGGCAAACGGGCTTTTGGCCACGATGACTGCCGTCATGTCCGTCCTGCGCTTGACGGTGAACATCGCTTCCAGCTCTTCATACATGCCTTCAAGGAAATATTCCTCGATGGGCGACTTGATGATTCTGTCCATAGCCTAAACGGTTTTTGTAAGTTTCTGATACGAGCCTTTTTTGAGTCTCCTGACGTAGCCGGCATCCACCCAGCGTTTCACCTGTTGCCTTGCCGCATCGTTTGACACCTTCAGGTCGGCAATGACCATTTCCAGCGTGAATTCCTGCGGAAGGTTGTTCAGCAAAACGATTGCGTTGGTGTTTCTTGTCCTCGGCTTCATGTCGCGGTTGGCGTTGTCCCACGACTCCTGCAGCTGCCGGCCGAAGAAGAAGTCCTGCCAGTAGAGCACGGCGTCGTAGATGAGGGTGGCGAACTCGAGGTCGGAGTCCTCAACCTTGACATACTCCATCACGCTCTTCTCCCCTCCCTTTGGGAGGGGCCGGGGATGGGCTTCTGCTGCCAGGATGGCCCGCTCCATGATTCTCGGCACGGTGAACCAGATGGCATAGAACACGACACGCTTGCGCAGGTAGTCCAACACATCGTCGCCGTCGACCTCGGCCTGCCGGGCACTCTCTTCGCACAGCTTGTAGGCATGGTCCACCAGCTTCTTGATGGGCAGCTCGCCCTCCAGCTTGTCGAACTTGAAGGCCCATTGCATCAGGCGGCAGCGCTTGTCGTGGATGAGGTTCTTGTTGCCCCTGGCTATCATCTTATACTTGTTGGAGAGCATCTTGAAGATGGCCAGTCGCGAGCAGAGGCCGTCGTTGATGTTACGGGGCGTGATTTTCCTTGACAGCGAGATGGGCGTGCCCGTAACGACGCTGTTGTAGAAGATCTGCAGCACATCGTTGACCGAGTCCTGATTGGCGAAGTCCACGCCTGTGAACTCGTTGTGGAAGGCCTTCAGCTCGATGTCGTGCTTGCCTATCCAGCTGCCACCGCTCTGTGCCGTGGTGTTGCTGTCCAGCTCGCTGTCGAAGGTGTAGAGGTGCAGCGGGAACTTCTTTCCGTCGCGCTCTTCGTAGGCGTTGAGCTGGCGGCGGTAGAAGACGGCGTTCGAGGTCTTCGAGGGCAGGTAGCGGACAACGTATTCCGGTCGCTTCAGGGCCTCGCCCTTCTGTGCCTTGCTGCTCGTAGAGCGCTCCTTCTGCTGGCGCTTGTACTCTTTTTCCGCATCGCGTCCCACCTTGTCGGCAGCGATGACAGGGCCCATGATGATCTTGTCCATCTTCTCGGCCTCGCCCTTGCCGCTGGCGGGGTCGCCGATGAGGTACACCTGCGGGTTCATCCTTTGCTCCTCGCCGTCGAAATGGCGGTACCAGCAGCGTGTCATCAGGGTGCAGAACATTCCGCCAGCCGCAAACACTCCGCCCAGCTTGTTGTAGTCGTCCATACGGTAGGTGGGCAGGTCGTAGATCTCGGTCATCAGGGGCTTGAGGCGCTCCCAGAACTCTTTGTATTTTTCGAGTTCAATGGTTGATTGTGGATGGTGGATGGTGGATTGAGAAGTGTCAACCAATGCGGCTAGCCGCTTGGGCATCGCCAGGTTCATCTTTCTTCCCACGACATCCGTGCAGATGTCGTCAATCTCTCGCTCGCCTCGTTCGTTGATGATCTCCTGCACAAAGGGTGCCAGCAGCAGCACCTGCTTGATCTTTGCCGCATCGTTGTCGCAGAGGTAGCGCAGGTCGGCAGCGAGGCGCAGGGCCGTGAGGTGGCGTTCGCCAGGCTGCGGCGTGCCGTGATTCTTGAGCCAACGGTCGATGATCGTCTGGAAGGGGATGCCGTTGTACGAATAGGCAGACTCTCCCCCTGCCCCTCCCTTGTAGGGAGGGGTGCAATTACCTTGCACGCCCTTCTTTGTGCTCGCACTCTCCGCCTTTGAGGTATCTCCTCCCCTCCC
>JAGAAJ010000029.1 GCA_017615355.1 Prevotella sp.
ATTTCAAAATGGCGGAAAACGTCTAAACGTCTAATGTCTAAATGTCTAAAACTCATTCTCACTTCACCTCATCCTTGACAGCCAATATAAAGCCCAGAATCAGGTCTTTGTCGAGGTATTCAGCAGTTTCGCCACATTCCAAATCGACCATGGCCTGCTCCAATTGTGAGGAAAGAATCAGGGAGTAAAGTCCGCTCTCGTTGATGATGTTGACATTTCGTCTCTGACCTGATATCGCGATTCGCGATACCAGCTTATCTTCCTCTTCTACGTGCTTACTCAGCGCATCGTTAGGGTTCTTATACCCCAATGCCTAAGATTTGATATTTATTAAGAAAAATGGCTTATAGAATGTCCTTTACATCCAGCAGGACGACATCGGTAGTGCTACAGATTTCTGCGGCCAAGTCATTAAGCCGATGGAAACGGGCATAATCCGTGGCTTCATCCAGCCCCCAAGGCGCCAGAATCAGCAATGCCCCGCGTGCGCAGGCCTCGAAACGGCGGCGCTCAGGCTTCCAATAGCGCTCAATGGGCTCTTTCTGCAGGTGGATGACGGGCAGTCCCTCGTCGACGGCTGCATGAATCACAAGGCTTTCTCCCTTAGATATGCCTGGCGATACAAGAACAACGCCTTCGCGGGCTTCGTCAAGCTGGCGGTCACGCGCTCGTTGGTAGCTTTCGGTTTGTTCGGTAGGAAGGCCTGTAGCCTTGTCGCGACGATGATAGAACACCTGTTCCTTCTCGGCACGCTTCAGCAGGAAGAGAGCGCCGAAGGCAGCATATTCGTGGGTACCTATGCGCAGATGCAGGCGGCGCTCCATCAGGTGGGGCAGCTGTCGCCGCATCAGGGCACGGAGAGGGTTGTCGGCCATATAGCGCTTGATATTCTCCAGCATACCCGGGCGCTTGATAATGCGGTCGTGATAGCCGTGCTCAAAGAGGGAAGGGCGCGAAGATTGGGGCGCTACAGAGACCGCAGCTGATGCTGCGGGAACGACCGCTGCCGTCCCTGCCGCTGTTCCCAACGCATCAGCGTTGGTTGTCCCCTGTGCCCACCACAAGCGGGAACAGCCCCCCTTAAAGCTGCTGATGACATGTCCCAGATGCTTCCCTGTTGGCAGAGGCGCGCTGATATAAAAGAGCAAATGTAAATGATCAGGCATCATGGCCGCCTTCCATACCTCAACCTGCGGATAGAAGTGATGGATCTTGGGCAGTTCCTCCGTCATAATAGCATGGCCAAGGGGGGTGAGGACAATATGAGGGAAGTCTGCCGTATCGCGTCGTGCATGAATATCACCTTCGAGATGCCCGAATAAAGGGTGTCGCCCTTCAATGCAGAAGGTCACCATATACAAGCCTGTGCCGCCATAATCCTGCCACTCGGCACGACGGTGCTGGTTGTGCTGGATGTCATGGGGCTTTAATCCTCGGCGCAGCAATTCTTCTTTAGAGGTCGGCATGAGGCTTAGGTTTTAATTATTCGCTTGTAAAATATGTCCTCCACCCACTTCTCGTTGAGCTCCTCCAACGTCAGCTGACCGAAGACCCTGAACGTGTTGATGATCCAGATGTACTGGTGAAAAATCTGAGCGGGTTTCATAGTGGGCACAAAGTTAATCAATAATGTGCAACTGCCAAAATAAACAGCCACTTTATTTTGCTGAAGAGCCTCTTTAGCGAGCTAAACGGCTCCTTTAGCCAGCTAAAGGACTTCCTTGGAAGTATTAAAATATGTTAAGATTTGGGTGGTGAATTGCAATTGGTTTACAACCTTCGTACCTTTGCAATTGCATAGAGGAGAGAGGAAAGAGATTACTAAAACCCGGGAATAGTCATTTCTCGCACCTCAAACCACATACCTCGCACCTCGAAAGTACAACCAACACAACCTTTATTTTAACCCTTTAACCAACACAAACTACTATGATTAAACTTGATCTCTACAAGAACAAGATTCAGGGGCACAAGAACTTCGGCAAGATCTATGCCCGCTCCAACAACAACGACCCCATCGACATCAAGGGTCTGGCCAAGCACATTCAGAGCCACGGCTCGCCCTACACCTACGACATCATCCTCGGTGTCCTGACGAAGTGCGCCACCTGCGTGCGTCACCTGGTGCTGGACGGCACGCCTGTGAAGTTCGATGACCTGTGCATCTTCACCCCCGCCGTCACCACGATGCCTGCCAATGATGTGGAGCATTTCAGCGTAGGCAAGGCTACCCGTGCCGCCGACGGTACCTACGACGCCTCCAACGGCAACGTGAAGTGCGTGCGCATGCACTGCCGCACCACCGGCAATGCCACGCAGGCCCGCATGACGCAGGATGCCGAGCTGGGCTACACCTCGATGGCTCAGCGCATCAAGAACGGCGAGGTCGAGCTCTCCAACACCAAGGGCGTGTACCTTGTCGGTGGCAGCGGCAACAGCGGCGGCTCCAGCGGATGGGGCGATGAGCCGGTGGTGAATCCGTAATTCTCGGGGGTACGGGGGTGCGAGGTACGAGGTGCGAGAATACCTCTATAGGCAAGACTCCGCTGAAATACATTTCTCGTACCCACAGCCTCGTTAGAGGCTGACCCCCGTACCTCGTATCTCGAACAAAAAAAACTAAACTACCATGAATATCTTCGACAAAATTAAGGAAAAGGCATGGGCGCTGATCAAGCGCAAGGCCGTTGAGGTGATTGTCGCAATTCTGACCGCCGCCATCACCGCCCTGACCACCACCAGCTGCATGGGCTACGGCCCTATTTGATTGAACTCTTTCTCTGTCTCGAGTTAGGATTTTGAATACCGTTTCATTGTGTTTTTAGCAAGATGCCTGCCTGTGAAGGTGGGCATCTTTGTTCTTTCTTCAAAATGACGCCAATTAGACATTTAGACATTAGACATTTAGACGTTTTGCGCCAGAATTAGCTACTTTTTAACACTTCAAGGGCTGAAAGCACACGTTCTCAGCCCTTGAATTGTTAAAATACCGCGAAAATTGGGGACGCCTAAGCAAGCTTGGCTCTGCTCTCACTGCTCCTTCGGTTCCCACTTGCAGCGGACGGGTGACACGATGGCACCCTCCTTCTTCAGTTCAGCGAAAGCCTTGTCCACTTCCTTACGGTCGATACCTGTGATTTCTGCAATCTTGCCAGCGTTGACGGGTGCACCGAACTCACGCATGGCCTGTAATACTTTTTCTTTCATATTTTCTTGGTTGTTTTGTATATTGGTCGTTTGGTGGTTTGGGGATGTTACTTGGTCGTCTCTGTCTTTCCTAAACGACTAAACGACCAATTCCCTAAACGACTAAAATCTACAGCTGCAGCAACAGCCAGTTCTGCGTACCAATCTTCTCGATGAGCTCCACTGCACTCTGGCTCCAGTAGAGGTCTTCCTCCTCGTCCTTCAGATAAGCTTTCAGCAGGTCATAGGTGGTAGGATCGTCCTTTACGCCTTCCATGCACTTCATCAGCAGCTCAACGCCCGGCTCCTGGATGGCGAGGTCGGCCTTGACATACTCAACGGGGTCGCAGATCAGGTCGCGGCTCTTCATGCCTTCGAACTTCACATCTCCACCCAGGTCGAGGATGCGCTCTGTGAACTTCTCTACCCAGCCCATTTCCTCATTGAAGTGGCCGATGTACTTCTCGCCCAGCTTCGTGAAGCCTTGCGACTTGAAA
>JAGAAJ010000030.1 GCA_017615355.1 Prevotella sp.
CCCCGTCAAGGTGGGCAACTCCGTCATCAACAGCAACACCTTCAACGACGGCACCACCATCGCCACCGTTGCCAATATGAACGACCTCATCTTCCGCGGCAATATCGATGAGACGGAGGTGGGACAGCTTGCCATCGGCGTGCCGATGAAGATCACCATTGGCGCCCTGCAGGATCTCACCTTCGATGCCACCCTCGAGTATATCTCGCCCAAGGCCACCGAGAGCAACGGCGCCAACCAGTTTGAGATCAAGGCCGCTGTCGTGTTAAGTAATGTGCAACCGCTCGAGGGGCAAGGGATGGGGCCTGTCACCCTTCGTGCCGGCTACAGCGCCAATGCCGAGATCGTTCTTGCTGAGGCCGACCAAGTCCTCGCCGTTCCCGAGAGTGCCATCGAGTTCGAGGGCGACAGCACCTTCGTCTATGTGCTGAAGGGCAAGGCCGAAAAGCCCGGCGAGCAGCAGTATGAGCGTCGTCCTGTCGTCACAGGCCTCAGCGATGGTGTGAACATTGAGATTAAGGGCGGCATCACCGTCAAGGACCACGTCCGCGGCCCGCAAATCATCACCGATGAAGAAACCAACGAAGAGTAAGCCATGAAAAAGTTCGCCCTTTTATCATTTATCATTTGTCATTTGTCATTTAGCCCCGCAGGGGCGCAAGCACCTTGGACTCTCCGCCAATGCTGCGACTATGCCGTGGAGCACAACATCGCCATCCGTCAGCAGGCCAATCAGCGCGACCAGCAGGCCCTGCAGCTCGAGAGCGCCAAGGCCAGCCGCTTGCCCGACCTCAGCGCCTCTGCCGGCGAGAATTTCTCCTTTGGTCGAGGCCTGACAGCCGACAATACGTATACGAACACCAACACCTCGTCCACCAGCTTCTCCGTCGGCACCTCCGTCCCCATCTTCACCGGCTTCCAGATTCCCAATCAGATCAAGCTCAACCGCTTGAACCTCGAGGCCGCCACGGCTGAGTTGGAGAAGGCCAAGAACGACATCCGTGTGCAGGTGGCACAGGCCTACGTGCAAATTCTCTATGACATGGAGATCGTCGATGTGGCACAGCGCCAGATTGCCATCGACAGCGCCCAGGTGGCCCGTCTGCAGGCCCTCCTCGATGTGGGCCGTGCCAGCGAGGCCGAGCTCTCGCAGCAGCGTGCCACCCTCGCTCAGAGCCGTCTCACCGCCACGCAGGCCATTGGCAATCTCCGTCTGGCCTACCTCGCCCTCACCCAGCTCCTTGAGCTCGACAGCCCGGAGGGCTTCAGCATCGAAAGGCCAGTTGTCTCTCTATGCTGCGAAAGTATCGCAGCAAAGGCGACTGCCCCTGATGCCATCTTCGCTGATGCCGTCGCCGCGAAGCCCGAGATCCAGGCTGCCGCCCTGCGTGTCACCGCCGCCGAACGCAGCATTGACATCGCCCGTGCCGGCTATATGCCCACGCTCAGCTTCAATGCCGGCCTCGGCACCAACTACTACACCACCAGCGGCTTTAAAGCTGACGGCTTCGGCAAGCAGCTGAAGAACAATTTTTCGCAATACTTGGGCTTCAACCTCAGCATCCCCATCTTCAACCGTTTCCAGACACGCAACAGCATCCGCTCGGCGAAGATCGACCGCGAGAACCAGCAGCTGGCCCTCGACAACACGAAGAAGACACTCTACAAGGAGATACAAACCGCGTGGTACAACCATATCGCTGCCGCCGAGAAACTGCGCAGCAGCGATGAGGCCCGTCAGGCCAGCGCCGATGCCTTCCGTCTCGTCCAGGCGAAGTACGAGGCCGGCAAGGCCACCATCACCGAGTTCAACGAGGCGAAGAACAACTACCTCAAGACCGAGAGCGACCTCACCCAGGCCCGCTACGAGTACCTCTACCAGCAGGCCCTCCTCCAGTTCTATCGCGGCGAGCCCCTCCAGCTCGTTGCCGCCGGTCTCTAGGCACGGGGGGTGAGGCAATAAAAAAGCCCGCGAGGGCTTTTTTATGTTTATGACCTTCATGAAGCACTGAAAGAAATAAAAACGGGCAAATTGTTTGGCGGTTGAGAGGATTTTTGTATATTTGCAACATCTTATTAACTAAAAAACCGAAGAGATATGTGTAAGGTTGGTATTCCCAAGGAGATTAAGAACAATGAGAACCGCGTGGGCATGACCCCTGCGGGAGTGGCAGAGATGACGCGCAGAGGCCATCAGGTGTTCGTGCAGCACACGGCTGGCGAGGGCAGTGGCTTCAGCGACGACGACTATGTGAAGGCGGGGGCTACGATACTGCCTGCCATCGAGGACGTGTATCGCGAGGCGGAGATGATCGTGAAGGTGAAGGAGCCCATCGAGCCGGAATACAAGCTGGTGCGCAAGGGTCAGCTGCTGTTCACATATTTCCATTTCGCCTGTGAGAAGGAGCTGACGGACGCCATGCTGAAGAGTGGTGCCGTGTGTCTGGCCTATGAGACGGTGCAGCTGCCCAATGGTGCGCTGCCGCTGCTGCAGCCGATGAGCGAGGTGGCAGGACGCATGGCCACGCTGAACGGTGCCTATTACCTGCAGAAGACCAAAGGCGGCAAGGGCAAGCTGATCAGCGGCGTGCCTGGCGTATCGCCCACAAGGGTGCTGGTGCTGGGTGGCGGCGTGGTAGGCGAGGCTGCCGCAAGGATGGCTGCCGGCATGGGTGCCGAGGTGACCATCACCGATGTGTCGCTGCCCCGACTGCGCCAGCTCGACCTCGAGACGCCCGCCAATGTGCACACCCTCTATTCGTCGGAGCACAATATCCGCAAGCAGCTGCCCACGGTGGACATCGTGATAGGCTCGGTGCTGGTGCCCGGCGACAAGACGCCGCACCTGATCACCAAGGACATGCTGAAGCTGATGGAGCCGGGAACGGTGCTCGTCGACGTGGCCATCGACCAGGGTGGATGCTTCGAGACCTCGAGGCCCACGACGCACAGCGAGCCCGTCTATACCGTCGACGGCATCGTGCACTACTGCGTGGCGAACATCCCGGGTGCCGTGCCCAACACCTCGACGCTGGCGCTCACCAACGCCACCCTGCGCTATGCCCTCGCCCTGGCCGACAAGGGCTGGCAGCAGGCCTGCAAGGACGACCCGTCGCTGGCCAAGGGCCTGAACATCGTGGAGGGAAAGGTAGTGTATAAGGCTGTGGCCGACGTCTTCGGACTGCCGTACTCAGCGATTAGCTAAGAGCCAAACGAAAACGAAGACGAAAACGAAAAAGAAAACGAAAACGAAAAAATAATGGAAGTAATTCAGAGTTTCACCATCGACCACACCCGTCTGAAGCCCGGCATCTATGTGTCGCGTGAGGACAAGGGCTTTACCACTTTCGACCTGCGTATCACGGAGCCCAACCAGGAGCCTGCCGTGGCGCCGGCGGCCATGCACAGCCTGGAGCACCTGATGGCCACCTGGTTTCGCAATAGCGAGGCGAAGGAGGATGTGGTGTATGTAGGGCCTATGGGCTGTCTCACGGGAATGTATATCATCATGACGGGCAGCTACGGCGTGGAGGACATGCGTCGCCTGACCATCGAGTGCCTGCAATGGATCCTCACGCAGACGGAGGTGCCGGCCACGCGTCCCGAGGCCTGCGGCAACTACCTGCTGCACGACCTGCCGATGTGCCAGTGGGAGAGCCGCCGCTATCTCGACCGGCTGCAGCACGATTTCCATAGCGAGTACACCAAGCTGCGCATCACCCTCGACGACGGCAGGGTGTTTGCCGACGCATAGCAGCCAGACATACGGAGATCACAAAAAGGGGATGCGCCATCGCTGACGCATCCCCTTCTTTTGGTTTGATGGCGACAGGGCCGCTGTCTTACTTGACCAGCACTTTCTTCACCTGTCCATCCTTGCCCACCACGATGTTCACCCCGCGGCGCAGCTCCTGACGGCGCACGCCGTTGAGGCTGTAGATGCTCTCTGCTGACTGCATGGAGGTGTTGACGGTGGTGATGCCGCCCATCTCGGAGCCAATGGCGATGTAGATGTCGTAGAAGCCCGTCTTCGAGTTGCCTTCGGAGAGGTAGGCACGCACATAGACCTCGTCGGTGCCCTCATAGCTGCGGGTGACGTTGGTGGTCAGACGGTTCTTGTCGTCAATCTTGATGGTGTCGCCAAGTACCTGCCAGTTGCTGTCCCAGGCATTGCCGTCGGTAGCCACCTGCAGCACGACCTGATGGTTGGCGGCGTTGCCCGGCTTGATGATGCTGCCGATGTTGGCCACGATGTCGAACGGACCGGCAAACTTCTCAGCGCTGACGATATAGGCGTTGTAGGGGAACGTGGCGTCGCTGGGCTCGGTGTTCTTCTCAGCCAGGACGATGCAGCCCTTCGTGGCGGGGAAGTCGAGGTTGTCATCGAGGGGCGAGGCGTAGTTGTAGCCGTTGCTGTTGCCGTAGTCGGTGCCTGTGCTCAGGTTCTCCCAGTCGACGACCTGTCCGCGAGAGCGAACGATCCAGCCCGTGCCGAAATCCTTCTCCTCCTCGTCGTTCAGGATGGTGTAGGTCTTGGTCACAATCTCGTCGCCGGTCTCAGGATCGGTAATTGTCTCCTCAACCACACCCTCGGTGGTGTTGTAGTAGGGATGGCCGTTGGCGCCGTTCTTGTTCTTGCCCCAGCTGAAGTAGTAGCCCGTCGAGGTGCTGCCGCCGTTGTAGTCGGTCGAGTTGGCATCCATGTGTGCCACGATCTGGTTGCGTGCCATCGTCTCATCGACGGTCACCTCCTGCGACACCACCTCTGAGTTGACATAGCCCTCGCAGCCCACGAAGGCATAGATGGTGCGGCTCTTGGTCAGCACGATGGGCTCGGTGTATTTGCCCGACTGTGCCTCGGCGTTGCTGCCGGTGAAGTTGTAGTAGATGACGGCATCGGGCAGCTCGCTGGTGACGGTCACGGTGGCCTTGCCTCCCTCAGCAGCTACGCTGATGGCGGGAATGGGAGCCTGCTGCTTCATCTCGATGAGCATCTCTGCCACAGGGCTGAGGAGATAGCCCTCGGCCTTGGCCACAGCCTTCACGGTGGTCTCGCTGGTCAGGGTGAAGGGCTCGGTGTAGAGCGTGCTGGCCTCGGTGGGCTCGCTGCCGTCGAGGGTGAAGAAGATCTGTGGCTTGGGCAGGGTGGTGGAAGCCATCACGATGCTGACGTTGGTGCTCATATTCTTGTAGTCGGCCACGATCTTCGGAGCGGGAGTGTCCAGGATCTCGCTCTTCGAGCTTCTGGCCATATCCACGGCATTGCGGACGATGGTCAGGCAGCGCTCAGAGGCATCGGCAGGACAGGGCACATAGATATAGGCATTGTGATAGGGATTGTGGAGATGTGCCATTGCCCGCTCGGCGTCGAAGGCATCGGTGAGGGGCACGGCATCGCCGGCAAAAAACTCGCCCAGCTTGATGGTCTGGATGACGGAATTGCTCAGTTCGAGGAGGAAGAGGTTGTCGCCATCCTCGACGAAGTTCTCCTCGTCAAGTCCGCTCAGCAACTGGCTCTTCTTGTCGGTCACCAGGGCGATGGGACCCTCGGAGTCGACGGCCTCACCATATCCCCATGCTGCATAGAGCGACGGGTTGAGGTTGACGATGGGATAGAAGGCGATGGCCTCCTTCAGGGTAACCACAGCGGCATTGTCGGCAGGCAGCGAGGCGCTGACGACGGTAGCGTCATAGTCGGCCAGCTGGCTGGCAGCGGTGAAGGTGGCAGCGTCGATAGGTGTCACGGCCAGCGTCTCGTCAGCAGCAAGGGCCTGGAAGGCATTCTCGGCGGTGGCGTCGCCAGCGGTGAGGTAGCCGATCTTCTTCTTGTTGACATCGGGACCGTCGCCACTACCCACAATAATATAATAGATGTGGCAGCCGTTGGTCGACTTCAGGGTGACGTTGGCCACGGTGCCTGCATCGCCCGACAGATCCCACTCATACTCCGTGTAGAAGATAGGCGTGGAGTTGCCCTCGAACTTCGGTGTCAGCGTGCCGGCATCGGTGCTCAGCGTGATACCGCGTGCCTCGCTGTCCTTGTGAGACTCAACGGCAATCTTGATGGTCTGGTTCTGCTCAGCCTGGAAGGTGATGGTCTCGTTCTTGCCATTCAGCCACACATAGCTGGGGCCGTAGGGGTAACGGTTCTCAGGGGCGTTGGCATACTTCTCGGCATCGGTGACCATTGCACCATTATAGGTGATGACAAACTTCTTGGCGGCCGACATGCCCACCTTCAGGCCTTCGAGCTCGGGGATGACTTTCTCTATGCCGCCGTTGTGGGTGCAGGCATAGCCGTCGGCATTCTTGGCTTCTGTCGAAGCGTTCCAGAAATGCTCCTCGTCGGCTGCATCGGCCGATTTCTCCCAGTTGCGCCAGTATTTTTCGGTGCCAAACTCCTCCTGGTCACCCTTCAGGGCGTTGACGGTCTGCTGGCTGAAGCCGTCGCGGAAATCCCAGGTCTTGCGAAGTGTCTGGGCACTGGCTCCTGTGGTAAAGAGCAGCGCCATCACTGCTAAAGTAAAGATTTTCTTCATGTTAGTTGGGTTTTAATTTGAATGGTTTATTTGATTTTCTGTATTTTGTCTATTTGATTTGCTGCATTTTGTCTATTTGAATTCCTGCATCTCGTCTATTTGAATTCCTGCATCTCGTAGAGTGCTTTCAAGGCGCAGCCTGTGCTGTTGTCGAAGAGCGAGGCATTGTACCAGCCGTTCTTCAGGTCGCCGTTGCAGCCATAGGCGTTGGCCTCGGGATACCACCAGCTGAGTCCGTTCACCTGCGGATATTTCTTCAGCAGGGTGATGAGGTCGGCCACGAAGTTGCGCTGACCGTCGTCGGTGAGGGGATAGGTGGCGCTGTAGTCGACGGTGCTGCCGCTCACGGCCCATTTGAAGGGATAGCCCATCTCCACGATCTGGATGGCCTTGCCGTAGTTCTTGGCCGTGAGCTGCTGCAGGGCCTTCTCCAGGGCATCGAATTTGCCGTGGTGGTAGGAGTAGTAGCTCAGGCCGATGATGTCGTAGTCGATGTTGGTGGCCTTGATGCGGTCGAAGAAGTCGGTGAGCACCTGCGGCTGTGGCACACGCTCGCTATGGATGATGATCTGAGCACGTGGGCACACCTCGCGGCAGGCCTTCGTGGCTTGTCTCAACAAGGCGAAGAAACGGTTCCAGTTGGCCTGCGGACTGTCGATATAGCAGCGGTTGGTCTTGTTGTTGCCCACGGCGGCTTTTGTGCCCCACAGCATTCCGAAGCTGATCTCGTTGCCCGTCTGGATGAAGTCGGGCGAGGCGCCGGCGGCGTTCAACTGCATCAAGCAGTCGCGGGTGTAGTCATAAAGCTTCGACTGGAGCTGCTCGTCGCCAAAGCCCTTCCAACCGTCGGGCGTCCATTGTGCAGCAGGATCGGCCCATGTGTCGCTGTAGTGGAAGTCGAGCATAAAGAGCAGGCCGGCAGCCTTGATGCGCTTGCCCAGGGCAATGACATAGTCCAGGTCCTGCACGCACGATTTCCGGTCGTCGCTCTTCGTGGGGTCTACAAACAGGCGCACACGCATCGTGTTCCATCCCTGTTGCTTCAGGAAGGCGAGCAAGTCGCCGATGGCCTGTCCATCCTTGTCCTTATATTGTGCTCCCTGGTTCTCATACTTTGTCAGCAGCGAGATGTCGCCACCCACATAGCGCTGTCCGGCAGGAGGCGTCAGGGTGATGCTGTCGACGATGGCCACCTCCAGTCCGCTTGCCGTAAAATCCAGTTCGCTGGCAGTGCTCGTGTCATTGCCCTGACAGATATAGAATGTCTGTGCCGCAGCGCGACTAACCGACATATGACAAATGAGGAATGAGATGCTGAAGAGCAGCCATTTACGTTTCATGTAGATTCTTTTAAGAGATTTGCTGCAAAATTACAAAGAAGCTTGCAAAGAGCCAAGAAAAAGAGCAAAATTCAAAGGAAAAAGTGCCAAAAATCAAAGAGGAAAGAAAAAATGTATCATTTGTTTTGTTTTCCTCTCAACTTTTCGTAATTTTGTCCCCAACAAATCAAAAAATGAGATGCAAAGGAGAAAAATGTTGATAGCTGCGGCTATGGTTGCAGCCCTATTGATGGCAAGTCAGGTCCCTGCACAGAACAGTAGTAGGGCGACGCTATTGCAGAGCAGTAAGAATATGGTGGTCAGCAATGCTGACGGACAGCGACAATTCTATCTTGTCAACGGTCAGCAGACGTATACCGTACACCGCCATGAGGGTGCCTTGTCGATTGGCAGCGACACATTCCGCACAGCCGATATTGCCACGATACGCTTTCAGACGATGGAGCGCTTTGCCGTCGACGAAGAGAGCAGCGAGCTGGGGCTCGACAGCAATGTGGAGGCAGGCCTGTTGGCTTTCCGCCGCTCAATGAATGTTGGCCGGTGGAACACCATCGTGCTGCCCTTCAGCCTGAGTGCCGAGCAGGTGCGTGATGCCTTTGGCGACGATGTCCTCGTGGCACAGGCCGTCAGCGTCAGCGAGGGTGATGCCGCCACCGTGGAGTATGCCGTCGTCGGTGCCGACCATGACTGCGACATCGTGATAGAGCAGGGAAAACCCTATCTCATCCGTCCGACAAGAGAGCCTGACATAGCCGAAGGCAGCAAGACGAGTGTGAACTACGGCACTAGCCGTATCCTCGGTCCCGTCTATCTGATTGACCGTGTCAGCGTAAGCAAGGACGATCCGAAGGCCGTCGCCACCACCATCATCCGCTCTGACAGCAAAAACACCAATGTCCGACTCTATGGCACCTTCACTGCAACGAGCGTCACGCCCGATAGACGTCCCATCTACATGCTCAACGACGAGGGACGCTTTGGCCTGACCGAGGAAGAAACACCCGTCAACGGATTCCGCACCTGGGTAGAGGTGTCGAAGAACAACGGCGAGCTGCCCCTACGCTTCTATATCAACGGCATTGAGGAGGACCTGACTTTGCCTACGGCCATCGATGCCACGTTCATGTACAGCGAAAAACGAAGGATGAACAATGGTGTCTTCGACCTTCAGGGACGTCGCATTGCTATTGGCCAACAGCCAACGGCTAAGGGCATCTACATCATCAACGGGAAAAAGACAATCATCAGTTAAGGAAGGAGGACAGACAACATGAAAAAGCATTTTTCCTTACTGATTAGCTTTGTTGCCTTGCTTGCAACAAACACGGCGCTGGCTCAGGACTCGCTCTGGGTACGCTACGACGACCGCTTCCGTGCCAACAATGTGGTCGACCTGAGTGGTGTCGATTCATTTACTATCGGCAATGCGCAGCTGAAGGTGGGAACACGCACGGTCAGCGTCCCCGTTAACAAGGCGTCTGTGATGTTCAGCGACCCGGGACGATTCCTGCTCAAGCCCAACACCTACAGCGGTACGGACTATATGAACGCCAACGCCACCAGCGGTTATAACTTCGCCCACTCGTTGGAGAGCGAGCACTTCGCCGTGTTCTGGGATGTGCGCTATGGCAATAATCCCTCCCACATACAATATCCTGGCGATGGCAATGTGGCCAGTGCCTATGACGTGCTCGACGTGGCTGAGCGCTGTTGGAATACCTATGTCGATGACCTCGGCTTCCTCGTCCCAGGTCAGTCGACAACCGACAAATACAAGATACAGCTGTATATCCCCTATCAGAAGGATTGGCGTGCCGATGCCTCGGGCACCGACGGAGTGAATGGCGGTCAGACGGGTATCGGACACTTCAACCCCTGGGCAGCTGTGGCACGTGGCGGACATACCGTCGCACACGAGGTGGGACACACCTTCCAGTATCTGGTCTCGGCCGATCTTGGCACCGATGCCGCAGGACACTGCGACCGTGGCTGGCGATGGGGCTGGGGTGGCGGCAACGACAACAGCTGGTGGGAGAGCTGTGCCGACTGGCAGGCTTACCAGATATTCCCTGAGCGGCAGTTCACCGACGGCGAATACTTCGAGCAGCATCTCGAAAAGCATCACCTCAATCTGTTGCACGACGACTGGCGCTATGCCTGCTGCTTCATCCACGACTGGTGGGCCATGAAATATGGCCGCAGCTTCATCGGCAGGATGTGGCGCGAGACAGTTCCCAATGAAGACCCCGTGCAGACCTACAAGCGGATGAACAACCTCACGCAGGAACAGTTCAATGACGAGATGATGGAGGGTTATATGCGTATGGCCACATGGGACATCGACGGGGTGCGCGACCGTGCCAAGCACCGTATTGGTCAGCACAAGAACAGGCTCAAGGTGCTTGATGCCGCCACAGCCACCTACATCGCTACCCCGGCTTACTGCATCCAGAACTACGGCTATCATATCACCAATATGCGCCGTCCGGCCGATGGCACGGTCGTAAAGGCCCATTTCACGGGACTGACGGATGCTGAGGGCTACCACTACGTCTACAAGCAACGTGCTGGCTGGCGCTACGCTTTTGTGGCACTCTCTTCCGATGGCACTCGCACCTATGGCGAGGTGAAGGCCGATAAAGAAGGGACTGCTGAGCTCACCGTTCCTACAGGATGCACCCGCCTTTTCTTCGTGGTGATGGGCGCCCCGACACAGCATTGGCCGCATCCCTGGACTTCGGGCAAAGCCAGCAGCGAGTGGTCGCAAAACGAAGAGCAGTGGCCCTATCAGGTGCAGTTTGAGAACACCAAACCACTTTAGTTGATAGAGTGGGGGATAAAAAAAGGGGTGGTTTTCGCCCTATGGTAAAACGAAAGTAGCCCGACAATCGTCGGGCTACTGAGTTGCGGAGGCAGGACTCGAACATGCGACCTCCAGGTTATGAGCCTGGCGAGCTACCAACTGCTCCACTCCGCGATATTTTATTTTACGGGTGCAAAATCAGTGCGAACCGAATGCAGAGAGCTTGCTCTTTGCTGAGGTGAAGCCTGATTTCGCAGGGCTTTTCTCGAAAAGCGCTGCAAAGGTACTGCTTTTTTCTGAGATTTGCAAATATTTCTGCATCTTTTTTCATTTTCGCCACATTTTACCACAAAAACTTGCACGTTTAGAAGAAAATGCGTAATTTTGCACACGCTATTGGCAGTGTGCAAAAGCCGTGGCAACATATTTATGTCGATATCGAAGACCCGTCAGTTGCTGGTAGACGTGGCTCGCCAGCTCTTTGCAAAAAACGGCCTTGAGAACACCACGATGAACGATATTGCCCAGGCTTCGGGCAAGGGACGTCGCACGCTCTATACCTATTTCAAGTCGAAGGATGACATCTACTACGCCGTGATTGAGACGGAGCTGGAACGACTCAGCGACAAGCTTGACGAGGTGGCTGCACGTAAGATCAGTCCGCAGGAGAAGGTCATCGAACTCATCTACACTCACTTAAGTATGATTCGTGAAACGGTGGTACGCAACGGCAACCTGCGTGCTGAGTTCTTCCGTAATATCTGGATGGTGGAGAAGGTGCGCAAGCATTTCGACCTGGCCGAGGTGGAACTTTTCCGCAAGGTTTTTGCCGAGGGTAAGGAGGTTGGCGAGTTTGATATTGAAAACGTGAACCTCGTGGCCGACATCACACATTATTGTATTAAAGGTCTGGAGGTGCCGTACATCTACGGTCGTATCGCCCATGGTATGCGTGAGGAGGACACCAAGCCGCAGGTGGCAAAGTTCGTCTACGGTGCATTGGGCAAGCACAAGATGTAAGGCTCATAATGAACCCTTCCCAGAGAGGGGCGTCTGAATAGAAAACAAAGCAAAAAGATTGTTATACAGTTGATTATGAAATTATTAGAAGGAAAGACTGCGCTGATTACTGGCGCAGCACGCGGTATCGGAAAGGCTATCGCGCTAAAGTTTGCCGAGGAGGGATGCAACATTGCTTTCACCGACTTGGCCGTGAATGAAGAGACTGAACAGGAGATTGCCGCTAAGGGCGTGAAGGCTAAGAGCTACGCCAGCAACGCCGCCGACTTTGCTCAGACCGAAGAGGTGGTGCAGCAGGTGAAGGAAGAGTTTGGCAGCATCGATATCCTGGTAAACAATGCCGGCATCACGAAGGACGGTCTGATGCTGCGAATGACTGAGCAGCAGTGGGATGCCGTGATTGCCGTCAACCTGAAGTCGGCCTTCAACTTCATCCATGCCTGTGTGCCTGTGATGATGCGCCAGCGTGGCGGTTCTATCATCAACATGGCCTCGGTGGTGGGTGTGCATGGCAATGCCGGACAGGCCAACTACGCCGCTTCGAAGGCTGGCCTTATCGCATTGGCTAAGAGCATTGGTCAGGAGATGGGTCCGAAGGGCATTCGTGCCAACGCCATCGCTCCCGGATTCATCGACACCGCTATGACGCAGGCCCTCAGCGAGGAGGTGCGCAAGGAGTGGTGCCAGAAGATTCCCCTGCGCCGTGGTGGTACTGTTGACGACATCGCCAACTGCGCCGTGTTCCTCGCCTCTGACATGTCGAGCTATATCAGCGGACAGGTCATACAGGTCGATGGCGGCATGAATATGTAACAAATAATACTGACGTTAGGCACATAGGCTTAACGTCAGTTTTTTATGCACTTTATTTCGGCTGGTCGGCGTCTAAGCGAAGCATGGCGCCGGTAAGCGGATCAAGGAGCAGGCGCGTAGCATAGCGCTTGTTGAATAGATTAGCGCTGAGGAGCATCGTCTGCCCAAACTGTGGGGCAGGATGCTCCTCAGTCAGTATGGGTGTGATGCCTTCGTAGAGGGTGACGCGCAGGCGACCGGGTACATTGACATAGATGCCTGCCGTGGTGCTTGTCTTTTTCAGATTCAGGAACGATTTTTTCTCCTTACCGTTCTCCTCTGCAGGCAGCTGAGTGATGTCGTCGATGCTGATATAGTAAGGTGCACCCGAAAGGTCATCGGCCTCTACCAGTCCCTTTACCTGTGACAGGCGGAACAGCACCTGACGGGTAGAAGAAGGATGATTGAAGTCGGAGGGGTCGACCCACAGCACATGCTCCACGGTGTCGCGTTGTGTCGTGCCGACGAAGAGCGAGGAGAGGGCACAGTCCTGACGGTCCAGCTCGTTGAGCATCAACTCCATCTGGCGGCCGTCCTGTGGCATGAAGTCAGCCTGTCCCTTTATCAATAATGTACGATTTTCGCGCAGGTCGTAAATCTCGTGTGCCGTCATTTCTGCCATCTTCGCCGTACTGCCGCACGACAGGATTTCCTCGCCCATGAACTGGCGCGGATTCACCTCTTCAGCTTTCGGCGCAGGCATGAAGAAGGCAGGCATCCCGACATCCTCGGCATCCTCCACGTTCAGGGCCAGCAGTCGGCCGTCGTCGCTGAGTGTCATGCGTGAGGCCACGGTACGGGCGTCGAACTTCACGGCGTAGACCTTTGCTGTGTCGGGCACGGGACAA
The DNA here is from genome assembly GCA_017615355.1 of Prevotella sp. Lineage (GTDB taxonomy): Bacteria > Bacteroidota > Bacteroidia > Bacteroidales > Bacteroidaceae > Prevotella. Next base: position 13,403 of record JAGAAJ010000030.1, read on the forward strand.
GGCATCACCATGATGTCGGCGATGCGGAAACTGGTCTTCGGCTCCTGGCTCACGTCGGCCATACGCAGATATCGCTGGGCGTAAGGTGCAAAATCGCCTGGCGTATAGGTGGTCTTCTCCACCAGTACGCTGATGCGCAGAGCCGTCTTCGGCAGGAAATAGACAGCACCCTCGGGTGTCACGCCAGGCTTGTAGGTGCTGAGCTGCGTCTGTGCTACGGTTACATGAAATGACAAAAGACCGATGATGAACAATCCTGTCATCATCAGCCTATGGTAATAATTTGTATTCCTCATTGTTTTGTTTTTTCAATTGGCGCAAAGGTACAAACAATCTCGCAATTGGCCAAGCTTTTTCCAGCAAAATATTTTGCGCTTTCAGAAAAATGGCGTAACTTTGCACTCCAAGAACAAACTATCATCTGCTAAACATGAAAAGGCTTTCTACATTTGTCTGTATGCTCCTCTTGGGAGCCACGGTTTCATTTGCACAGTATCCGCAGCTGACCGACGAGGCCAAGCACCTCATCGACTCGCTGCAAACTCAATGGACGGCACA
>JAGAAJ010000031.1 GCA_017615355.1 Prevotella sp.
AAAGATGAACCTGACGATGCCCAAGAAACTCCAAACCATGATGGAGGATGGCAAGGCCCAGGCGCAGGGTGCTGCCGAGGAACAGAGGCTGCTAGAGAAGTATGCCGTGTTCTGGGAGCGCTTGAAGCCGCTGATGACCGAAATCTACGACCTGCCCACCTACCGCATGGAAGACTACTACAAGCTGGGTGGCATCTATGCTGCTGGAGCCATGTACTGCACCCTGATGACTCGTTGCTGGTATACGCACTTCGACGGAGAGCTGCAGCGCATGAACCCGCAGGCCTATCTCATTGGCGACCCTGCCAGCGGCAAGGGCGAGGCCGAGAAGATGGACAAGATCATCATGGCCCCGGTCATTGCTGCCGACAAGGTGGGACGCGACGCTGAGAAGGAATACAAGAAGCAGAAGAATGAGCGTGCAACAAGTACCAAGGCGCAGAAGGGCGAAGCCCTCAAGAAGCCTGAGTACGTCATCCGCTACCTGCCGTCGAAAACCTCCAACGCAGTCTTCTACCGCCGCCAGCTCAATGCCGTCGAAGAGAGAGACGGAGAGAAATACTCGCTGCACCTCTACACCTTCGACTCAGAGCTCGACAGTAACACGACTGCACAGAGCGGAGGCTCGTGGATAGGTAAGCATGACATCGAGCTGAAGGCCTTCCACAATGAGTTCACGGGCGTGGACTTCGCCAACAACGACTCTATCAACGACGTGCTGCAGATCTTCTACAACAGCGTGATTTCCGGCACACCCGTCTCGCTCAGCCGCAAGGTCACGCCAAGGAACGTCAACGACGGATTGTGCTCGCGTATGGCTATGTTCAAGATGCTCAGCTCAAACTACAAGATGATAGGCAAGGGCAACAAAAATCTCAACCATGAGAAGCGCTGCAAGCTACAGCAATGGGCCTTCAAGTTCGACAAACTGCAGGGCGAGATGCCCATCAAGAAGCTCGTCGACCATGTCTACAAGCTTTGCGAGGACTCAGCCGTGCAGGCAGAGCTGGAGCATGACAAGGTGCTCGACTACCTGCGCAAGCGTGCCGTTTTCTATGCCACATGGTTTACCGTACCCCGCATAGCAGCCCGTGCTATCGAGGAGGCAGAGAAGAAGAAGGAGGCAGACCCCGTCAAGCTGATGAAGGTGGAGAAGAGCGACCTTGAATTCTCGACACTCATCTACGAATCAGTCATCTACTGGCAGGATTTCTTCTTCGGACGGATGCTGCAGGAATCTTGGGACAACGCTAACCGCGACATGAAGCCGAGGGTAAGGCAGTCGAACAATAGGCAGGCCTACAACCAGTTGCCTTCAACATTCTCGCTGAAAGACGTCGAGGAACTGTCGCAAATATCCTACAACGCTGCCAAAAAACAAGTCCAGCGTTGGAAGGAAAGCGGGTTCATCAAGAGCGGGGCACGCGGGGCGTACGAGAAAATTGCCAAGGTCATCTAAGCTATGGATGGATACTATAATTCAGCAGTCTCGTGCTCCCACCTGAATGGTCTGAAGAAGGAGCTGGGCGGTCTCTTCACCGTCGTTGAAGAGACGCCCCTGTCCTTCAGGCTGAAAGTCGACAAGCCTTTCTGCCTCGGCCTGATACTGGCCTACATCTTCAACCGCTGGCACAAGGATGGCGTAAGTTTCGACCTGCTGCAGGTCAGCATGAAGGAAAACACCCTCTTCCTCCAGATCTGCCGCGATGCCGGACTGAACCACATGAATGTGGAATGTGTATGAAAAAGCCTCCCTCCGGGGAGGCCTTTTCATGCCGTTGGTGACATGGTGACGGTGACGTGGTGACGTTAAGGCCCAATTTTAGCTACTTTTTTTTGCGTTATTAAATAATTGTTCTATCTTTGCAACGCAAATCATTAAAACCAAGGATATAAGTTGTCATAGAAAATGAACATCGCACTTAGTCTCACAGTAGCTCTTCTTCCTGCCATCCTGCTGTTGCTGTATATCTGGAAGAAAGACCCACAAAAAGAACCCACAGGACAGCTGGTGAAAGCCGTGCTGTGGGGTGTAGCAATTTGTTTGCCGATTGGTTTTGTGGAATTGGGCATTCAGGAAGTCCTATTCGGAGGCAAGACGCCTACCGACCTTTGGAGCTCCACCGCACAGGCCTTCTTATTGGCGGCAGTGCCGGAAGAGGCTGCCAAGCTCTTTGCCCTGTGGCTCATTCTTCGCAAGAATCCCTATTTCGATGAGCATTTCGACGGCATCGTCTATGCCGTATGCGTAGGCCTCGGCTTTGCTGCCATCGAGAATGTCTTCTACGTGCTTCAGTCAGAAGAAGAGTGGCTGTCGGTAGGCATCGTCCGTTCCCTGTTGGCCGTGCCTGGCCACTATGCCTTCGCCGTGCTGATGGGCTTCTACTATTCCCTCTACCATTTCGTAGACCATTCCAAGAAGAATGCCATCTGCATCCTGCTGGTGCCCGTCATCGCTCATGGCATCTATGACGCCATCGCCTTCAGCGGTATGGTGAGCGCTACTATCGGCGGCATCAGTTTCTTAGTCCTCGTCGTTTTCTGCATCAAGATGCACAAGGTGGCGAAGACTAAGATCGTGGCACAGATCGAGCGTGATGAGAACGAGCCTTTAGTAGCCTAAAGAAGAATGCGCGTCATTCCCACTCTATTGTTGCGGGTGGCTTGGAGGAGATGTCGTAACAGACGCGGTTGACGCCACGGACCTTGTTGATGATCTCGTTGGAGACCTTGGCAAGGAACTCGTAGGGCAGACGGGCCCAGTCGGCGGTCATGGCATCGGTAGAGGTGACGGCACGCAGGGCAACGGGATGCTCGTAGGTGCGCTCGTCGCCCATCACGCCGACGCTGCGGACGGTGCTGAGGAGGATGGCACCAGCCTGCCAAACCTGGTCGTAGAGCGATACTTCCAGCTCGCCGTTGGCCATCTCGGCAGGAGCGCCGGCAGCCAGCACACGGCGTGCCTCTTCGCCGGAGAGCTTGGTCTTGAACTCGCGCAGGCCGCGGATATAGATGTCGTCGGCCTCCTGCAGGATGCTGACTTTCTCTCTTGTGATGTCGCCAAGGATGCGCACGGCAAGGCCCGGTCCCGGGAAGGGATGGCGGCCGATGAGGTGCTCGGGCATGCCGAGCTGACGGCCCACACGGCGTACCTCGTCCTTGAAGAGCCATTTCAGCGGCTCGCAGAGCTGCAGGTTCATCTCCTTGGGCAGGCCGCCCACGTTGTGGTGGCTCTTGATGACCTTGCCGGTGATGTTCAGGCTCTCGATGCGGTCGGGATAGATGGTGCCCTGTCCCAGCCACTTCGCGTCCTTGATCTTCATGGCTTCGGCATTGAACACCTCGACGAAGTCGCGGCCGATGATCTTGCGTTTCTGCTCAGGGTCGCTGACGCCTGCGAGGTCGGCAAAGAACTTTTCGCTGGCGTCGACGCCGATGACGTTGAGCCCCAGCACCTTATAGTCGTCCATGACCTGCTGGAACTCGTTCTTGCGCAACATGCCGTGATCGACGAAGATGCAGGTGAGACGGTTGCCGATGGCCCTGTTGAGCAGGACGGCAGCCACGCTGCTGTCGACGCCGCCTGAGAGGCCGAGGATGACGCGGTCCTGTCCCAGCTGCTCTTTCAGCTCGGCTACGGTGCTGTCGACAAACGAGGCGGCGCTCCACTCCTGACGGGAGCCGCAGATGTCGACGACAAAGTTCTTCAGCAGCTGCGTGCCCTGTGTGGTATGGAAGACCTCGGGGTGGAATTGGACGGCCCAGATGCCAGACTCTCCCCCTGCCCCTCCCTTGTAGGGAGGGGGGCAATTACTATGCAAGCCCCCATTATTCATTGCAGGTGTATCTTCTCCCCTCCCTAACAGGGAGGGGTTGGGGGTGGGTCTCCAATATGCTGCGTTCTTGACGTCCTTTGTGCTGCCGATGACCTGGAAGCCGTCGGGGATGGCGGTGATGGTGTCGCCGTGACTCATCCACACCTGCGAGTGCTGGTCGAAGCCCTTGAAGAGAGGGTTGGTGGTGTCGACAGTCTCGAGGTTGGCACGGCCGTATTCGCGGCTGTCGGCCTTCTCTACCTTGCCGCCCAGCGTGTAGGAGATGAACTGTGCGCCGTAGCAGATGCCCAGCACAGGCACCTTGCCCACGAACTGGCTGAGGTCTACCTTGAAGGCGTCGGGATCGTGTACGGAGAACGGCGAACCGCTCAGAATCACACCAATCACGGAGTCGTCGCCCACAGGAAATTTGTTGTAGGGCAGGATCTCGCAGAAGGTGTCGAGCTCACGCACACGGCGTCCGATGAGCTGCGTGGTCTGTGAACCGAAGTCGAGGATGATGATTTTTTGCATCTTGTATATTTGCGATTTATTTTAGGAATTTCTCTGCTTCTGAGAGGGTGTCGAGCTTGCCAACGTCGAGGAGCCGGAGGTCTTCTTTCAGACAGCCCACGATGTGACGGCGGTGGCAGGTGCTGAGATAGAAGTCCATGATGGGGAAACGGTCGGGGAAACGCTCCATCAGCGGGAAGAGCCGCGGCGAGAAGCTGTGGATGCCGGAGAAGGCGAAAGCGTATAATTGAGTGGTGAGAGGCAAGGGGTGAGAGGTGTGAGAAATGACTTGCAGCTGGTCGTCGATGGTAATACCGGCCTCGCGGAGCCAGGGGAATGGCGACTTCACCTCACCCGTCTCGATGTTTGTCCAGCCCATGAGCCGCATGGCATTGTCGAAGAGCAGATAGCGCTTGGTCTTGCGGCGGCTGACTAGGAGCACGGCGTCCTCGTCGGGCAGGTGCTGACGAGAGAACCAGCCAAAGTCCACATTACTTAATATATCGACATTGTGAATGAGGATGGGCTCCTCGTCGGCAAAGAGCGACGCGGCCTTCTTCAGTCCGCCGCCCGTCTCGAGCAGCTCGTCGCGTTCGTCGCTGATACGAACCAAAGGGGCATACTCGGCAGCTGCCACATGCTCCTCAATCTGATCGGCAAAGTGATGGACGTTCACCACGAAGCGGTCGTAGCCTTGTTCACGAAGCTTGTCGATGACGATGTCAAGCAGCGGCTTGCCTCCCACCTCTACCAGCGCCTTCGGCATGTGGTCGGTGAGCGGCTTGAGACGTGTGCCCAAGCCAGCGGCGAAAATCATGGCTTGCTTCATCGTGCTGCAAAGGTACAACAAATTGGGCACCCAGCAAAATATTAAATGAAAAAAATCTCATTTTCGGATGAAGATGTTTCCTGAGGGCATCATGCAACAATTTGAACAATAAATGGGACAATTTTGAAAAACCCTTCGCACATATTATTGTATTTTTGCAGCAGAATCGCAATTAAAACCTATCAAAAACATGAAAATCAGAAACAAAATTCTGCTCACGGCAGCCATGCTGGCGCTGCCGCTGATGAAGTCGACGGCCGCCGTCGATCCCAATTTTTACATTTTCCTCTGTTTCGGACAATCAAATATGGAGGGCAATGCCCGTCCTGAGGCTCAGGACTTGGCCAGCCCAGGGCCACGCTTCCTGCTGATGCCCGCCGTCGATTTTCCTGACAAGGGCCGTAAGATGGGCGAATGGTGCGAGGCCTCTGCCCCACTCTGCCGTCCCAATACCGGCCTGACGCCTGCTGACTGGTTTGGCCGTACGATGGTAGCCTCCACGCCCGACAATATCAAGATCGGCGTCATCCACGTGGCTATCGGCGGCATCGACATCAAGGGATTCCTGCCCGACAGCATACAAAGCTATATCAAGAAGGCTCCGAGCTGGATGAAGGGTATGCTCCAGGCCTACGACAATAATCCCTACGAGCGCTTGGTCACGCTGGCCAAGAAAGCCCAGAAGGACGGCGTCATCAAGGGCATCCTGATGCACCAGGGCGAGACGAATACCGGCGACCCGAAGTGGGCCGGTATGGTGCAGCAGGTTTACGACAACCTCTGCGGCGACCTGCAGCTGAAGCCCGAGGAGGTGAACCTCTATGTGGGCAACATCGTACAGGCCAACGGTCAGGGTGTCTGCATCGGTTGCAAGAAGCAGATTGACGAGCTGCCGCAGACCATCCACACCTGTCAGGTGATCTCCAGCGACGACTGCTCCAACGGCCCCGACCGTCTGCACTTCGACGCAGCCGGCTATCGCGAGCTGGGTTGCCGCTATGCTGAGGCCGTGGCCCGTCACCTCGGCTTCGAGCCCAAGCGCCCGCATATTGAAATGCCGAAGAAGATTGAGGTGCCTGCCGACGCCGTGACGGTCGAGAACGCCGTCCCCGGCAACGAGTTCCCGAAGATTGACAAGGAGCGTCGCGCCTATTTCCGCATCGAGGCTCCTCAGGCCCGTAAGGTCGTGGTAGACATCTGCAACAAGAAATACGACATGCAGCCTGACGGCAAGGGCGGCCTCATTGCCGTCACCGACCCGCTGCCCGTGGGCTTCCACTACTATTTCATGGAGGTGAATGGCGTCAGGTTCATTGACCCCGCCTCTGAGACCTACTTTGGCTGTAACCGTGAGGCTGGTGGCCTCGAGGTGCCCGAGGGCCCCGAGGGCGACTACTACCGTCCGAAGCTGGGCGTTCCTGCCGGAAGTGTGCGCAGCATCTACTACCACAGCCCCAACTCCAAGTTCGGCGAGTGGCGCCACGCCCTGGTCTACACCCCTGCCGAGTATGACATAGCCAAGAACGCCAAGAAACGCTATCCCGTGCTCTATCTGCAGCATGGCATGGGCGAGGGCGAGACCAGCTGGGCCTTGCAGGGCAAGATGCAGCACATCATGGACAATGCCATCGCCAGCGGCGAGGCCGTTCCGATGATTGTGGTGATGGAGAGCGGCGACATCAAGCAGCCCTTCGGCGGTGGCAACAACCGTCAGGGCATGAGCGACTACGGCGCATCGTTCTATCCCGTATTGCTCAACGACCTCATCCCCTATATCGATGCCAACTTCCGCACGAAGAGCGACCGCGAGAACCGTGCTATGGCAGGCCTCTCATGGGGTGGTCACCAGACGTTCGACGTGGTGCTGAACAACCTCGACAAGTTCGCCTGGATGGGTACTTTTAGTGGAGCTATCTTCGGACTCGACGTGAAGACGGCCTACAACGGCGTGTTTGCCGATGCCGACGCCTTCAACAAGAAGATACATTACTTCTATATGAACTGGGGCTCAGACGACTTCATCAAGGGCCAGCCCCTCGTGGACAGCCTGCGCGAGCTGGGCATCAAGGTCGATGCCAGCGAGTCGGAAGGCACAGGCCATGAGTTCCTCACCTGGCGTCGCGGATTGCACGAATTCATACCTCATTTGTTTAAAAAGTAAGTTTATTGGTAAAAAGTTAGTTTAAAGGTGACAACGAGGAAGGGGAACCCCAATTGGAGGCTCCCCTTCTTCATGAATCATTCTCTTATTGTCGCCTTACTCGCGATTGCCCAGAATGCGCAGCAGATAGATGAAGAGGTTGATAAAGTCGAGATAGAGCGACAGGGCACCCAGCAGGGCCAGTTTCTGCATCGTCTCGCCTGTATCAGGAGCCTGCAGGCACATGTTCTTTATCTTCTGCGTGTCATAAGCGGTGAGGCCTACGAAGATGAGCACGCCGGCATAGCTGATGATCATGCTCATGCCAGAGCTCTTCATAAAGAGGTTCACAACGGTGGCGATGATGAGGCCGATGACAGCCATCATCAGGAACTTGCCCATCGACGTGAGGTCTTTCTTCGTGACATAGCCGAACACGGACATAGCCGCAAACGTGCCTGCCGTGATGAAGAACACGGTGGCGATGCTCGACATCGTATAGACCAGGAAGATCGACGAGAAGACGGCACCGTTGAGGACTGAGTAGATCACGAACATCAACGTAGCCACAGGCAATGACAGCTTGTGGATGGCAGCGCTGAGACCGATGACGAGACCTATTTCGGCGATGAACAGAATCCAGATGACGGCGCTGTTGCCGTAGATCAGATTGAGCAATGAGGCATTGTGAGCCACAATCCATGCCGTGAGGCCCGTGATGACGAGCGCCATCGACATCCAGACGTAGACTTTTCGCATCAGCGCAGGAAATGCTACGGCAGCCTTCTCCTCGCTGGTCGCTACGGACTGGTAGTTAAATCTTTGAAAATCCATAATCAGTTAAGTATTAAAGTTGTTAATAATTTCTGCGACACGCTCCACTTCGGCATCGGTCATCGCCTGATGACAAGGGATGCTGAGCTCCTGGTCGTGGATGCGCTCAGTAACAGGCAAGCAAAGATTGTGCCAATCGGCGTAGCAGGCCTGCTTATGCGGCGGAATGGGATAATGAATCATCGTCTGTACCCCCTGTTCTGCCAAATAGGCTTGCAGGGCATCGCGCTGCTCACAGAGCACGGGGAAGATGTGGAAGACATTCTGAGATGTGAATAGTATATTGAGAAATGAGAGGCCGCTAGCGCCAGGAATCGTAATGGCGGGATGATTGATGCAACTTGCATAATAGGCGGCTATGGTACGGCGGTGGGCATTGTCCTCGTCAAGGTATTTGAGCTTGACGGAAAGGATGGCTGCCTGCAGCTCGTCGATACGTGAGTTGCGGCCGATATAGTCGAAGACATATTTTCTCGTCGAGCCATAGTTTGCAATACTGCGCACGGTGGCGGCCAGCTGGTCGTCGTCGGTGGTCACGGCGCCGGCATCGCCCAAGGCACCCAGATTCTTGCCAGGATAGAAGCTGTGAGCGGCGGCATGGCCGAGGGAACCGGTCTTTTTCAGTTCACAGTTCTTAGTGTATAGTTCATAGTTGGGCTGCGCGCATGAACTATGAACCATGAACTGTGAACTGTGAGCTGTACAGCCGTGGGCCTGGGCGTTGTCCTCGATAAGGAGGAGATTGTGGGCTTGGCAGATGGCAGCGATTCGCTCCGTATATGCACAACGGCCATAGAGGTGCACAATCATAATGGCTCGAGTGCGGGGAGTAATGGCTTGCTCTATCAAAGAGTCATCTATCTGCAAGGTGTCGAGACGGGGCTCCACCAGCACAGGCTTCAGTCGATTCTCGGTGATAGAAAGGATAGAGGCGATATAGGTGTTGGCTGGCACGATGACCTCGTCGCCCTCCTGCAACACATTATTATATATGTACGCACGGAGAATGAGTGTGAGGGCATCAAGGCCGTTGGCCACGCCGACACAGTACTTCGTGCCGATGAAGTGTGCGTATTCTGCCTCAAAACGCTCCGTAGCCTCGCCGCGAAGATACCAGCCGCCATCTATCACGCGGTTCACGGCCTCGTGAATCTCGTCGGCATGCATCGCGGTGATGCGTTTCAAGGGCAGATATTCTATCATTTATGAGTTTTGAATTACGAACAATGAGTTACGAAAGCTTCCATTCATAGTGATCATAGCACAGGCCACGTCCACCAAAGCCTTCCTTCTGGTAGGCCAGCTGGGCGTTGAGGTATTCGCCGTCGCGTTCGGTTGAAATGCCGAAGTCGAAATAGGGATGCTGCTGCAATGCCTGCTCAATAACCTCGCCGAAGAGCAAATCAAGTGCGTGAAGGCGCTTGCCCTCAGGACTCGCCGCAATATACTGGGAGTGAACCACCGTCGGAGTGACATAAAGCACCGTTCCGCCCAGCGTCTGTCCATCTTTCACGGCAGTTATGAGGCGGATGTTGTCAGGGAACCGGCTTTTCAGCAGTTGCATCTCCTCAACGGTGTGGACAGGCAGCAGATTGTATTTCTCCTTGAGGTTGGTGGTAAGAATCTGCCAGAAAGGCTCCAGATGGTCCGTTTTCTGAATGGTAATGCCTGCCTCTTGTGCACGGCGTCGTCCCATCAAGCGAATGCGAAACCATTCATTGCGGTCATCACGACAGATCACAGATGACAGGCCACGTGCCACAAGACGTGCTTCGCAGACAGCGAACAGGGCATAGAGGTCTTCCTCTGAGGGCTGACGATGATAGATCCAAGGTGTTGGCTTATAGAGTACACGGCTGAAGCCGTGGCTACGGAGATAGTCGCAAATGCATCGCATCGCCTGCTCCACATCAGCGCCCGTGCAGCCTCTGCTCATCACCAGTCCGCCGTAGGTCAGTCCGCCATGCGATTCCAATACGCCGCCGTCGCGTTCGTTGGCCGGCAGCAGCGCAAAGAGTCGTCCGCGCCGGTAGATCATCAGCGAGTGGTCGGTGAAACGGTCGGCGTGGTAGTCCATATAGTTGCGGTCAAAGAGAAACGTTGCGTTCTTTGACTTCGCTACAAAGGCGTTCCACAGGCCGGCCTGCTCCGCGGCGTATCTTACTACTTCGAACATCCCACGTATCTCAAGAATTCATCGTAGTCTTCAATATAGTCATCAGCGTCGTAATGCTCAGATGCGAGTACCAGGCAGACGGCTCCGCTGGAGAAATCATCGAGTGTTCGCCAAGTGTTTGTCTCAATCAGCAATCCCTGCCAAGGGTGATTCAACAGGATGGTCTTCCGCTCATGGCCGTTGTCGAGTGTGACATGAAACGATCCGCTGAGGGCGATGACAAACTGCTTCAGCTTTTTGTGGGCATGTCCGCCGCGGCTCTCGCCACCTGGTACGTCATAGACCCAGTAGGCCCTTTTGATGTCAAAGGGAACCAATGCCTGAGCCTCAGCAAAAGTGAGATTGCCGCGAGGGTCAGAAATCTTGGGGAGGTCGATAATGTGAATATCCATCGGCTATTACCTAAGCTTCGCATAAGGGTCAGTACCAAGGACGGTCTTGGCCAGCCGCTTGGCTTTGTCTCTCAGCGCATTAACATCGTCGCCCACCTCACCATAGCAGAGCACGACACCCATGCGACGGCCTTTGTGGGCCTCGGGCTTACCGAAGATACGGATGCGGGTGCGGTCTTCCTTCAATGCCTCTTCAAGATTGTAGGGCAGCAGGGAACGGTCGACGGGCGTATTCGCCTCGACGGGCGAGAGAATGACGGCTGAGGCACCGGCGTGCTCCAGATGAATGCCGGCAATGGGCAGTCCCATGACGGCACGGAAATGCAGCTCGAACTCAGAGAGATTGGTGGTGTGGCCAAGGGTGACCATACCTGTATCATGCGGACGGGGACTCAACTCGCTGAAGATGACCTCGCCCTGCTTTGTCAGGAAGAATTCAACACCCCAGATGCCTGCACCCGTCAAGGCCTTCGTCACCTTGTCGGCCATCATCTGAGCTTGTTTCAAAGCCTCGTCGGAGATTTTGTAGGGTTGCCACGATTCGCGGTAGTCGCCACTCTTCTGCACATGTCCGATAGGCGGACAGAAGAGCGTAGGCCAGCCATGCTGCTGGGTGACGGTGAGGAGCGTGAATTCAGAGTCGAAGTCAATGAACTCCTCGATGATCACTTCCTTTACATCGCCACGAGAGCCTTCCATCGCCTCCTTGAAAGCCTGCTCCAGTTCGTTCTCATTGTGGACGTAGCTCTGCCCATGACCAGAGGACGACATCAGAGGCTTCACCACGCAGGGGAATCCGATCTTATCGGCGGCAGCCTTGAACTCCTCGTAGGTTTTGGCATAGAAATATTTAGCCGTACGCAATCCCAACTCCTTGGCTGCCAAGTCACGAATGGCTCGACGATTCATCGTGTAGTTGACGGCACGGGCCGAAGGAACCACCTGAATGCCCTGCTCCTCGAATTTGAAGAGACGCTCGGTGCGGATGGCCTCAATCTCAGGCACGATGATGTCAGGCTGGTGCTTCTTTACCACAGCTTCGAGGGCATCGCCGTCGAGCATAGAGAACACCTCACGCTCATCAGCCACCTGCATGGCAGGGGCATTGTCGTAGCGGTCGCAGGCTATCACATACTGGCCAGCCCTCATGGCGGCAATCACAAACTCCTTGCCCAGCTCGCCTGAGCCTAACAGTAATATCTTTTTCATCTGTTTGCGTACATGTTATCGTAATACTTCTGGTAGTCGCCGCTCGTCACGTTGTCGAGCCATTCTTGGTTGTCGAGATACCAGCGAACGGTTTTTTCGATACCCTCTTCGAACTGAAGCGAAGGCTCCCAGCCCAACTCACGCTGGAGTTTGCTGGAGTCGATAGCGTAGCGCAAATCATGTCCGGCACGGTCGGTGACATAGGTGATGAGGTCCATGTCCTCACCCTCCTTACGTCCGAGCAGGCGGTCGACGGTGTTGATCAAGACCTTGATAATGTCGATGTTCTTCCACTCGTTGAAGCCGCCGATATTGTAGGTCTTGGCAATCATACCCTCATGGAAGATGAGGTCGATGGCACGGGCGTGATCCTCGACATAGAGCCAGTCGCGCACGTTCTCACCCTTGCCGTAGACGGGCAGCGGCTTGCGATGACGGATGTTGTTGATGAACAGCGGGATGAGCTTCTCAGGGAACTGGAACGGGCCGTAGTTGTTCGAGCAGTTGGTCACCACGACGGGCATGCCATAAGTGTCGTGATAGGCACGGACGAAATGGTCTGAGGAGGCCTTGGCGGCTGAATACGGAGAATGAGGATTGTACTTCGTGGTCTCGAGGAAGAACTTGTCGCCGTATGCCAGATGATGCTCCGAACTGCTTGCAGTAGTGGTGAACGGCGGCTCGATGCCCTCGGGGTGTGTCAGCTCCAGAGCACCATATACTTCGTCAGTAGAGATGTGGTAGAAACGCTTGCCTTCATAGCGTTCGGGCAGCGACTCCCAATAGAGCTTGGCGGCCTGTAAGAGGCTGAGCGTGCCCATCACATTGGTCTTGGCAAAGGTGAACGGGTCTTTGATGGAGCGGTCGACGTGGCTCTCGGCGGCAAGATGGATGATGCCGTCCACCTTCTTGTCCTGCATGAGCTTGTAGAAGGCGTCGAAGTCGCAGATGTCCATCTTCACGAACTCGTAGTTGGGTTTGTTCTCGACGTCCTTCAGATTTGCCAAGTTGCCGGCGTAGGTAAGCTTGTCGAGGTTGATGATGTGATACTCGGGATACTTGTTCACAAAGAGGCGAACCACATGGCTGCCAATGAATCCGGCTCCGCCGGTAATAACGATAGTTCTTTTCATAGTTTATTTCTTTTTGTTCTTTTTGTAGCGTTGATAAAGAGTGATAACAAACAGGACGAGGAATGACGTTGCAAAGGTGGTGGCCGCATCGTTCCACGACTTGTCGGCGCCTAATACATACCATAATAACGCGATGACCACGGAAATAATTGTGTTCTGCGTCAAATCAATAAGCCATTCTTTCATATTCTTGATTCTTCAGTCTGAGAGTGTGATGACTTCAAGATCCTTAAACGTAGCGCCATCGACTGTGAGACGCATCAGTGTACGCTCCTTGTGCCAGCCCTGTATGCCTGCGGCGCCTGGATTGAGGTGGAGCAGGTTGAGGGTATTGTCGTATTTCACTTTGAGGATATGTGAGTGTCCGGCAATGAAGAGCTGCGGCGGGTTGGCGAAGAGCGTAGAGCGGACGCTGGGGTCGTAGTTACCAGGATAACCGCCGATATGCTTGATGAGCACGTCGGCCTCCTCGCATTTGAAACGGTTGAGCTCACGATACATCAGGCGCAGGTCGCCGCCATCGCAGTTGCCGCAGACGGCACGTAGCGGCCTGAATTCAGCCAGGCGCTCAGCCACCTCGACGGTGCCAATGTCGCCGGCGTGCCATATCTCATCGCAGGGCTCAAAGTAGTGCAGGTACTTCGGGTCCCAGTAGCCATGTGTGTCGCTGATGATACCGATTCTTTTCATGTATTTATTGTTCTTCCAATTTAACTGGTTCTGCTAGTTTCACTAGTTTTAACTAGTCATTTCTAGTTTCTTCCTTACGAACTCGGCGATGAATTTCTCGGTTTCTACGAGGCCGAGGATGCTGGCGTCGATGCAGAGGTCGTAGCTCTGCGAGGCACCCCATTTCTTGCCCGTATAATAGTTGTAGTATTCTGCGCGATGCTTCTCGCCCTGCTCTATGAGTTTACGGGCCTCCTCAGGAGAAACACCCAGTTTGTTTGCCATATTGTCGATGCGGAATTGCATGGAGGCAGTAATAAAGATGTTGACGGTATTGGGGAAATCGCGCAGCACATAGTCGGCACAGCGGCCCACAAAGACGCACGACCCTTTCTCAGCCTCCTTGCGGATGGCGTCGCTCTGGAACTTAAACAGCCCTTCCTGCGAGAAGTTGTTCTGATAGAAGTTCTCGCCGACAGCACTATTCCTGATAGGCAGATGCAGAAACGACCTCAGGAAACCCTTTCGTTCATCGTTGCGCTCGAAGATTTCCTTTGAGAAGCCACTCTCCTTCGCCGCAAGGTTCAGAATCTCGCGGTCGTAAAACTGAGCATCAAATTCCGAGGCCAGCATACGGCCTATATCGTGACCGCCGGAACCCAACTGCCGACCTACGTTAATGATTATCTTTTTCTCCATAAGCCTTGAATTTTCTGAGATACCACCAGAGCAGGGGCAGCGTCATTGCAAACGATCCGAAGTCGCTGGCGGGCATAGCGTACCAAACACCGTCGAGATTCCAGAATAATGGCAGCACATAGGCCAAGGGCAGCAGCATGATGAGCTGGCGCGACAGCGAAAGGAAAATGCTGATCTTCACCTTGCCGATACATTGGAAGAAATTGGTGATGACAGCCTGTGAACCCACCACGAAGAACACCATCATATTGATGACGATGCCGTGTGCCGACATGTCGAGCAATGTTGGGTCGGTAGCGAAGACACGGGCTATCTGCCTTGGAAAGAGCATCGCCAGCGACCAGCCCAGCAGGAGAATGGTCGTTGCCGCAGCAATCGACAACCAGAGACAACGCAGCATACGGTCAAACTTCCTGGCCCCAAAGTTGTAGCCCACGATGGGCTGCATGCCCTGCGTGATGCCCATGACAAACATGAAGAGTGCCATCACCACCGAGTTAGAGATGGAGTAGGCACCCACCGCCATATCGCCGCCGTAGCGGGAGAACTGGTTGTTCATGAAGATGACGATGATACACGAAGTGGTCTGCATCAGGAAGGGCGAAACACCAATGGCCACGATGTTGCGCACCAGGTCGGCCTTCAGCCGATAGATGCCCCGCTTCAAGTGCAGCAGCTCTTTCTTGTTGGAGAAAATCCACATCTGCCAGCAGAGTGCCAGCGTCTGACTGGTGATAGTGGCGAGTGCCGCACCGCGTATGCCCCATCGCAGCCACCATACAAAGGCAAATACCAGCAGGATGTTGCAGCCCACGGTAAACAGCGTAGCATACATGGCGTGGCGAGGTTTGCCTGCCGCTCGCAGTACAGCGTTCATGCCAAAGTACATGTGCGTAATCATGTTGCCGGCCAGGATGATCTGCATAAACTGGCGGGCATAAGGCAAAGTAGCGTCGCTGGCGCCGAAGAAACGCAGGATGGGATCGAGGAATATCAGACTGACCACCATGAAGACGAGGCCCACGATGAGATTCAGGGAAACGGTATTGCCTAATAGATGCTGTGCAGTTTCATAGTCGCGCTGACCCAGCTTTACGCTGATACAAGTAGAGGCACCTACGCCGACTGCAGCTCCAAAGGCCGCACTCAGATTCATAAATGGCAAGGTAATGCCCAAGCCGGCAATGGCATCGGGACCAACCACCTGTCCTATTGATGCGCGGTCAATGATATTATACAATGAGGAAGCCGTCATCGCAACGATGGCGGGCAAGGCATACTGCCAAAGCAGCGCCCCAACGGGCTTCTGCCCCAGTTCCAAGGCCTTCTGTTTGTTGTCCATAGTGCCTAATCGTTTGCAAAGGTACACTCTTTTTTTCGAAAAAACGATGTCTTTCTGAAAAAACATTGGAGAAAATAACGTTAAGAGGAAAAAAAAACGTAATTTTGCACGCTACTAATCCCTTAAGCTATGAAACGACTACTGTTCATCGCCCTCATCCTCACCGTCGCACTGGGTGCCTACGCAAAAAGCAAGCGCCCCGTGAAGAAGTCATACGTTTACAGATACTACCTCATCGACAAGCAGCCCACCTCACATTCGCTGGCCAAGCCGCAGCACTTTCTCTCAGAGAGAAGCATTGAACGCCGCACTCGACAGGGCCTGTCCGTCGACAGCACCGACCTGCCCGTACCACGCCAGTATGTGCGGCAATTCGCCGTGAAAGGTGCCACTGTGCTGGGCACCAGCCGCTGGCAGAACACCGTGGTGGTACGTGCTGCCGATACATTGGTCCTGAACAGGCTTGCGCAGTTGCCCATTGTACGTGAGGCCCGCTGCGTCTATATCGCTCCTGACTCTATCGAGAAAAACGATGACATTTCCTGGAACGTTCACGATAGCTTCAACCGATGGGACTCGGTACGCAATGAGCCCTACGGCATGGCTGCCCATCAGATAGAGATGTTGAACGGACTGCGCCTGCATGAGGCAGGACTGACGGGCAAGGGTATGGTCATCGCGATCCTTGACGGCGGATTCCAGAACTACGACCGCATCCCTGCGCTGCAACATGCCAAGGTACTTGGCGTGAGGGACTTTGTGGAACCTGCTGGTCAAACAGGTTCAACTAATTACACTAGCAATACTAGTTCTGTCGGCAAAAGCTTCCATCAGATAGATCACGGCACCCGTGTCTTCTCAGCTATGGCGGCCTATGCCCCGGAGGTGATGATCGGCACGGCCCCTGATGCCAGCTATTGGCTGCTGCGTTCGGAGGATCCAGCTACTGAGCAGCCTGTGGAGGAAGACTTCTGGACGATGGCGGCTGAGTTTGCCGATAGTGTGGGTGTCGATGTCATCAACTCGTCGCTGGGCTATCATCAATACGACGACGGGCTGCCCAGCTACCGTTTGCGTGACCTTGACGGACGAACGGCCTTTATCTCGCGCACGGCATCGATGCTTGCACGCAAAGGCATCGTCCATTGCAACTCTGCCGGCAATAGTGGCATCGGCGAATGGAAGAAGATCGGCGTGCCTGCAGACGCCCCCAACATCCTTACCGTTGGTGCCGTTGACAAGAAGGGCGTGCTGGCTGCTTTCTCCAGCATCGGACCGTCGCAGGACGGACGTGTAAAGCCCGACGTCGTGGCCCTCGGACACAACACTACGCTGATTTCTGGCCGTGGCACGTTGGTGCACGACATGGGTACGTCGTTCTCTACGCCCGTCACCTGTGGCATGGTGACTTGTTTGTGGCAGGGACTGCGCCAGTTGACGGCCTTGCAGATTATTGAGCTGGTCCGACAGAGTGCCGATCAATACGATGCTCCCAACAACATCTATGGCTATGGCCTACCCGACTTCTGGAAAGCCTATCAGTCAGGAATTGCCCATTAGTCCCAGTCGCCTCCATGAATAGCCCTTCCCTCTCCCTCCTTGAACTCAATAGCCTGGTGCGCCAGGTCATTGAAGAAACGCTTAGTCAGGAATACTGGGTGGAGGCGGAACTGTCGGAGTGTCGTGAAAATCGCGGACATTGTTATATGGAACTCATCGAGAAGGATGAGAAAACTGCCACGCCTGTGGCACGTGCCTCGGCCAAATGCTGGCGCTCGCAATGGGCTATGCTTCAGCCCTATTTCGAGCGTACTACAGGCCAGACGCTGCACGCAGGGTTGAAAGTGCGGCTGAAGGTCTATGCTCAATTTCATGAGGCTTTTGGCTTTTCGTGGATTGTCACCGATATTGACCCCACCTTTACACTTGGCGACATGGCCCGCAAGCGTCAGGAGATTATCCGTCAGCTGAAGGAGGAGGGCATCTTCGACTTGCAGAAAGAATTGACGCTGCCGTTGTTCTGCCAGCGTATTGCAGTCATCTCTTCTGAGACGGCTGCCGGCTATGGCGATTTCGTCGACCAACTCCTCCATAACGACCGCGGGCTCAAGTTCAGCGTACAGCTCTTCCCCGCTATTATGCAGGGCGAAGGGGTTGAGCAGAGCATCATCCATGCGCTGGAAGAAATCTATTCTTTCCCTCCACCATCAACCCTCCACCATCAACCTTTCGACTGTGTCGTCATCATCCGAGGTGGTGGCGCTACGGCCGACATGTCGGGCTTCGACACGCTGGCATTGGCGGAGAACGTTGCCAATTTCCCTCTGCCGATTATCACGGGCATAGGGCACGACCGCGACGAGAGCATCCTCGATATGGTGTCGTTCCAGCGGGTGAAGACACCTACTGCCGCTGCCGCCTTCCTCGTCAATCATTTAGAGGAGGTGCTCAACGCCATCGATGATGCTCAAGACCGCATCACCCATTATGCACAAAACAAAATCACAATCCTCCACTCCCAACTCTCAACCCTCAACTCTCAACTCACAAGCCTCTTCACTATCGTCAAGACTAGACAAGAGGCCCGCCTCGATGCGCTTTATAGCCGTCTTGCCCATCATGCCCAGCAAAAACTCTCGACCCTCGATACCCAGCTCTCAACGATAGAGTCACGTATTCCGTTACTCCTCGACAGCAGTTTGAAAACAAAGAAACACCAATTGGAGCTGTTGGAGGAGAAAGTGAAGACACTCGACCCGTCGCTGTTGCTGCGTCGTGGCTATAGCATCACTTTGAAAGACGGCAAGGCCGTGCGCGATGTAGCCGCTCTCCATCCAGGTGATGAAATCAAAACACGCCTCGCCAACGGCAGCATCCACTCCGTTGTCAAATGATATTATCCCTTTGTCCATCTGTCTAAAAAACAAGTTATTATGCCTAAAGAACCCAAATACGAAGAGGCTTATGCCGAACTGCAGACTATCGTCCGCAAAATGGAGAACGACGAGCTCGACATCGACCAGATGACCGAGCAGCTCAAGCGTGCCCAGCAGCTCATCAAGCTCTGCAAGGACAAGCTGACCAAGACCGATGAGGAAATCAAGAAGATATTAGGTGAGGAGAAATAAAACTCTGCAAAATTTGCGCGTTTCACAAAAAATGCCTATCTTTGCCCCATCGAAAGTATTGTAAAATCAATAAAGACATGAAGAACTTAGACTGGGCCAACTTGTCGTTTGGCTACATGAAGACTGACTACAACGTCCGTTGCTACTATCGCGACGGCAAGTGGGGAGAGATTGAGGTCTGCTCCGACGAGTATCTGAAACTGCACATGGCTGCTACCTGCCTACACTACGGACAGGAGGCTTTCGAGGGTTTGAAGGCCTATCGCTGTCCCGATGGCAAGGTACGCATCTTCCGCGTCGACGAGAACGCTGCCCGCCTGCAGTCCACCTGCCGCGGCATCATGATGCCTGAGGTGAGCACAGAGCTGTTCACGGAGATGGTGAAGAAGGTGGTGCGCCTCAATCAGGAATGGATTCCCACCTACGAGAGCGGTGCTACGCTCTATATCCGTCCGCTGCTCATCGGCACCAGCGCACAGGTGGGTGTGCATCCCGCCAAGGAATACTGCTTCCTCATCTTCGTCACACCCGTAGGCCCATACTTCAAGGGTGGTTTCGCTGCCAATCCCTACGTCATTATCCGCGACTACGACCGCTCGGCTCCCCTCGGCACGGGTAAGTACAAGGTGGGCGGCAACTATGCTGCATCGCTCTTTGCCAACAACCTGGCCCATGAGAAGGGTTATGCCTGCGAGTTCTACCTCGACGCCAAGGAGAAGAAATACATGGACGAGTGTGGTGCCGCCAATTTCTTCGGCATCAAGAACAATACCTACGTCACTCCGAAATCAACCTCAATCCTCCCCTCCATCACCAACAAGAGCCTGATGCAGGTAGCTGAGGATCTCGGCATGAAGGTGGAGCGTCGCCCCATTCCTGAGGAGGAGCTCGAGACCTTCGAGGAGGCAGGCGCCTGCGGAACAGCAGCCGTTATCAGCCCCATCAGCTATATCGACGACCTCGACACCGGCAAGCGTTACAGCTTCGGCGACAAGCCCGGCCCCATGTCGAAGAAACTCTTCGATACCCTTCGCGGCATTCAGTATGGTGAGCTGGAGGACAAGCACGGCTGGACCACGGTTGTCATAGAATAGTTCAGTAGGCGTAATGACGTTATCACGTTATTACGTTATAACGAAAAGCAGTTCATGGGCAAAGGAAAGCTGGCGAAGTTCGCCGACATGGAGACCTATAGGAACGTCTTTCAGTACCCCTATTCGGTGCTGAGCGACGTTCCTTTTACCATGCGTGGCCATTGGCGCGAGCAGTTCTTTCATAATTCCAACCCCATCATCCTTGAATTAGGGTGTGGCAAGGGCGAATATGCCGTAGAGCTGGCGAAAGCACACCCCGACCGCAACTACATTGGCGTGGACATCAAGGGAGCCCGTATGTGGACAGGAGCCACTCGTGCCTTGCAAGAAGGGATAGAGAACGTGGCCTTCCTCCGCACAAACATCGAGATCATCGACCGCTTTTTTGCTCCAGACGAGGTGCAGGAGATATGGCTCACCTTCAGCGACCCGCAGATGAAGAATCCCCGCAAGCGTCTCACCTCCACCTATTTTATGGAGCGCTACCGCCGATTCCTCACCGACCGCGGCATCATCCACCTGAAGACCGACTCCAATTTCCTCTTCACCTACACCACGCTGATGGTGGAGAAAAACCAGCTGCCCCTCGTCGCCCGTACCGAAGACCTTTATAATGTAGAGTTGGCTGCCATAGTTCCATTAGGTGAAGGCATGGCGGTAGCAAATTCTTCATCCTTCACTCTTCATTCTTCATTCCAAGAGGCCGCTTCCATCCAGACCTACTATGAGCAGATGTGGCTCTCGCGAGGCATCAGCATCAAGTACATGCAGTTTCTGCTGCCTCACGACGGCAAATTGGAAGAACCCGACGTAGAGATTGAGCTGGACGAATACCGCAGCTATCACCGCTCCAAGCGAAGCCCTTTGGAAACCAGAAAATAACCAAAAGACATGAAAAAACTACTGCTTAGTCTATCATTTTTCATTCTCCCGTTATGTGCAGCACTAGCGCAGGAGCTGGTTGTCACCGTCGACTCCATCGGACAGTTTGGCACACGACTGCCCGACAGCCTTCGTTTCTCGATGAGCGAGCTGAAGATTACCGGCCCTATGGGTGGTGCCGACCTGAAGATTCTGCAGAATATGCTGAAGAATCCGCGTCAGAAGAAAGGTGTAGACAAGGTGCTTACCGTGCTCGACCTCTCCGAGGTGACCATCGTAGAGAGCCGCGGCAGCTTCCACACCAAGGCTGACATCCTGCCCGCCAGCATGTTCCAGGGGTGCAAGAACCTGGAGCGTGTCTGCCTGCCTTCGGGCACGCAGGAGGTGAGCATTAGCCTATTCAGCGGCTGCCTCAATCTGAGAGAGGTGGAGATTCCGGAGGGCACGATGGTCATCAATAAATATGCCTTCAACGGCTGCACCAGCCTGAAAGAAGTGAAACTGCCGGCCACCATCACCGCCATCAGGAGCAATGCCTTCAACGGCTGCACCAGCCTCAGCGATATTGAGATTCCCGATGCTGTGGAAACCATCGAGGAGGATGCCTTCGCCAATTGCAAGGCCCTGCAGCGTCTGAGCCTGCACGACACTAATATCAAGGCCATCAAGGCCGAAACGTTTGCACGTTGTGAGCGCCTGGAGGCCATCAGCCTGCCACCCTCGGTCTCCGTCATTGGCAACGAGGCCTTCAAGGGCTGTACCGCTTTGGAGAGCATCCAGATGCCCGAAGCCGTAAGCGAGATAGGCAATAGCGCCTTCGAGCAATGTCAGAGTCTGCGCAGCATCGAGATGAACAGCGCCACCGTCATCGGCAGCAATGCCTTCCGCGGCTGCATGTCGCTGGAGAACGTCGAGATAGAGCATGTCAACAAGATGGGCAACGGCGCCTTCAAAGGCTGCACGGCACTGGCCGCCGTATCGCTCGACGGCAACCTCTCGGCCATCGGCACCGAGACGTTCATGGACTGCACCAACCTGCTCAGCATCACCCTGCCGGCAACGGTGAAGAGCATCGGCACACGTGCCTTTGCCGACTGCAAGTCACTCGGTCTCATCGACCTGCCCGACGGTCTGACACGTATCTATGACCATGCCTTCGAAAACTGTGCCTCGCTGCGCCAAATCGTCGTTCCCAACCTGGTGAAGCAGCTGGGCAGCGACACCTTCGAGAACTGTGCCTCACTCGACAGCGTCGTCATCAACGGATTCGTTGACAAGATTGAGAGCGACGTCTTCCGCTACTGTCACTCGCTCCGCACCATCAGCCTCCCCATCTCGGTGAAGAGCATCGGCGATAATGCCTTCGAGGAGTGTACGTCGCTGACCGACATCAACCTGCCCATCTCCATTACCAGCATTGGCGACAACGCCTTCGACAAGTGCGCTTCGCTCGTATATGTCATCGTGCCTGCTGCCTGCACCTCCATTGGCAGCGCCTCTTTCCGCGAGTGCACAGCCCTGCAACGTATAGAGCTGCCTGCCGCTTTGAAGAAGATTGGCGGCAATGCCTTTGCCAAGTGTGCGTCGCTGAAGGAGATCAGCATGGGTTCGCCCCTGCCGCCTAGCATCTCGCACAGCACCTTCAAGGGCGTGGTGATGGCTGCCTGCAAGATTTATGTGCCCCATGGTGCCCGCAGCAACTATCGCAACGACAAGTCATGGAACAAGCTGCCCAACATTGTGGAGCAGGATCAATACTAAAAAAATCACCTCCAGGATATTTGCGAACCCTGGAGGTGTTTTTTTGTAATGACTGACTTAGTAGTTCTCGGCCTTCACCTGGAAGTAGGCCTGAGCGTGGTTGCACACGGGGCACTCCTCGGGAGCCTTCTTGCCGATGACGATGTGTCCGCAGTTGGAGCATTGCCAGATGACGTCGTTGTCGCGTGAAAACACCATCTCCTTGCGCACATTGTCCAGCAGGCGACGATAGCGCTCCTCATGTTCCTTCTCGATGGCGGCTACGCCCTCCATCTTGTCGGCTATCTCGTCGAAACCCTCCTCGCGGGCCTCACGGGCCATGCGGGCATACATGTCAGTCCACTCGAAGTTCTCGCCGCCGGCGGCGTCCTCCAGATTGGTGGCGGTGTCAGACACCTTGCCGCCGTTCAGGTATTTGTACCACAGCTCGGCGTGTTCCTTCTCGTTGGCAGCCGTCTCTAAAAAGATGTTGGAGATTTGCACATAGCCGTCCTTCTTGGCCTTCGATGCGAAGAAGGTGTACTTGTTGCGTGCCATTGACTCGCCTGCGAAGGCTTCCTGCAGGTTTTTCTCTGTCTTTGTTCCTTTTAAGCTTTTCATGTTGATAAAAATGTTGTTTAAGGTGTTAATAGATAATGGTTGTCGCTATTCTCTTGTTTCGATTGTCAGCCGGCCTGTTTCAAGCCCTTCGCTGAGACAGCTGACGTTGATGGCCGATGGTGTGTCGCCACTCTGCACGAGCAGCTGTGCCAGCCCGTTGAAGGCGGGGATGGCAAACTCCTTGCAGTCGGAGCCCGCAGGATGGTCGATGCCGAGATACATCGGGTCGCCATTGCCTGCACCAAGGATATGTCCGTCGCCTTCAAGGCGGAAACTGAGCATGGGGCAGGCATCGGGCACGACATGTCCCTTCTTGTCCTGCACCTCGATGGTGACTACGGCGAGGTCGCGGCCGTCGGCGGTGATGTGCTGGCGGTCGGCCTTGAGCACGGTCTTATAGGCGGGCTTGGTGGTCTCGATGGTCTGCGTGAGGATGCGGCGTCCGTTCTTATAGCCTGTAGCCACTACCTTGCCCGGCTGATAGATGGCCGTCCACTTCAGGTGGCCATTAAGGGGCATCGGCTGCCGGCCGAGCTTTTTGCCGTTGACGGTCAGCTCCACCTCGTCGCAGTTGCTGTAGGCCCACAGCTCTACCTCCTCGCCCTCATGGCCCTGTAGGTTCCAATGCGGGAAGATGTGGAGCACGGGCTCGTCGGTCCACCATGATTGCAGATAGTAGGCCTCATCCTTGGGGAAGCCGCAATAGTCGAGGATACCGAACTCTGAGTCGTGGGCAGGATAGCCGAGCGGATTGGGCTCGCCACGATAGTCGAAGCCCGTCCAATAAAAGAGGCCTGCAGCCCATGGGCGCTCGGCATAGAATTTCCAGCCGCGTTCGATGATGTTCTCATAGTTCTGCTCCCTCGTGCGGTTCATGCTCACCATGCGTCCAGGATATTCCGGCAGGTTGAAGTAGCAGCCGCGAGTGCCGCAGCCCGTCGTCTCCTCCGTGCCTACAATCCTCCACGTGGGATTCGCCTTCTTGCGGTTGTCCACATCGTTCTGCACGATATAATTGAATCCCACCACGTCCAGTCCCTTGATGAGCTCTGTGCCGCCGGCATTGGCGACGGTGCTGGGACGTGTGGGGTCGAAGAGACGCGTGTATTCGCGCATCGCCTCGGCCAGTCGGGTGCCCTGGATGTTGTTCTCCAGGCCCCACTCCTCATTACCGTCGCTCCAGAGAATGATACTCGGATGGTTGCGGTCGCGTTTGATCATCCGCTCCAACAGACGCAGGTGCTCTTCGTTGATGCCCATCAGACGGTTCTCGTCGATGACGAGGATGCCCTCACGGTCACACACGTCGAGCAGGGCGGGCGTCATCGGATTGTGAGAGGCCCGATAGGCATTGCAGCCAAACTGCTTGAGCTGCCTGATACGCCAGGCCTGCAGGGCATCGGGGATGGCAGCACCCACGCCGGCATGATCCTGATGCATGTTCACGCCCTTCAGCTTCAGCGGCTCGCCGTTCAGCAGGAAACCTCTCTCGGCATCGAAGGCGATGTCGCGGATGCCGATGGTGGTTTCGTAGACGTCGGTCACCTTGTCATCCACCTTCACCGTCGTCTCCACCTTGTAAAGATAAGGGTCGGTGGTGCTCCAGAGGTGAGGCTTGACTATCTTCATCACATGATGGGTGGTGCGGGTTTCCTTGGCCTGCAGCTGGCTGGGATGTCCGCCGCCATTGACCACCTCGTTGCCCTCGGCATCGATCAGCCGCTGCTCCACGACATACTGCTGAGTCGTCAGACCGCTGTTGTGCACCTCGGTCTTCACATGCAGAACGGCCTCGTCGTAGGGTTGCTTCAGCTCGGCATAGACGAAGGTGCCGAAGGGAGCCACGCTCACCTCTGCCGACTTCTCCAGCCACACATCACGATAGATGCCGGCACCCTCATAGAACCAGCCCTCCTCGAGCGAGGCATCGGCACGCACACAAATCAGGTTGTCCTCACCATATTTAATATAGGGCGTGATGTCGTAGACCTGAGTCACGTAGCCGCTGGGCTCGGTGCCCATATAGAAGCCGTTGAACCACACCTGCGCATTGCGGAAGATGCCGTCGAAGCGCAGCATCAGCCGTTTGCCAAGGTCGTCATTGGGGATGGTGACAGTCTTGCGATACCATCCCACACTCGTCTCCGGATACTTATATCCCACGGTCTTATAGCCGTGCGAGTGGCTGGCCTCGGCAGCGTAAGGCAACGTGGCCACCCAGTCGTGGGGCACGCTGACCTCCTGCCAGGCCGAGTCGTCGAACTTCTGCACATAGGGTCCCTCGTTGTGAATGGAGCTCGCCTTCGTCAGATAATTAAAATACTCCGTGCCACAGCCGAAGTCCTTCTTCGGGTCGGCAGCATTGCCGAATGAAAACTTCCACCCCTTGTCCAGACGGATGGTCTCACGAACACTCTGAGCCCACGTTCCTGCCATTTGCAGGCCTATAGCGAGCACCACCAGCAGCGCTTTTCTTGTGATTTCCCTTGTCATATCTTAAAGTTTGTTGCAAAGATAGCTTTTTCTGCTGAAATACGAAGTTTTTTGCGTACTTTTGTGGCCGTTTTTGAGAAATATTAGTATAAAGAAGGCAATACAGGTATGGAATATATGTCTCAGGAGGGCTACGACAAGCTCGTGGCTGAGCTGCATGAGTTGGAAAGCGTCGAACTGCCAAAGGTGAGGGAGGCCATCTCCGAAGCCCGTGACAAAGGCGACCTCAGCGAGAACTTCGAGTATCATGCCGCCAAGCGTGAGCAGGCAAGGCTTCTCGGCCGCATACGCTTCAAGCAGCGAGTGCTGGAACATGCCCGCGTCATCGACATGTCGAGGCTGGGCAGCGATAAGGTAGGCCTGCTCTCCAAGGTGGAGATGACCAACCTGCGCAACAATGCCCGTATGACCTATACCATCGCCAGTCCCCACGAGGCCAACCTGCGCGAGGGGAAGATCTCCATCCAGTCGCCCATTGCCCAGGCCCTGTTGAACAAGAAGGTGGGCGACGAAGTGGAAGTGCGTGTCCCTATCGGCATCCAGAAATTCCGTATAGAGCGCATCTCCCTGTAATAATTAAAGAATCCTAAAAAACAGCGCCATTTTTCCGTTTTTTCGGAAATTACTGTAATTTTGCACCCGCTTAACGCAAGGAGAGATGCTCGAGTGGCTGAAGAGGCACGCCTGGAAAGCGTGTGACCGGCAAAACTGGTTCGCGAGTTCGAATCTCGCTCTCTCCGCAAAGCAGAGGGCGAGATTCAATGCAAAACAGGCTATGAATCTCGCTCTCTCTTTATAATCTTCTACCTTTTCCCATATTCCTGTGGAGCCTCCTTTTTTTGCTGAGGAGCCTCCTTTTTTTGCTGAAGAGCCTCTTTATTTTGCTGAAGAGCTTCTTATGATGCGTGACAAAGTGACGTGACTTTGACACGATAAGCCCTCAAATTAGCAGCAAAAAATCAATAAGTATATTCAATAT
>JAGAAJ010000032.1 GCA_017615355.1 Prevotella sp.
GAAGGATCACTTTGGCATGACACCGATGCAACTCAGAGTACAATAAGTTTGTTGTATCAAATCGGGATGTCAAGGGACTGGTACCTGACATCACAGTAGCAGCAAAGCCGAGCGGGCGATTGGCTGTAAAATGACAACTCCCTCTTCCTCAGGATCTGCAAATACCCCGATATGAACCGGATGAAGGTGGAATGTGTGGAATGTAACGAACGTAACTCGTAACGTTTGAACGATAAGCCCCCAATTTCGGGGGCTTTTAACATTTTTACAACTCGATCTCTTTTTGCAGACGGATGATTTCGTCGCGATATTGGGCGGCTTGGAGAAAGTCCATCTTCTTGGCTGCCTCTTTCATGCGGCGGGTGGTCTCGGCGATGAGCTTCTCGATCTGCGGACGTGTCATGCGCTCCACAATAGGATCGGCAGCCTTGTCGAGGTACGGGGATTGCAAATCACCTTGAGCAGTAATGCCGGAGGATTGCAGCTCCTTGATGTCCGGACGGAGGTCGCGGGTGAGCGGGGTGGTGGAGAGCTCCTTGATGATCTGCGTGGGCGTGATGCCGTGGTCGGCGTTGTATTTCAGCTGCTTGGTGCGCCGACGGTTGGTCTCGTCGATGGTCAGCTGCATGGAGGGCGTGATGGTGTCGGCATACATGATGACGCGGCCGTTGACATTGCGGGCTGCACGGCCAGCCGTCTGCACCAGTGAGCGGCGGCTGCGAAGGAATCCCTCCTTGTCGGCATCGAGGATGGCTACGAGCGACACCTCGGGCAGGTCGAGGCCCTCGCGCAAAAGGTTGACTCCCACCAGCACATCGTAGACGCCGCTGCGCAGGTCGCTGAGTATCTTTACACGGTCGAGGGTGCTCACGTCGCTGTGGATATAGGCGGTCTGCACGTCGTGGTTCATCAGGAATTCTGTCAGCTCCTCGGCCATGCGCTTGGTGAGGGTGGTGACGAGGGTGCGCTCCTTGCGCTCGGTGCGGATGCGTATCTCCTCCATGAGGTCGTCAATCTGATGCTCGGAGGGACGCACCTCTATCTCTGGGTCGAGCAGGCCCGTGGGACGGATGAGCTGCTCGACGACGACGCCCTCGGCCTCCTGCAGTTCGAAGTCGGCAGGCGTGGCAGAGACGTAGATGACCTGATGCACCATCTGCTGGAACTCGTCGAAGGTGAGCGGACGGTTGTCGAAGGCGGCAGGCAGGCGGAAGGCATACTCCACGAGGTTGGTCTTGCGGGCGCGGTCGCCGCCGTACATCGCGCCGATCTGCGGCACGCTGACGTGGCTCTCGTCGACGATAAGCAGGAAGTCCTTGGGGAAGAAGTCGAGCAGGCAGTAGGGACGCTCGCCAGCACGTCGGCCGTCGAAGTAGCGCGAGTAATTCTCGATGCCCGAGCAATGGCCCAGCTCCTTGATCATCTCCATATCATACTCCACGCGTTCCTTGATGCGGGCAGCCTTGACGGGGTCGCCCAGCTCCTCGAAGAATGCCACCTGCTTCACCAGGTCGTCCTGAATGTCGTGGATGGCCTTGTTGGTCTGCTCCTGCGTGGTCATGAAGAGATTGGCGGGGTAGAGCTTGTAGTCGGCATAGCGGCCCAGGCGGTCGAGCGTGACGGGGTCGAGCTCCTCGATGCTGTCTATCTCGTCGTCCCAGAAGGTGATGCGCAGGATCATCTCGGCATAGGCCATGTAGATGTCGATGGTGTCGCCCTTCACACGGAAATTGCCACGCTCCAGCGTGAGGTCGTTGCGCACGTAGAGCGACTGCACCAGCTTGCGCAGCAGGGCGTTGCGCTCGATGTTCTGTCCCTGGTGTATCTCGATGACATTGTCGGACAGCGCATTGGGACTGCCCATGCCGTAGATGCATGAAACAGATGATACAACGACGACGTCTCTTCTGCCTGACAGTAAGGCCGATACGGCACTGAGGCGCAGGCGGTCGATCTCCTCATTGATATCGAGGTCTTTCTCGATGTAGGTGTCGGTCGAGGGTATGTAGGCCTCTGGCTGGTAGTAGTCGTAGTAGCTGACGTAATACTCTACAGCGTTGTCAGGAAAGAAACCGCGCATCTCCTGATAGAGCTGCGCGGCCAGTGTCTTGTTGTGACTAAGGATGAGTGTCGGTCGCCCCACGTTGGCTATGACGTTGGCCATCGTAAACGTCTTGCCCGAGCCGGTGACGCCGAGTAGCACCTGAGCCCTGTCGCCGCGAAGGACACCGTCGGTGAGCTCGCGGATGGCCTCAGGCTGGTCGCCGGTGGGCTGGAAACGTGAGGTGAGCTTGAAATCCATTTAGTCGATGATGTCGAAGCCTGTGTATTTTTGCAGGGCCTTGGGGATGCGGATGCCCTCAGCCGTCTGGTTGTTCTCGAGCAGGGCAGCCACGATGCGCGGCAGGGCCAGTGCGGAGCCGTTCAGGGTGTGGCAGAGCTCGGTCTTCTTCGTGTCGGCACGACGATAGCGGCACTTCAGTCGGTTGGCCTGATAGGTGTCGAAATTCGATACCGACGATACCTCGAGCCAGCGGCCCTGAGCCTCCGAGTAGACCTCGAAGTCGTAGCAGATGGCAGAGGTGAACGACTGGTCGCCGCCGCAAAGCAGCAGGATGCGATAGGGCAGCTCGAGCTTCTTCAGCAGGCCCTCGACGTGGGCCAGCATCTCCTTGTGGCTCTCCTTCGAGTGCTCGGGCTTGTCGATGCGTACAATCTCAATCTTCGAGAACTCGTGCAGACGGTTCAGACCACGCACATCCTTGCCGTAGCTGCCGGCCTCGCGGCGGAAGCACTCGGTGTAGGCGCAGTTCTTGATGGGCAGCTTGTCCTCGTCGAGGATGACGTCGCGATAGATATTCGTGACAGGCACCTCGGCGGTGGGGATGAGATAGAAATCGTCCACCTCGCAATGGTACATCTGTCCCTCCTTGTCGGGCAGCTGACCTGTGCCGTAGCCAGAAGCGGCGTTGACAACGGTGGGCGGCATAATCTCGGTGTAGCCGCTGGCACGGGCCTCGTCGAGGAAGAAGTTGATGAGGGCACGCTGCAGCTGAGCGCCCTTGCCGATGTAGACGGGGAATCCGGCACCGGTGATCTTCACACCGAGGTCGAAGTCGATGAGGTTGTATTTCTTGGCGAGCTCCCAGTGGGGCAGGGGATTCTCGATGCCGAGGGTGGGGTTGACGTCCCAGTTGCCCACGGTGTCGGTCTCCGTGCACTCCTTCAGATTGCTTTTGACCACGCGGTTATCGGCGGCCTCGCGGCCTTCGGGCACTTCGTCGTAGGGGATGTTGGGAATCTGGCAGAGCAGGCGGTTCATGTCCTCCTGTGCCTTATTCATCTGATCCTCCAGCTGCTTCGAGCTCTCCTTCAGGGCGCTCACGGTCTGCTTGGCCTGCTCGGCCTCTTCGCGCTTGCCTTCCTTCATCAATCGGCCTATCTGTCCTGACTGCTGCTTCTGCTCGTTCAGGTTCTTGTCTAACTGTTGCTGGGCGTCGCGGCGCTGGCGGTCGATGGCCAACACCTCGTTGATAGCCTCACGTGCACCCTGGAAGTGCTTCTTCTCCAGACCGGCAATCACACGCTCGGTCTGTTCGGTAATAAGTTTGAGTGTTAACATCTTCTATATTTTCAATTAACAATTTATTTTCTTTTTTGGAAGGTGAGGGTAGTGGGCAGCTTCTTCCAACTCTTCTTGTCGGGCACCTTTAGTGGGGAGCCCTCATTCTGCCGCAGGGTATAGGTGGAGTCGTTCACACAGGTGAGGGTGGCGGTAAGGTCCTCGCTGCCATAGTCGTTGCTGATTTCCAGTTCGGCCTTGTTGCCGTCGATCTTAGCGTCGGTGATAATCCAGCAGAAGGCGCTGCTCTCTTTGGCCAGATAGCCCGGCAACGGCCCGAACATCTCCTGCCAGCTGATGATGATGTCCTGGTCGTAGAGGTTGATGCGCATGTAGACGTGGTACTCATTATTAAATAGGTACGCGCGAAAAGGCCCGTCGGCTTGCTGCTGCGCCTTTGCACCCAGCACACCCATGAGTATGAAAACGGCTAAAAATACAATCTTTTTCATTTTTTAGGCTGCAAAG
Organism: Prevotella sp.; assembly: GCA_017615355.1. Taxonomy (GTDB): domain Bacteria; phylum Bacteroidota; class Bacteroidia; order Bacteroidales; family Bacteroidaceae; genus Prevotella. The sequence goes on from JAGAAJ010000032.1 coordinate 4,091, forward strand.
GTACAAATAAGCGAGAATAAAACCAAATAATATTTGAGTTTTCTCGAGCGGAAGTATTTTCGAGCATCGTTCAAAGATAGAGCTATGTCATTTTTTTTATCCAATCGCTTACATTTTTTCATCACCCATACAGATTTTTCTGTTTTTTTTTATACCTTTGCGGCCAAAATAGTGACAAATCATCTTTAACACATCACAATGACACAAAAGAAGCTAAAGAAGGTGCTCGTCTTAGGCTCGGGCGCATTGAAGATCGGCCAGGCCGGCGAGTTTGACTATTCTGGTTCGCAAGCCCTGAAGGCGCTGCGCGAAGAAGGTATCAAGAGTGTGTTGGTGAATCCCAACATCGCCACTATCCAAACCAGCGAGGGCATTGCCGACACGGTGTATTTCCAGCCCGTCACCACCCATTTTGTTACAGAAATCATCAAGAAGGAGCGCCCCGACGGC
>JAGAAJ010000033.1 GCA_017615355.1 Prevotella sp.
AAGGACGACAAAGGCTCGCCCATCTTCGGTTTTCAGGTCTTCATCGAAGGCGTGGAGGGCGGCAAGGCCCAAGGCTACTCAAAGAAGGAGGCCCAGCAGCTGTCGTCGAAAGAGACGCTGGAACGCCTGCGCCGCGAACCCCAGTTCATCGACAGCATCTTCGCCGCCAAGTCGGAACGAACGAAGATGGAGGAAGAGCCCACTATGGCCGCGCCGAACATCGAAACATTATCGGAGGCACCGATTTTTCCGGACAATCCGGTAATTCCAGAAAGCCCTGAAATCCCTGAGACTCCAGAAGCCCCTGCGGCCCAATCGGCTCCCCCTGACGACGAGTTCGATCTCTCAGACATCACCCACAATCCCAAGGAGTTGTCAAGGGAAGAGATCATCGCCGCCGCTGAAGAAGCCGCCTTCGCCGAATCATAGTGTGTCTGGCGGTTTCCCCGCCAGATTCACCATTAAAAACCAACTACTGCAAAAACCTTGAAACACCACCTACTAATCCTCCTCTCACTCATCATTGCTCCTGTCACGCTGGCCGCCGACCACCACGACTGGGAAGATAACCACGTGTTGCAAATCAACCGCGAGCCGGCACGTGCCTATTTCATCCCTTACGCTGAGCATCCCGGTGACCGCATGCTTTCGCTTAACGGCACTTGGCAATTCCGCTGGACAAAGACACCAGAGGAGCGAATTACCGATTTCTTCCTCACAGATTTTGACGACTCACAATGGACGCCATTCCCTGTGCCAGCCAACTGGGAGGTGAATGGCTACGGTACTCCTATCTATGTCTCAGCCGGCTATCCGTTCAAAATCAACCCACCCTACGTCATGGACGAGCCGAATAGAGAGTGGACCACTTATGAGGAGCGTAATCCCACAGGCCAATACCGTCGTACCTTCACGTTGCCTGTCGATTGGCACGACGGGCAGACTTTTCTCCGCTTCGAGGGCGTCATGTCGGCCTTCTACGTGTGGGTGAACGGCCAACGTGTCGGCTATTCGCAAGGCTCGATGGAACCGGCAGAATTCAACATCACACCCTATATAAAGAAAGGTGAGAACTTGGTTGCGGTTGAAGTTTACAAATACTCCGACGGCTCCTATCTCGAAGACCAGGATTTTTGGCGATTTGGCGGCATCCATCGCGATGTGCTGCTCTATCATACACCCGACGTTCGATTGCGTGATGTAGCTGTGCGAACCATTCCTTTCCATCAAGGACAGGGGTGGAGCCTGATGATCAACCCTCAGTTCTCCGTCTATCAGGGAGAAACGGGCGAGGGATACAACCTTGTAGCCACCCTCTTCGACAGCAATGGTAGTCAAGTAGGCCATAACACTGTCGCAGCTTCCGAGGTCCTCGACCTGGAGCACAAGGCCGCCCGTATGAATGTGTGGTATCCCCAGCGCGGCTATCGCAAATTCAACCGCATGGAGATTCATGTCGACAATCCCCATTTGTGGAGCGCCGATAGCCCCTACCTCTATACCCTCCAATTGCAACTCAAAAATCACGACAACAAGAGCGTCGAGAGTGTCACCCTGCAGGTAGGCTTTCGTTATATTCGTATCGAAGAGGGTCGTCTGACGATTAACTGGCAGCCCATCAAAATTCATGGTGTCAACCGCCACGAACACGACCCTTATCGAGGCCGCGTAATGACTGAGGAGTTGATGAAGAAAGACCTGCAGCTGATGAAAGCTGCCAATATCAATGCCGTGCGCTTGTCACACTACCCCAACTGTCCCCGTTGGTACGAATTATGCGATTCCATCGGTATGTACGTCATGGACGAGGCCGACTGCGAGACCCACGGTCTGCGCGGCACGCTGGCTTCGACATCCGACTGGGCCGAAGCCTTCATGGACCGTTGCATCCGTATGGCTGAGCGCGACAAGAACCATCCGAGCGTGATTTTCTGGAGCCTCGGCAACGAGAGTGGCTACGGCCCCAACCACGCTGCGATGTCAGCCTGGCTCCATGAGTTCGACCCCACACGACCCGTCCATTACGAAGGAGCGCAAGATCCTTCCACAGTCGATGTCATCTCGCGCTTCTATCCCCGCGTGATGCAGGAGTATCTGAATCCCGGCATCCCTGAGGGTAGCGATCAGGAGCGTGCCGAGAATGCCCGTTGGGAACGGTTGCTCTGGATAGCCCAACGCGAGGGTGACCGTTGCACATGGGTGGGTTCCGACGGTGGTCCGCGGCCCGTGCTCACCAGCGAGTACGCCCATGCGATGGGCAATGCCCTCGGCAACTTCAAAGAGTATTGGGACGAAATCAACAGTCATCCCCGAATGCTCGGCGGTTTCATCTGGGACTGGGCCGACCAGGGCATTATCAAGGACGGAAAGGTGCTCTATGGCGGTGACTTCGGCGACAAGCCCAACCTGAAAGCCTTCTGCCTGAATGGCATTGTGATGAGCGACCGCACGCTCACCCCAAAATACTACGAGGTACAGGCCGTCTACGGCGGGATGAGCGAACAGGAGATTGCAAAACTGTACCTTGAGACCTCAGCTGCTAAGCCTAAACTCTCAAAAACAAAAGCGCTCACATCAGACATCAGAAATCTTACATCTTACATCAAGCCACAGGTTTATCGCGCTCCGACCGACAACGACAAGAGCTTCGGCAACTGGCTGGCAAAAGACTGGCAACGCTGCGGCCTCGACACACTGACCATCCCGATGACGACAGAGCAGGACGGCAACGAGTTCACCTTTACTTTCACCATTCCTGACGGTCTGCCCGAGTTGCCTCGAATCGGTATTGTTATTGAGCTGCCGAGAGCGTACGAGCAGCTGACATGGTACGGACGTGGCCCTTGGGACAACTATCCCGATCGGAAGACCTCCTGTACTGTTGGCCTGTGGAAGAGCAACGTCAGCAAACAGTACGTCCACTATCCCCGCCCACAGGACTCTGGCAATCACGAGGACTGCACAATGGTTGAGCTGAAGACAAAGCGAGGCAAGACCCTCCGCATCGAGGCCGTCGACGAGCCTTTCTCCTTCTCTGCCCTCCCCTACTCCGCACAGTACATCGCAAGCAAGACCCACGACTACGAACTGGAGGATCAGGGAAAGACCTACCTCAGCATCGACTGCGCGGTTATGGGTTTGGGCAACAGTAGCTGCGGGCCTGGTGTACTGAAGAAATACAGTATCGACAAAACGAAGCAGCATCAGTTACGTATTAGAATCCTGACGAAATAATTGATAATTTTTCTGACAACGAATAATACGAATTACACGAATCAATAATATGCGTCGCCTGAGTTTATTCTTTATTCTTTTTTCCTGTATCTTTAGCAGCACAGCTGCGCAGGAGACTGAGCGTCTCTACCTCAGCGGCACGGGCTGCGACGATATGGTGGAGTGGGACTTCAAATGCACCGATGGGCGTAACAGCGGCCAATGGACGAAGATTGGTGTTCCCTCGTGTTGGGAGCTACAGGGGTTCGGCACCTACCAATACGGTATGCGATTTTATGGCAAGGCCACACCTGAAGGCATCGCCGACGAGAAAGGCCTTTATAAGACCGAGTTCTCGCTGCCGCAGGAGTGGCAAGGCTTCCAGATACAGCTGGTCTTCGAGGCTGTCTTCACCGATGCCAACGTCACCATCAACGGACGCAAGGCTGGCGCAGGCCTTTATCAAGGCGGCTTTACGCGGCACACCATCGACGTGAGCGATCGTGTGTTCTTCGGGCCGAAGAAAAAAAACCGCTTGGAGGTGGAAGTCTCGAAGGAGAGCGCAAACGCACAGGTGAACCTTGCTGAGCGCCGCGCCGACTACTGGAACTTCGGCGGCATCTGGCGTCCTGTTTTTATTGTGGCAAAGCCCATGCAGAACATCAGTCGCGTGGCGATTGACGCAAAAGCCGACGGCCGTTTCCAAGCCGACGTTTTCCTCAACCGTGCCCTGCCAGGCTGTTCAGTATGTGTCGATATCATCGACACCAAAGGGAAGAAGGAAGCCACCAGTCCCGCTATGACTATAGCCAGTGACCAAGCCCATATTGATTTCACCGTCAACAGCCCCAAGCTGTGGACGGCTGAGACGCCGAATCTCTACACCGCCGTCTTCACGCTGAAGGACGCACAGGGCAAGACCCTCCATGTGGAGCGCCAACGCTTCGGCTTCCGCACCATTGAATATCGCCACTCCTATAACGGTGATGACGGTGACGGTGTCTTCATCAACGGCCAAAAAGTTATCATGAAGGGCGTCAACCGCCACAGTTTCCGCCCTGAGAGTGGCCGCACAATCTCCAAGACGAAGAATATTGAGGATGTATTGCTCATCAAGTCGATGAACATGAACGCCGTGCGACTCAGTCATTATCCCGCTGACCCTGAATTCCTCGATGCTTGCGACTCGCTCGGCCTCTATGTAGAGTGCGAGCTGCCTGGCTGGCACTGGGCACACGAAACCATCGTGGGCTCACAGATTGCTGAGGATATGGTGACTCGCGATGTCAACCACCCCAGCATCATCTTCTGGAGCAACGGCAATGAGGGCGGCTTTAACTATGAGCTGGAGTCGGTATTCACGACGCTCGACCCTCAGCAGCGTGTCGTCCTCTACCCGTGGGCCAATCGCAACGGCTTTGAGACGAAACACTACCGTTCGTGGGGCGAGACAGCGGAGTATATGCGCCAAAAAGAGATATTCATGCCCACCGAGTTCCTGCACGGTCTCTATGACGGTGGTCACGGTGCAGGTCTGAAGGATTACTGGCAACTAATGATGTCTAATCCCCGCTGTGCCGGTGGATTCCTCTGGGACCTGATGGATCAAGCCGTTGTCCGTACAGACAAGAACGGCATTCTTGACCCCGTTGGCAACTTCGGATCTGACGGTATCTTCGGCCCTCACATGGAGAAGGAAGGCTCGTACTATACCATCCGCGAAGTGTGGAGTCCCATCCAAATCACAGCTTCCACCTCGGAATACTCAGCTTTCAGCTCCCAGCACTTATTGCTCGGCAAAGAGCTCGTCATTAAAAACGCATACGACTTTACCAACCTTAAAGACTGTTCGCTTCGCTATCGGTGGATAGACCTGCCATTCTATGGCGGGACAGCTGAAAAGGTAGTCAGTGAGGGCACAATCACACTACCGTCGGCAGCACCCGGAGAAAGCATCACGCTTCCCTTGCCGAAAGGCAACGGGGCCATGCTCGAGCTCACCGCCATCGACCCACACGCCCAAGAGGTGATGACGTGGCGATTCCTGAAGAATCAACAGTTTCCTACTGACTGGTTATTAGGTGTGAAGTCTCAAACAAAGACTGAGACCGACAACGAGCTCAAAGTGACGGTAGGACCAACCAGCTACACCTTCTCAAAAAAAGACGGGCGTCTTATGGGAGTGAAGACCGCCAACCACACTTACAGCCTCAGCAACGGCCCTCGCTTCATCGCTGCCAAGCGCGCCGACCGCAGCGACGACGGTTTTTATAATCATGACGACAAAGAGGCCTTCCAAAAGAAGACGCAATACACAGAATATGCCGACCAAGGCGAATTTGCCGGTTTCGAATTGTCCGACAATGGCCATCTCACTGCCAATTATCGTCATGGCAGTCTGCAGAAGGTCGACTGGTGGTTCTTCGACGACAGCAGCGTATTACTCTCGGCCAAGGCCACGTTCAACGGCGTGGTAGACCTCATGGGCATCTGCTTCGACTACCCCGAAGCTCTCGTTAAGAGCAAGCGCTGGGTGGGCCGTGGCCCTTACCGCGTATGGCAAAACCGCCTCGACGGACCGCAATATGGCTACTGGCAGACCGACTACAACGACCCCATCCCTGGCGAGAGCTGGCAGTATCCTGAGTTCAAGGGCTATTTCGCCGGCGTGCAATGGATGCAGCTGCAGACCAGCGAGGGTGCCATCGGCATCTCACCAGCCCACAGTCTCCAAGAGCCAACGTACATCGGGGTCTTCACCCCTCGCGACGGGCGCGACCATATCCTCTATACACTCCCTGAAACGGGCATCGCACTGTTCAACATCATCCCAGCCGTGCGCAATAAGGTAAACACCACCGACCTCAATGGCCCCAGCGCCCAGCCCCATTGGGCAAAAGGCCTCGAAGCTCTCTCAGCAAGACTCTGGTTCGAATAATATGAAACGACTCCTCCTGTCATTTATCATTTGTCATTTGTCATTTAGCATCAACGCTGCTGACACGCATAATCCTTGGACATTCTGGTACTGGATGTACGGGGCCGTCAGCGAGGCGGGCATCAAGGCCGATCTACAGGCTATGAAAGATGTAGGCCTCGGTGGCTGCTACCTCATGCCCATTCGAGGATGGGAAGAAAAGCCTGATTATCAAGGTGATGTTCAGCAGCTAAGTCCGAAATTCTGGGAGATGGTGGACTATGCTATGCAACAGTCTGACTCTTTGGGACTCGGCATGGGCATTCACATCTGTGATGGCTTCGCCCTCGCTGGTGGTCCTTGGATAACGCCCGCAGAATCGATGCAGAAAATTGTATCGACGCAGACCCTCATTACGGGAGGTACTGGCAAATGCGATAGTCTCATTCAACCAACTAGTTACGAAGGCTACTATGAGGACATTGCCTGTTTCGCCATACCCTCAGAGCACGGTGAACTGTGCGTAAAACCGGCTACACCTGTCATCACATTCTCATCTTCCATAACCCGTGATGAGAAAGGCACCTACCGTGCTTCAGAGCCTGGTTGGATTCAGTACAAATACCCTGAGACAGTTACCTTCCGTAGCGTCGAGATCATCCCCTCTGGGAATAACATCCAGTCACAGCGTCTCAAGATGCTGGTGAGCAACGATGGTGAGAAGTTCACACTCGTGAAACAGTTTGAGCCGGCTCGTCAGGGTTGGCAGGATCAGGGCTACGGTTTCACCTACGCCATTCCCAAAACCTCTGGTCGCTATTTCCGTTTTGAGTGGACGCCAGAAGGCACTGAGCCAGGTTCCGAGGACCTGGATGCCGCCAAATGGAAGCCCGTGCTGAAACTGAAGGACATCCGTATGAGCGACCAGCTGCGCATCAATCAATGGGAAGGCAAGAGTGGTCTTCTTTGGCGTCTCGCTCCAGAGACCACTAAAGAAATCCCTGATGAAGACTGTGTCAAACTGAAGGACATTCGTCGCATAGAGCTTAAAGATGGACGATTGGCAGAGCCGCTTCCTAAGGGCAATTGGCTCGTTGTTCGTATTGGCCATACCTCCACAGGCTATACCAACGCTACCGCTGGTGGCGGCAAGGGTTTGGAGTGCGACAAATTCTCAGAGGCTGTTGTCAGGAAACAAGTGAGCCAATGGTTTGGGAAGTTTATGGAGCGTCCACATAGCAATGTCGTAAAATATATGCATGTCGACTCTTGGGAGTGCGGTTCGCAGAACTGGAGCGACAACTTCGCTAAAGAATTCCTGCATCGTCGTGGCTATGATCTTATACCTTGGCTGCCTGCTATGGTGGGCATTCCTCTTGAGAGTGCCGCCAAGAGTGAACAGGTGCTCAGAGACGTACGGCAGACCATTGATGAACTGAAGAATGAAGTGTTTTTTAAGACTGTTAGCGACTGTGCCCATGCCTATGGTATGCAGCTTTCTGCAGAATGTGTTGCCCCGACGATGATGAGTGACGGCATGAGCCACTATCGCTATGCCGATATCCCCATGGGCGAATATTGGCTCAACTCTCCCACTCACGACAAACCCAATGACATGTTGGATGCCATCAGCGGCGGACATATCTATGGCAAGAACATCATCCAGGCTGAAGGTTTCACGGAGGTAAGAGGTGTATGGGACGAGACGCCTGCCAGCATCAAGTCATTGCTGGATCGTAACTTCGCCTTGGGCATGAATCGTCTGTTCTTCCACGTCACCGCTCATAACCCCTGGCTCGACAGGAAACCAGGAATGACACTCGATGGAATCGGTCTTTTCTTCCAACGTGACCAGACGTGGTTCCCTGAGGCCAAAGGGTTAGTGGACTATGTCACACGCTGTCAGAAGCTCCTGCAAAGAGGCAAACCTGTGATAGATATTGCTGTCTATACTGGGGAGGAAATGCCAAGACGAGCCCTCACGCCTGACCGTATTGTATCCATGTTACCAGGACTATTTGGAGCAGAGCGTGTGGCTTCAGAACAGAAGAGATTGGCTAATGTCGGGCAGCCGATGGAGGAATCGCCTGTAGGTGTGAACCATTCCGCCGGCATCCTCGATCTGAAGGACTGGATCAATCCGCTGCACGGCTATCAATACGATTCGATGAACAAAGACGCCCTGCTTAACATGCCATTTAATTACAAGGTGCTTGTCATCCCTGAGGGCTGTCTTGTCTCCGACGAAGTCCGCACCCGTATTGAAGCGCTTCGCCAGCAGGGCGTTGTCATCATTGACAAGCCCTTCACGCAAGATTCTATTCCAGGCGTACCCCGTGATGTGAAGATGAGCTATGGTGAAGGCATCGCATACACCCATCGACGTGATGGCAATACGGACATTTATTTCATCGCTAACCAGACGTATAAGGAAGAACCTGTATTGATGGCGTTCAATGTCAGCGGTAAGCAGGTAGCATTCTATGATGCCGTTACAGACCAATACAGCTGTCCCAATTACTGGGAGCGGAACGGGCATACTGTCGTAGAGTGCGGTTTCCCCTCAGCAAGCAGTTCCGGGTTCTTTATCTTTTCAGATAGTGTTCTCACCTCACAGGAAGAAGCCCCCTTTGTAACGAATAATTCCCAAATGGAAACAAAATATCTGCTTTGGGATATTTCCTTCCGAGAGACTGGTTTGACATTAAAGAGCCAGGAGCTCTTCGACTGGAGTCAGCATGCTAACGATAGAATTCGATATTTCAGCGGACATGCACGCTATACAACGACGCTGAAGCTGAAGAAGGACGAAGTTCCGCAAGGCAGTGCTTGGCTCTCTTTCCCCAATGTGAAAGATATCGCCCATGTCTGGATTAATGGCAAGGACTATGGCATTGCCTGGACAGGACCTTATGAAGTGGAGATCACAGGAGCCTTGAAGAAAGGCAAGAATATGATCGAGATAGAGGTTGTCAACACCTGGCACAATGCCATACGTGGAGCAGACCAAGGGAAAGCACCTTTCGATGGAATCTGGACAAATGCCAAACATCGTACCAAGGGTGACGGTTTATTGCCAGCAGGACTTCTCGAGCAACCTGTCATTTTTACAACCACGTATTAAGCAAAGTACACGAATCAAATATGAAGAAGTTTATCTGTGTCATCTGCACCATCTGTGGCTTCATCACAGCCGCACAATCAAAAGTCACGCTGCCTCATTTTTTTAGCGACAACATGGTGCTGCAGCAGCAGTCGGAGTGTAACATTTGGGGAAAAGCGGACGTTGGTAAGTCTGTGGTTGTTATCACCTCGTGGGACAAGAAGTCGTATTCAGCAAAGGTCGACAATAACGGCGATTTTCTAGTGAAGGTAAAAACCCCTGAAGCTGGCGGGCCTTACGACATCACATTCGCCCTGGCTACTATCAGCAAGTCATCTGCTGCCTCATCAGGAATGGCCTACGACTGCACTTTGCACAATGTGATGATTGGCGAAGTGTGGATATGCTCTGGGCAGTCGAATATGGAGATGCTGATGAAGGGCTATAAGGCACAGCCTGTGGAGAGCGCGACCGAAGAATTGTTCTCCTGCAAAGACAATGAGTTGCGATTGTTCTATGCCAAGCGATTAGCATCATTAGAGCCCCAGCAAGACCTTGCCGGCTCTTGGCAAGAAGCAGATATAGCAAGTGTTCGCGAGTTCTCGGCTACTGCCTATTTCTTCGGCAAGGCCCTGAGAAAAGCCCTCGGCGTTCCTGTAGGGTTGATTTGTACGGCTTTTGGCGGTTCAGCCTGCGAAGCGTGGATGAATGCCGACTGGCTGAAGGCCTTCCCCAAGGTACAGCAGACCATTACTGAGGAGGATGTGAAGAAACTCCTGCAACGTTGTCCGACAGCCCTCTACAACGGACAACTCAAGCCCCTTATCGGCTACGGCATCCGAGGTGCTATCTGGTATCAGGGCGAGGACAATGTGCCCCGCTATGATTTCTATGCTCCCCTACTCTCCCGAATGATTCAGGGCTGGCGGTCAGAATGGCAACAAGGCGATTTCCCTTTCTACTATTGTCAGATTGCTCCTTTCGACTATAGCGTCACCGACTGGGCCCTCTACAATAGTGCCCTGCTTCGTGAACAACAGTCAAAGGTAGAAACAATGGTCGACAACTGTCGTATGGCTGTGTTGTTGGATACAGGTATCAAGGATGTTATCCATCCTCGGAAGAAGCGTCTCGCTGGAGAACGTCTCGCCATCCTCGCCCTTGCTAATACCTATGAAGTTAAAGGGCTGCCCGACTTCGCGACATATAAAGATGTAGAGTTTAAAAACGATACGGCAGTTGTCAGTTTTGATCGGAGTAAGGAATGGGTTTACTTCGAACACGATGGCACCTCTCAGAATTTCGAGGTAGCAGGCGACGATAAGGTATTCCATCCTGCGACAAAGGTATGGACCAATCGCAATCGCGTCTATGTCATCTGCAACGAGGTCAAAGCACCCGTTGCCGTACGTTACGCCTTCAAGGACTGGGTCGTCGGCGACTTGATGCACGACGGTCTGCCCGTGAGTTCTTTCCGCACCGATAACTGGTAATCATCTATCGAACATGTTCAGACTCATTACCATTTTCCTTACACTCTTCCCACTATGGGCCACTGCACAGAGCAACACATTCACGGTGACAGTTGAGCCCGGCGAGTATACTATCGAGCAGGCTTTGCAGCAGGCACGCCTCGCCCGTCTGCAAGGTCGTGAGCAGGATGGTTCCCCCGTCCTGAAACTGCGGCCAGGCACCTACCGATTGTCACAGCCCGTCATTCTACGCCCCGAAGACAGCGGCACGCACATTATTGCTGAAGGCGACGTGCGACTGAGTGGCGGTGTGGTCATCAACGACTGGAGCAAACAAGGCAACCTCTGGGTGGCTGACGTTCCTTTGTGGAACGGGCGTCCGCTGGAGTTCCGCCAGCTGTGGGTGAACGGTCGAAAAGCCGTCCGTGCCCGCGACGTCAGCGACTTTGAGCAGATGCATCGCATCCTCGGTGTAGACAAGCAGCACGAGATTATCTATGTGCCCCGTAAGAGTGTTGAGTGTTTAGGGTTAAGTGTTAAGAGACATTTGCCCAAGGAAAAGTCACTCAACACTCAACATTCAACACTCAACACACTCGAGATGGTCCTTCACGAGATGTGGTGCATAGCCAACCTACGCATCAAGGATATGCGTGAGCAGGGCGATTCTGTTGCTCTGACGTTCCATCAGCCTGAGAGTCATATCCACTTCATGCACCCGTGGCCGTCGCCAATGGTTACAGAAGATGGTAAGCAAAACTCCGCTTTCTATCTGACGGATGCTAGCGAGCTATTGGATGAGCCAGGTGAGTGGTGGCTGGACATGCCAAATCGGAAGCTTTATTACCTGCCGCTACCCGATGAAAATATGCAGACGGCTGAGGTCGTAGCACCTGCATTGGAAACATTATTGATGGCTGAGGGCACGCCCGACGAGCCCGTAAAAGATATCACCATCGAAGGAATCACCTTCGAGCATAGCACGTGGCTCAGGCCCAGCATCAAAGGCCACGCACCGCTACAGGCCGGCATGTTTATGATTGAGGCATACAAGATTCGTCCGCAAATCAGCCGTCCCAATGGTGACCACAAGCTCGACAACCAAGGCTGGGTAGGTCGCCCCGCCGCAGCTGTCGCCATCAACTGCGCCGAGAGTTTTTCCCTCTCAGGCTGCACCTTCCGTCATACCGCCTCCACCGCCCTCGACTACCACCGCTATATCAACGGAGGAACCGTCGACCGCTGTACTTTCAACGATATAGGCGGCACAGCCATCCTAGCAGGCAGTTTCGGACCAGAGGGTCACGAAGCGCATCTGCCGTATAACCCCTCCGACCAACGCGAGATTTGCACCAACCTGACCATCATCAACAACCGCATCGACGATGCCGCCAACGAGGACTGGGGCTGCCTCGGCATAGGCGCTGGGTTTGTACGTGGCATCCGCATTGAACACAACGAAATCAGCAACGTCTCCTATACTGGCATCAGCCTTGGCTGGGGATGGAACCGCCAGCCTTGTGCCATGGCCGACAACGTGGTTCGTGCCAACTACATCCACCACTACGCCCGCCACATGTACGACACCGCCGGCATCTACACGCTGGGCGCACAGCCCAACACCATCATCGAGGAAAACGTCGTGGACAGCATCTACGGCCCTTCTTATGTGCACGACCCTGAGCATTGGTTCTATCTCTATACCGACGAGGGCAGTAGCGGCATTACCTTGCGCCATAACTGGACACCCAGCGAGAAATACCTGAAAAATGCCGTCGGCCCCAACAACGTATGGGAAGACAACGGCCCACAGGTGAGCAACAGCGTCAAAGCACGCGCAGGAGTAATGAGAGGTAAGAATTGAGGGATGAGAGGCGAGTATTTAGGTGAAGGAGATCGACCATAACATTCTGCGCCTGGCGCTACCCAGCATCGTGTCGAACATCACGGTGCCGCTGTTAGGGCTATGCGACGTTGTCATTATGGGGCACGTAGGTGGCGCCAGACATATAGGTGCTATTGCTGTCGGCTCGATGATCTTCAACGTCATGTACTGGCTGTTCGTCTTTCTGCGGATGAGCACCAGCGGACTGACGGCACAGGCCTACGGCGCAGGACGATGGGACATCACACGACGGGTGCGACGCCGTCACCTGACAATGGCACTCTGCTATGGCGGAGCTATCATCGTACTTCAGAAGCCATTGCGTCTGCTCACATTCTGGCTGCTGCAGGCTGAAGGCGATGTCGCCACACTCTGCACACCGTATTATTACATTTGCATCTGGGGTGCACCGGCCGTACTGGGTCTCTATGTGGTGACAGGTTGGCTCGTCGGTATGCAGAACACACGCCTGCCGATGATTATCGCCATCGGACAAAACGTGGTGAACATCGCCACATCGCTGTTATTGGTTCTTGTCTTTGACTTGGGCATCGTAGGCGTGGCCATCGGCACATTAGTGGCACAATGGGTGGGATTCTTTACAGCAGCAGCCTTGGCAGAAAGGCTCCGGACTAATGAAGCCAAGAAGACTAGTACAACTAGTGAAACTAGTATTAACAGTGAGATTGGAGAGACTAGTGAAACCGATAAAAACAGCGGCGCCTTCTTCCTTTTCCTCCGTACGGTCTGTCTGGTCAGCGTGAACATGTATTTCACGTCGGCTGGCTCAGCACAGGGTGCATTGATACTGGCGGCTAACACACTACTGATGCAATTCTTCACCTTCTACAGCTATATGACCGACGGCTTTGCCAACGCAGGCGAGGCCCTGGCGGGACGCTACGTGGGGGCAAAAGATACGACGATGCTCAAGCAGACAGTACGCCATCTGTTTCTTTGGGGCTTCGCGATGGCACTACTCTTTACTGCCATCTATGCTATTGGAGGCAATACCGTGCTACACCTGCTCACCACCGATAGCGAGGTCATCGCCACAGCCAGCCATTATCTACCCTGGGCAATCTGCATTCCTTTCGCAGGCATGGCGGCTTTCGTATGGGACGGCATCTTCATCGGCATGACACGTGCCAAAGGGATGCTGATGGCATGTTTCGTGGCAGCTGTGGTATTTTTCGCATTATGGCTGTGGCTGTCACCGACGCTACACAACGATGCACTCTGGCTAGCTTTCCTTGCTTTCTTGGCGACACGAGGCGTAGTACAAACAATAGAAGCACTATGAGAACAGCAATTATCGGCGGAGGAGCGGCAGGTTTCTTCCTTGCCATCAACCTGAAGGAGATGATGCCCGCTATGGACGTGATCATCATAGAGAGTGCCCAAAAGGTGCTGCGCAAGGTGGCGGTAAGTGGTGGCGGACGCTGCAACGTGACAAACACTTTTGAGGATATCCGCGACCTGAAGGAGGTCTATCCACGTGGTCACCGACTGATGGGACGCCTGTTCCGCACATTCAGTCCGCAGGATGCCTGGCAATGGTTCGAGCTACGCTGCGTGCGTCTGACCGCGCAGGCCGACCATTGCGTCTTCCCCGTATCTCAGGATGCCCATACCATCATCAACCTCTTTTTGGCAGAGACAAAGCGCTTAGGCGTCATTGTAAAGACAGGCTGCCGTATCACTTCGCTCGATGAACTGAGGGACTTCGACTATATCTGTGTCACTACAGGCGGACAGCCGCGAGCCGAAGGATTACAATGGCTGGAGCAGGACATCGTTGAGCCAGTACCCTCACTTTTCACCCTGAGCATCGCCGACAGCGAGTTGAATGCGCTAACAGGTACCGTTGTGCCTGATGCTACAGTCTTCATCCCAGGAACAAAGCTCAGGGCCAGCGGACCATTGCTGTTGACCCATTGGGGTATGAGCGGCCCTGCCATCCTGCGACTCTCGAGCTATGCGGCACGTCATCTGGCTGAGTGCGACTATCTGTCGCCGCTGATGGTAAACTGGGCAAGTGCTACTGAGGCAGAGGCGACAGAGGCCGTTGTAACCCTGATAAAGCAATGTGCGCAGAAGCTCATCACAAGTGTAGCACCACTACAACTTCCGCAGCGTTTATGGACTTACCTCTGCGAAAAAGCCATCGGACAACGTGCCCATGCGCCGTGGAACAGCCTGAATGCAAAGGAACAGCGCCGACTGGTCAACGTGCTCATCGCTGACGAATACCATACCAACGGGCGTGCCCCTCATCGTGACGAGTTCGTCACCTGTGGTGGCGTGGCCCTCACAGCCGTTCATTCAAGCACCTTGGAAAGCCGCACACATCCTGGTCTCTTCTTCGCTGGCGAGGTGCTCGACATCGATGGTGTCACAGGCGGCTTCAACTTCCAGGCGGCATGGACCACCGCCTACACGGTCGCCTGCGCTATCAGTAACAGCGTAAGAACGGGGAAGTGAGAGGCAAGGCACTTCTTTTTATAAAAAATGCCAATAATCATAGCGAAACGATGGTTGTTTGCAGAAAAAAGTGTAAATTTGCGCTCGAAAACTGAAAAAGAGATGAGAAAAAGCATCATATTGACAGCAGCGATGAGCATGTTGCTCACCATAACGGTCTTCGCACAGCGCGAGAGTGAGATGCTGAGACTGAGAAAGTTGAATATGGCGCGCACAGCCATTGAGGCACTTTATGTAGACACCGTCAACGCCGATAAACTGGTAGAGGATGCCATTCGCGGCATGTTGGAGAAACTTGACCCACACTCTGCCTATAGCGACCCCAAAGAGACGAAGGAGATGAACGAGCCGCTGAACGGCAGTTTCGAGGGTATCGGCGTGCAGTTCAACATGGTCGACGACACGCTGCTGGTCATACAGCCTGTTTCGAAAGGCCCTTCGGAGAAAGTGGGCATCGTGGCAGGCGACCGCATTGTGGCTGTGGCTGACACCGCCATTGCAGGTGTGAAGATGTCGAAAGAGGAAATCATGCGACGTCTGCGTGGTCCTAAGGGCACCACAGCCCACCTGAAGGTAGTACGCCGCGGTATCAGCGACACATTGCGCTTTGATGTGATACGCGACAAAATCCCTGTCTTCTCCATCGACGCCACGTATATGCTACGCCCAGGCATCGGCTACATCCGCATCGGCAATTTCTCGGCAACGACGTATGATGAGTTCATCCAAAGCTTGGAAAAGCTGAAGCAACAGGGTATGAAAGACCTCGTCCTCGACCTTCAGAGCAATGGCGGCGGCTACCTGCAGGCTGCCGTTGACGTGGCGGGCGAGTTCCTGGAGCACGGCGACCTCATTGTCTATACCGACGGGCGCTCCGTTCCTCACCGAGACTATAAGGCTGGTGGCAATGGTGCTTTCCGTCAGTCTGCCTCCACCTTCAACAATCCGTTGCAGGCCAGCGAAAACCGTGTCATCGTGCTCGTCGACCAGTTCTCGGCCTCAGCTGCAGAGATTGTTACTGGCGCCATACAAGATCAGGACCGTGGCATCGTCGTGGGACGCCGCACCTTTGGCAAGGGTCTCGTTCAAAGGCCCATCGAGCTGCCCGACGGTTCGATGATCCGCCTCACCATAGCCCATTATTACACACCTTCGGGACGTTGCATCCAGAAACCATACGAGAAAGGCGACAAGAAAAGCTATGACCAGGACATCGTGAACCGCCTGAAGAGCGGCGAGCTGACCAATGAGGACAGCATACACGTGGCCGACTCGCTGCGTTTCGAGACGCTGCGCCTGCATCGTACTGTCTATGGCGGCGGCGGCATCATGCCCGACTATTTCGTGGCACAGGACACCGCCCACTACACACGCCTGCATCGTGAACTCTCGGCAAAGAGTGTCATCATCCAGCAGAACCTGCATTACGTGGATGACCATCGCAAACAATTGCAAAGGAAATACACCTCGTTCAGCGACTTCCAGCAGCATTTCACCGTGCCGCAGCAGCTGATCGACGCTATTATCAGCGAGGGTGAGAAACAGGGCATTAAGGCCAAGGACGACGATGAGCTGCAAAAGACGCTGCCCACGCTTACGCTACAGCTGAAGGCCCTCATCGCCCGTGACATCTGGGATATGAGCGAATATTACGCCATCATGAACGAGGACAACGAGCTCGTTCAAAAAGCCATACAATTACTAAATAAGGAATAAAAAGATGAAAATCAGGAAACTTCTGGTGCTTGCTGCGCTCTTTGCCAGCATCAGCGCCAATGCCCAGACCACCGTGAAGGGCGTCGTCATCGACAAGACGCAAGGTGTGGGCGAACCCTTTGCCACCGTGAGGGTGTTCAAGCAAGGGAAAACAGACAAGGCAACCGAGATGTTCCTCACCGACGTGGAGGGCATCTTCAGCCATGAGGTCAACGGTAAGGGCAGCTACGACGTCGTCATCAGCAGCCTCGGCAAGAACGACATCAAGCAGACCATCGAACTGACAGGCAGCGGCGAGGTCGACATGGGCACGCTCTACATGACCGAGAACGCCAACGAGCTGGAGGGTGTCGTGGTGATTGCGCAGAAACCGTTAGTGAAGATGGAGGTCGACAAGATGACCTACAACGTGAGCGAGGACGAGGACTCCAAGGTATCTACCGTTCTCGACATGTTGAGGAAGGTGCCGATGGTGACCGTCGACGGCCAGGACAACATTACCGTCAACGGCTCGTCGTCCTTTAAGGTCTATGTCGACGGCAAGCCCAATGTCATGTTCAGCAGCAACCCCTCGCTGATCTTCAAGAGTATGCCGGCGGCGGCTGTAAAGAACATTGAGGTCATCACCAACCCTGGTGCCAAGTACGATGCCGAGGGCGCTGGCGGCGTGTTGAACATCATCCTCGACAGGCAGGTGGTAGGCTCTGACGATATGAACGGCTACAACGGTACGCTGCGTGCTGAGATTGGCAACACAGCCTGGGGAGGTGCCCTCTTCCTTAGCGGACAGCAGGGACGCCTCACCTACAGCATCGACTACACGCAGGGAAAGACCAGCCCAGGAACGACGAAGGTGAGCAGCACCATGGAGCAACTGCTGTGCGACCAAACCTCTGAAAGCCGTACAAAGACCAGGATTCCCTTCACGATGGGTAGCCTCGCATTGAGCTACGAGCTGGACTCGATGAGTACCGTCAGCCTCTCTGCAGATATTACCAAGATGGAGATGAAGAACACGGGCCGCACGGAGACAAATTTGGCTATACCCTTTAGGTCTGCCCTTGGGCCAACCTACGGCAACGACCTCTATTTGAAGAGCAACAACACGAGTTTCAGCGGCAGTCTCGACTATCAGCGCTTCTTCAACAAGGAACGCTCCAGCTGGCTGGCCGTCATCTACCAGCTCTCCTACGACCCCACGCATAGTGAGACACGCAATGACTACGATGCCGTGCCAGGCCTGCCTTTCGACATCACCGACCGTTACTCCGACGACCGCGAGAAGACTACCGAGCACACCCTGCAGACCGACTTCACCACGCCCTTCGGCACAGACAACACCCTCAACGTGGGTGCCAAGCTGATGCTGCGCAAGGCCACCAGCGATGCCAAATACTACTTGGCCGATGTCTACAACGCCGACATGAGCATGGACTATGAGCATCGTAATAAGATAGGAGCCGCCTATGCCGAGTACGAGGGCAAGTGGGGCATGTTTGGAGCCAAGGCCGGTCTGCGCTATGAGCACACATGGCAGGACATCGAGTACCACCTGGGCAACGGCCAGGACTTCCAGAAGGACTACGGCACACTCGTACCTTCGGCCAGCCTCAGCTATACGCTCGCTCCCACCAGTAACATCGGACTCACATACAACATGCGCATCTCGCGTCCTGGCATCACCTACCTGAATCCCTACGTCGACCGCAGCAGTCCGACGGCGCTCACCTACGGTAACAGCGACCTCGACGTGGAGAAGACACACAACGTGGCACTCGTCTTCAACGCCTTCAGCCAGAAGCTGATGATCAACCTGAACCTGAGCCACAACTTCACCGACAACGGCATCGAGCAGTACAGTTTCGACGACGGCACCTACCTCAACACCACCTACGGCAATATCGGCAAGCGCCACCTGACGTCCCTCAGCGGCTACATCAACTGGCTGATGTTCAAGAACACACGCCTGTTTGTCAACGGCGGCGTGAGCTACGTAGACCTCCGCTCGAAGGAGCTGGATGCCCGCAACAACGGCTGGCAGGCCAACTTCATGGGTGGTTTGCAGCAGACTTTGCCGCTGAAAATCAAGCTCGGCGCCTACCTCATCAGCCAGTCGAAGACCTACACCCTGCAGGGATGGAGCAGCGGCATGAACCTACTCATAGGTATGCTGACGAAGGACTTCTTCAAAGACAAGCTGACCCTGGGCGTACAGGGCCTGACAGGCCTCAGCGACGGCGGCTGCATAAAGATGGAGACGATGAGCAAGGGCAAGGACTTCACCAATCACATGAACATCCGCGTGCCCATCTATCGCATCAGCTTCGTCGCCACCTACACCTTCGGCAACACGAAGAAGAACTTCCAGCAGGCACGCCGCACCAGCGTGGAGAACGACTTTATCGAGCAGAAGTCGCAGGGCGAGATGATTCAGGGAGCAGGAAACATCGGCCGATAAAATAATCGAAATAACGTCATAACGAAATAACGTCATAACGACAGAAACGACAAAAGGCAATGACCTTTCATGAAGTAATAGGACAGGACGAGTGCAAGGAGCGCTTGCTGCAGATGGTCAGCGAAAGCCGTCTGCCGCATGCCATCATGCTGTGCGGCCCTGCAGGCATCGGCAAGCTGGCGCTGGCCACCGCCTTCGGCTGCCACTTGCTGTCTCAGGGTAATCTCGTACCCACGAAAGAAGAGCCCGCGATGCTTCGCAACCTGGCCCATCCTGACCTGCACTTCACCTACCCCACCATCAAGCTGCCGTCGATGAGCGCCGACCACAAGCCCGTCAGCGATGACTTTGCCCGCGAATGGCATAGCCTCATCACTACCGAGGGGCCGTACTTCTCGATGGACCAATGGCTGGCGGCTATCGGCGCCGAGAACCAGCAGGCCATCATCACGGCCGGCGAGAGCGACGACCTGGTACGCAAGCTCAGCCTAAAGTCGAGCCAGGGCGGCTATAAGGTCAGCATCATCTGGCTGCCCGAGCGCATGAACCAGGAATGTGCCAACAAACTGCTGAAACTCATCGAGGAGCCACCCAGCCAGACGGTCTTCCTCATGGTTTGCGAAGAGCCCGACAAGCTGCTGGAGACCATCCGCAGCCGCGTGCAGCGCATCGACGTGAAGCGATTGCCCGTCAGCGTCATTGAGCAGGAATTAGTGGCACGACGCGGCATCGACCCTGAGCAGGCTCAGCGCATCGCCCGACTGGCTGGCGGCTCGTGGCTCAGGGCCTTACAGGAGCTGCAGGCCGGCACGGAGAACGAGCAGTTCCTCGACCTCTTCATCCTGCTGATGCGCCAGGCCTACAAACGCGACGTGAAGGGCATGAAGGCGTGGGCCGATGCGATGGCCGCCTTCGGACGTGAGAAGCAGAAGCGCTTCCTCAGCTATTTCCTCCACATGATGAGAGAGAGCTTCATGTACAACTTCAAGCAGCCCGACCTCTCCTACATGACACAGCAGGAGGAGGACTTCGCCCGCAACTTCGCCCGTTTCATCAACGAGGGCAACATCCTCGCCATCAACGACCTCATCAACCTCGCCATACGCGACATCGGCCAGAACGCCAACGCCAAGATTGTGTTCTTCGACCTGGCCTTGCAGATGACAGTATTGCTCATACAAAAATAACAACATATGGAAAAGAAGAAAGAGTACCCCATACGCACGGGTTGTGACCGCGGGCTCTGCGCCGCCGCCATAGGCCGTCAGGACCGCCAGCTCAACACCTACGACTGGCTGGCCGATGTGCCAGGCAATGCCGAGTCGACCGACCTCGTCGAGGTGCAGTTCAAGCACACCCGCAAGGGCTATTACCACAACATCAACAACCTGCCGCTGAAGAAGGGCGACATCGTGGCCGTCGAGGCCAGCCCGGGCCACGACATCGGCGTCGTCACGCTGACGGGCCGTCTTGTCTACCTGCAGATCAAGAAAGCCAACCTGAAGAGCGCCGACGACATCAAGCGCGTCTACCGCCTGGCCCGTCAGAGCGACATGGACAAATTCTACGAGGCAAAGGCACGCGAGCACGAGACGATGATCGAGAGCCGCGAGATTGCCAAGGGTCTTGGGCTGCAGATGAAGATTGGCGACGTGGAGTATCAGGGCGACGGCCAGAAGGCCATCTTCTACTATATCGCCGACGAGCGTGTGGACTTCCGCCAGCTCATCAAGGACCTCGCTGCCGCCTTCCATGTGCGTATTGAGATGAAGCAGATTGGTGCTCGCCAGGAGGCCGGCCGCATCGGCGGCACAGGTCCCTGTGGACGCGAGCTCTGCTGTGCCACGTGGATGAAGAACTTTGTCTCGGTCAGCACGGGTTCCGCCCGTTTTCAGGACATCTCGCTCAACCCGCAGAAGCTGGCCGGCATGTGCGCTAAGCTGAAATGCTGCCTCAACTACGAGGTGGACGACTATATCGAGCACGGTCGCAAGCTGCCCAGCCGCGAGATCGTCTTGCAGACACAGGACGCCGACTATTTCTATTTCAAGAGCGACATCCTGGCCGGACTTGTCACCTACAGCACCGACAAGCGTTTGGCCGCCAACCTCGAGACCATTACCGCCGAGCGGGCGAAGGAGATCATCGAGATGAACCGCCGCGGCGAGAAACCCGTCGACCTGCAGCCTGATGACCAGCGCAAGGAGCCGGAGCCCTCAGCCGACCTGCTGGCAGGCGACAGCATCACCCGCTTCGACAAGGCGAAGAAGAAGAAAAAGAAGAAGAACAAGTCTCACTCCTCAGAAGAGGAGAGAGGAGAGAGGAAAGAGGAAAGCAAAGGAGAGAGAAAGGATGACTCTCACAAGGAGAAACCCCAAAAGGAGGAGCAGCCGAAGTAACAGCCTCGGCAAGACTCTCTTTCTCATAGCGGCAATGGCATTGGCTGTTGCCGCTTGCAGTCGTTTGCCTATCTACAGCCATTATGAGCACATCGACGGCGAGAGCTGGCGACGCGACGACACCCTCACCTTCACCACCACCGTCCGCGACAGCGCCAACTATCACCTCATTCTGGGCCTGCGTGCCACCAATGCCTATCCCTACAAGCAGCTCACCGTCAATGTTGACGTGAGGGTCAACGAAAACGAAAACCAAAACGAAAAGTTCTCCCCCCTCCCCTCTCCTCTAACCATCGACCTTACCGATGCCGAAGGCGATATGCTGGGTAGCGGCGGTACCATCTATTCTTACGACGTGCCCATGGGTGACGTTGTGCTCGGCAGCAGCGACACGCTCACCGTCAGCATCCATCATGCCATGAGCAAATTCTCGCTGCCCGGCATTACCGACATCGGCCTGACGGTGGCACAATAGCCTGATTGTGCCAACCGCCCTTCATCTTTCAATAAGAAACGACTACCGAGACTTCAGCAGACGGTCGATGGCACGGTCGAGCGAGATAGTAGGCTCGATGATGTTGTAGTCCTGCCAGAAGGTAGAGTCGCGGAAAAACTCCACTTGATCAAAGAAAGCATCGCGCTGGTCGAATGACTCGCGCCCGCTGATGGGCTGCGCCGGCTCCGTCTCGTGGCTGGTGACGGCCATCTCGCAGCAGGCGGTAAACGATGTGGCAAAGAGGCGTCGACGCCAGTCGCAGTTGAAGCGGAACGTGGTACGCACATAGCTGATGTGAGTGATGCCGTCCTCCTGCCTGTAGTCAATCAGCAGCGACAGCTCCTTAGGTCTGAAGCGCACGCCGGCAGGTTTCTTGACGAGCATCATCAACGTGGCCTTCTCGCGGTCGCTCATGTCGAGAGAGAGCTCAGCACGGGTGAAGGCCAGCGTCTCCTGGTCGATATACAGCTTTCCATAGTACAGGGCGTAGGGTTTCTTGCAACGCGGCCTGATGCTCACCACATACTGGCTGCGGTCGCCAATGCTGGTGGGCGTCTCCATCGTCATATCATAGCTGTCCAGATCCTCGTCGTTCAGCAGCAGGTCACGGTTCTTCACGATGTCGAGCTGCACGGGAGTGACAGGGCCGCCCGTCACTTTCACGCTCAGCGTGTCGCCCGACCTCGGGCTGAGCAGGCGGCGTCCCTTGCGGATGGCCACACGGTCACGGCCAAACGAAGGCCTGTACGGCGTCTTATACATGTCGACGACGCCCTCGGCCACCATGATATAGCGCTGCCGCTTCATCGCCGTCTCACGATAGAAGCAATGGAAGAGCTCAGGACGGCTGCTATAGTTCTTGGGAATCTTCCTGATGGCCTCATACACCAAGTCACGAGGGTCCATAGCCACCACCAGCACCTCGCCCAACTGAATCGTGGTAGGCTGTAGGCGAATGCGAAGTCCGCCCTCCGCCTTCAGCTCGTCGCCTTCAATCCTAAGAGAGCGGTAGCCCACATGCGACACCACGATACTATTCAGCTCCGTGTCGGCCTTCAGCAGGAAATAGCCGTCCTCGTTGGTCACCACAGCCTGGCCGCCACCGCTAACGCTCACACCCGCCAATGCATGTCCCGTAGTTGCGCTCACCACCGTGCCGCTCACCGTGGTGCGCTGCTGCGACCACGCCTCCAGACAGAGCAGCGTCGTCAGCAAGAATAAGATGGCAATCCTCTTCATGTCAGTCATAGTTTTGGTTTTCTACTTTGTTTCCGTCTTCGTCTTCGTTTTCGTTCTGGTTTTCGTTTTCGTTCCGGCGGGAAAACCGCCGGACACGGTTTTCGTTGCAAAGATAAGAAATCTCCTGCATACCGCCAAAGAATCCTTGTCAAAAAGTGAGACATTTTTTGGCTCACCTGCAAGATTATCAAAAATAATGATTACCTTTGCACCCAAAGAAACCATTTACTACACATTATTGAATATGGGATACATACAGAAAAACCTCATGCAGGGCGAGAAAGTGATGTTCGAGGCCAAGTTTCATGGCATCGTCTATTTCTGGCCGTGCTTCATTGCCGTGTTGGCTATCGGCATTTTCTTCATCAGCAGCTGGAGCTTCCTGCTGCGTCTCATCCTCGTGCTGGCCGTGTGGCTGGCTGCCTTCATTTGGGCCGTGTCCATTCATGGCGGCAAGCAGTATGTGCTCACCACCCGCCGTCTCATCTTCAAGCGCGGCATCATCAAGCGCACATCGCATGAGCTGCTGCTGCGCAAGTGCGAGGGCATCAGCATTGAGCAGTCGCTCATGGGCCGTCTCTTCGGCTATGGCAGCGTGCTGGTGTCGACAGGCGAGGAGAAAAACCGCTACGACTACATCAAGAACCCCCTGGCCTTCAGCACCTGCATCAACCAGCAGATCGACAACGTCAAGGATGATAAATAGCCCTTCTTTATTCTAATCTTTACGGATGCGAACCTATCATTCCGGAGCCTCCAAAATTTCCTGCAGAGCCTCCGGAATTTTCTGAGGAGCCTCTTTATTCTGCTGAGGAGGCTCTTTATTTTGCTGCGGAGGCTCCTGAGTCGGCGGTTTTACATCTTCAAGGTAGTCGAAAGTTAACGAATACACTATTAACGAATTAACGTTTACCGCTATGCTGACAATGTTAAAATCTCAAGGTTAATAGTGTAATTCGTTAATTCGTTAACTTTGCAAATAGACTAATTGGTTAATTATGTGAAAATTAGCTAAAAATCACGCGAGGCACCAATCTAAACAAAAAGTCTGACGATGAGGATGGCAGCGGCGAAGAGAAGACCGATGGCGAGAGTCATGAGCAGCGAGGCTGTCAGGGTGTAGAGGAATGTCTTCCGCTTGCTATAGCCTGACAACTGCTTCAGGGGCAGTAGCGCGAGGAGCAGCACCAATAAGCTGAGGAGCGAATTGTCGATGCAGAAAAAGTCCATCACCACGCTGACGATGGAGTACATGTTGGCCATGTAGACGGTGGCCACCACCAGCTCGGAATAGCGCAGGTCGGGGATGGCCGGACACTTGCGGAAGAACGGATAGAGGAACGCCGACAGGAGGACAAGGCTGAACAGGGAGAAGAGCGTAGGGAAGGACGTGAGGAAGTCAGCAGCTTCCTTTATGATGTTGGTGGCCTTCACGGTTGCATCCGTCACATTCTCCACGGTTTCTGTTGTCGCGCTACCCGACTCGTTGACTTGCATCACCACTTCCTCTTTCTTGAAGCTGTTCTTACCCATGATGTTGAGTCCGCCCTGCACGGCGAGTGAGAGCGTTGAGAGCAGGAAGAACATCTTGAAGGGTGGGAAGTAGGCCATCTGCATGCCTGAGAGGTAGTCGCGGATCATGAATCCTGGACGCAGCAGCAGGTCGCGCAGGGTGCGGAACATGCCGCGGTTGCCCAGTCCCCACACGTCGAGGAACAGGAGGAAGGCCCTCTTGAATGAATAGCGCCCGATCTTTGACGACTGTCCGCAGCGAGGACAATAGTTCCCCACATACTCCGTACCGCAAGTGGAGCAGCGATGCTGCTGCTCCACCATCGGCGCTACCTCGTGAGGACGCCGTTGCCACAGGCGAAATGCCCGTCTGCGCACTTGGAAATCTCTTCTGTTCATTCTTTCATCAGGCGCTGAACCCTTCCCTGGCTATTTGCGTCCGCTGTTGGTGATGAGCTCCTGCAGCTGGGCATTGAAGCCGTCGGCGGCGAGGAGCTGCTCGATGGTGAGGTGCATGCGGTAGCGCCAGTAGTGACGCGGGTTGGCAGGGATGTTGATCCTTTCTGCGTTCTGGTCGGGCAGGCGCAGCTGCTCGTCGATGCTGAGCCAGTCCTGCAGGGAGAGGAGGCAGAGCATGGAGGGCGAGGTGAGATGACGGCTCACGATGTCCTTGGCCAGCCAGCCGGGCAGCGGATGGGGTGCTGCATCTGAGCGGTAGAGCATGGTGTTGTAGTATTTCTGCGTGCGCTCCCAGTCCTCGTCCCACCATTGGCGCAGGGTGGCCATATCGTGTGTCGAGATGGTGCAGACGGAGCGGTAGGGATTGCGGCTCAGGTGGCCGAACTCTACGGCAGGGTCTTTGGGCATCGACTGAATCTCGAGGGAGAGGATGCGCAACTCGTTCATCACCCAGGGCACGCAGTCGGGCACCATACCCAGATCCTCGGCACAGCAAAGCATCCGCGTGGCCTGCGTCAGACGCGGCAGCTTCTTCATGGCCTCCTGATACCAGAAATGATTATTGCGGCGATAGAAGTAGTCGTTGTAGAGGTTCCAGAAGCGCTGGCGCTCGTCGTCGTTGAACAAGGTCTGGAACTCGGGCAGCTTCGTGGCATTGATGCGGGGATGCCAGGCATTCTCCTGGCGCTTGTGGTCCTTGAGGAAGAACTCCTCGTGGAAGGGCACGCCGTAGGCCTCTATCTCCTCGCGTGTCATGGGCAGCGAGGGCTGGAACTGGCCGTAGAGACCGCTCTTCTCAGGCATGGGAATCTCCCAGATGCGGAAGAATCCGAGGACGTGGTCGATGCGGTAGGCGTCGAAATACTGGGCCATCTTGCTGAAGCGGCGCACCCACCATTGGCAGCCGTCCTTCATCATCTCGTCCCAGTTGTAGGTGGGGAAGCCCCAGTTCTGTCCGTCCTCGCTGAAGGCATCAGGCGGCGCACCTGCCTGTCCGTTGAGGTTGAAGTAGCGTGGCTCGGCCAACACGTCGGCTCCGTCACGATTGACGCCGATGGGGATATCGCCCTTCAGGATGACACGCTGCTGGCGGGCATGCTCGTGGGCGCTACGCATCTGCTGGTCGAGGAAGAACTGGATGAAGTGCCAGAAGGTCTCCGTGCCGCCTTTGTCGCGGTTGACGCAGAACTGGGCATAGGGCTCGAGCCACTCCTTGTTCTGCTCGACGAAATCCTTGTAGGCCTTGGAGCGACGCACCTTGGCACCCTCCTGGGCAAAGAGCTCGCGCAGGTATTCCATCTTCGTGGCGAACATACGCTCGTAGTCAATCTGCGGCAGGGCATTCAGCTCCTGGCGCAGCTGCTCGTAGTGGGCTCGGCGTTTCTCATCTTTTAATATGGGGAGCTGACGGAAGTCCATATACTGCGGATGCAGGGCGTAGATGCTGATGCTGTTGTAGGGGTAGCTGTCCTGCCACGAGCCTGTGGTGTTGGTGTCGTTGATGGGCAGCACCTGCAGGATGCGCTGACCAGTCTTTGCACACCAGTCGACCATCAGCTTCAGGTCGCCGAAGTCGCCCACGCCGAAGCTACCCTCTGAACGAAGTGAGAAGACGGGGATGACGGTGCCAGCACCCTTCCATGCATAGAAGGGGAAGTAGGCCTGCGGCAGCTCGTAGACGAAGACATCGTCTTTCTGCACACCTACGCTGGGCAGCTCGATGAAACGGTTGTCGCCCGTCTCCCAATAGCGGTCGGCATCGGTCAAGTCAGGATCCACACGTATCTCCTGAGTATCCTCTGCGCTCTTTCGCGGCTTTCTGCCAGCCATATTGGCCGCGATGAACTTAAACTCAAACCTTCCAGGCAGGCGGTCGGCATTGAGGCTCACCACCCACTCGTGACACTCGTGCTCGGTCATCATCAGGGCCAAGTCGGGATCCCAGCCGCCTAAGTAGGCAGCAGCACCAACGATGGCCAGGCACTCGCCCTGACGCAGCTGCGGAGCGCGCACCTTCAGGCGTACCGTACGCTGATACTCTACAGGCGTGCTGAGCTGGCGCTCGCGACGCATCACACAATCGGTGAAGGCCGAGGAGTAGAGGTAGGCGTCCTCAGGGATGTCGAGCCAATGGTCATACACCACATAGCGGGTGCCCTTGACGGCAGCCAGCTCCAGGCGATGGGGCTCCATCAGCCATTCGTGACGCACCTCCTCATCGCCGCGACAAACGCTATAGTAATAGTCCAGAAAGGGTTGAGGGTTAAGAGTTGAGTGTTGAGAGACATTTGTTGAGAGTTTAGAGACGTTACTCGACGGAAGCTCACACCACCAATGCAAGCCGTCGTTCGTTTGCATAGGTTGTGTGCAAACTGCCTTTGACGAGGTGCCGTCAAGCAGGTTCAACACCAGCTGTTCGCCGAAATTGGTCTGATACTCAAGGTTGAAAAGAAGTTTCATCATGGTTCCATAGTTTTTAGTCTACCGCAAAGTTACGGCTTTTTTCCTCCCGCTGGTCATAAAAAAAGGCAGAATAAAACAAAAGCACGATGCAAACGATTGCAGCAAAATACCCCGAAGATTATTTGGAGATATGACAGCTTTGTTGTATCTTTGCAGCCAACACAGATACTAATTACTAAAAACATCCGACTATGGCGAACCCCAAAAACAAGAAACCCTCAACCAAAAACAGCTACTATTGGTTCCTACTGCTGCCCATCGCAGCACTTGTCGTACTGGCCATCGTC
Organism: Prevotella sp.; assembly: GCA_017615355.1. Lineage (GTDB taxonomy): Bacteria > Bacteroidota > Bacteroidia > Bacteroidales > Bacteroidaceae > Prevotella. The sequence continues at coordinate 28,104 of JAGAAJ010000033.1, forward strand.
CTGATTCCCAAGTCGAAACACCATGACTGGGACGACGATGACGAGGACGATGAAACGTCCGAGGTCGTTTCAGGCTCTGATGGCCCTGAGCTGGAATGGGGCGGCAACAGTCCTGCCTTCCGCAAGGAGGTGGCTCCTGGCATCGTCATCTCAGCACGTGAGAATGCCTTCGAGCAGCCTACCGAGGTGGAATTCCGCTTCGCTACGGAAGACGAGGACAAAATGGTCGGAAAGAAAGTGGAGCAGCAGCTGGAACATCAGGTGCCCCTCTTCACCTTCAGTCTCGATGCAGGATTGGAACCAACGCAGCACATCCCGGGCACCTTCAATGTGGAGTTTGACCTTGAAGAGTTGGAGATTCCCGAAGAGCTATGGGCCGGCCTTCGCGTATGCCGCGTCGACGACTATGGCAATTTGCAGGAATGGGCCTGTCGTGTGAAAGACGGTAAGTTCAGCTTCGATACCGACCGCAACTGCCTCTGGGCCATCACCTGCTTTACAGTAGCGGCGGCATTGGCAGCTAAGCTAGGCACAGCGGCTTCCTTGACGATAGGACTGGTCATTGCCGCCTCGGGTATCCCGCATGGGTTCAGCTATCTTGCCCTCAGGACTGGCTACGGCAACAAGCCATTCGTCTACGACCACTTCGAAGTGCCACATTATGGAACCATCAGGATGGGATTCTGTCCTGAAGACACAGAACACCCCGAAGCCCAGAAATTCCTGGAGATGGCACAGGATGCTGAAAAGCGCATCCTCAACCACCAGAAGAAAGCACAGCGCGAGGCAGATGAGGCAAGAGATTATGAGAGGACTTTGCGTAATGCCGACAATCCCATCCCTATCTATCACGATACTGAGACCCGCTTCTCTTTTTCCAAAATCTATACCAAAAGACTGGCCAACGACGATGAGCTGATAGAATTGCTGAAAACCATCAGGGAAGAGATGCCACAAAGCATCTTGGACGTTGAGCAGATGGTGCAGTCGTCCATTACCTATTTAAGAGATGTACAACAGCTGAAGATGCCAGGCAGTATGTGCGGCCTTTATCTCGGAGACAAAGATATCGTCGACGGCAAAGGACAGGCACTCGGCGTTTACAACCATTACTTGGATATGGATCCGTGGATAGGCATTTTGTATGCCGGCAAATACGTTGTTAACGACGGACCGGTAATCAGAGAGAACGGAAGATCGCGCCGACTGAACAGAATAGATGAAACGGAAAAGGACAGGTTGCAGCTGTGTATATGCCATGAGATATTCCACCACATCCAAGGGTCATACGTGCTGAACAGCCTGTTCCGCGACTTGAGGCTGGCAGAATCGACGGCCTCCGTGCTGGAGCACGACTTTACCGATTGGCTCTATAGAAAAGGAAAGCTAGCCTATGACCCACGCACCAGGGAAGGAGACCGTAATCTGGAGTTTGTCGACCGTGCCCCAAAGGAGTGGCTGTTCGGCTCGTTATGCGAACCTGTCACTCCCTCGTCTGTCAAGTTTGACCAGTTGGGAGAGTTGATCAAGGCTACCCTTGTCGCGATGGCAAGACTGAAGGTGCAGGAAAACAGCCATCAGCCGTTTATGGATCCCAGTTATACGGCAGAAGCCGACCGTGCAGCCCAAGAGGCTCTTGAAAATCTTTCAATCAGGGCCAGGATCACGAAGGATCAGCTGTTGGATGTATGTGCTTTCCTGGGCGAGCACTTTGGAGGCCCCAACTGCGAAGTGGGCTATATGCTGGGCGATTTCATCGACTACCTGCGACGTCACAAGATGCCCAGCAACAAGCTGTACTATATCCTGGAATACGGCTCGGGATGGAACCTCGCCGAAGCCCTCAGACAAGGATTCCTGATTGATAGCGATGCAGAATTCTATCAATTCTATGAAGGCTTTGTCAAGCAGTATCTCAAGGACATCGTCAAGCGGCAAGACTACTTCGTCACCAGGGACACATTCAAGACTTTCTATCGCGGACAGCTTTGTGAGCCGTATGAGGTTGACCCGCAGAACTGTGTCCAGGAGCTGTCGTGCTGGTCGCACGCAGGAGCCTATGCCTGCCGCACTCTGAAGATCAAATCAAAGCGACCGGAAGACGTCTATAACCTCCTGCTGGTTCCTTCAGCAGGCTTGAAAGGCGACGGCGAGAAGGCCATCAAAGCCGTCATCCTCAAAGAAGACTCGCTTTTCGCACGAACTCCGTACTACTTAGAGGCTGACAGCAACAGTAACCATTCGCCAGAACATGTTGCTCTTCTCTTCACCGACCAATTCAAGGGCTATCTTACAGGGCGTAGTCTCTATGACAGCAGCAAGGCCGTTCTGAACGAGGACAACGACTACTACGATGCCGTGGCCTACTTCGCTCCTACGGAGAAACCGCGCATCAGTCCCTCGGCTGATGGGCAATTCGAATTTGAATTGGCTGAGCGGCCTGGAGAAATTCTGATGAAGAAGGAATATGTGACGGGTGTGGAGTTTGTGCTGAAGGACAATAAGACGGGTAAGCCTGTTGATTCGCTGAAGGTGGTGTTCCCTGCAGACAAACGAGAACCCACCAAGGGACTGCTGACCTATCCCAACCGTCAGGTGGGTGAAGAGCCAGACGTCACAGGCTACGTCCGCTGGTACTATCAGCCCAATCCCAACGACACCACCTGCTATTACAGCCCGTGGAGCAAGGAGGGCGACGCAGCATCGGGGCTCATCATCGACAATGACACGCGAGTTGCTGATATGGGATTCTATAGGGATGGGGACCGTTCGGGTTTCAACAGTCTCCCCAAAGGTCATCTGAAGGTGTGGAGCGACGGACGTTTCGAGTGGCACTCTCCCTCTGCCAGCAGAAATGGCATGAGTGTATCGTCGTTTAGCGCCAAAGGCAAGGGCTTGCTGGGTGCTGAGCTGGATCACATTGTGCTGCACGTCGATGGTGTGATTGGCGAAATCGACCCCTCATCGTTCTCTTCGTCAGGCCTGACAATCAATGAAAGGCAAACGAATGAGCGAGGAGAAGAAGTGACGGTCACTACGGAATACAGCGTGAGGAGCGCTCAAGGCGCATATGTCTGCTTCAAGAAGCCATCGTCGCCTGGTGCCACCATCAAAGTCATCGTATGCTTCCCCAAGGCCACTAGAAAACGTGGTAATGGCTCTTCTGAAGAAGCCCAACTGGAATTCTACGGCTATGGAGAAGCACGCGAGATGACTACCAACCCGTTTGTCGACTACTGATTAGGAAAAAAATTAACCCCCCAAATCCTGGGGGGTTAAATTATTTGTCGTAGGCGTGTACGGGATAGTCGATGGTGTAGTGTAGGCCGCGACTCTCCTTGCGCTCTAAGGCGAAGCGGGTGATGAGGTAGCCCACGTTGATCATGTTGCGCAGCTCGCAGATGTCGCGGCTGGCTTTTACACGCTTAAACAGGCGCTCCGTCTCTTCATAGAGCATGTCGAGACGGTCCCATGCGCGATGCAGGCGCAGGTCGCTGCGCACGATGCCCACGTAGTTGGCCATGATCTGGTTGACCTCGCGTACGCTCTGGGTGATGAGCACCTTCTCCTCGTTGGTCATCGTGCCCTCGTCGTTCCATTCAGGTACGTGGTCGTTGAAGTCGTAGAGGTCGACGTGCTTCAGCGAGTCCTTCGCAGCGGTGTCGGCATAGACGACGGCCTCGATGAGCGAGTTGCTGGCCAGACGGTTGCCGCCGTGCAAACCTGTGCAGGAACATTCGCCAAGGGCATAGAGACGCTCGATGCTGGTTTGTCCGTTGAGGTCTACCTTGATGCCGCCGCACATATAGTGGGCAGCAGGACGCACGGGGATGTAGTCGGTGGTGATGTCGATACCCATCGAGAGACACTTCTGATAGATGTTGGGGAAATGGTGGCGTGTCTCGGCTGGGTCTTTGTGGGTGACGTCGAGGCATACGTGGTCGATGCCGTGAATCTTCATCTCCTTATCGATGGCACGTGCCACGATGTCGCGAGGAGCCAGCGAGAGGCGCTCGTCGTATTTCTCCATGAACGTCTCTCCGTTGGGCAGCTTCAGGATGCCGCCGTAGCCGCGCATCGCCTCCGTGATGAGATAGGCAGGGTGCGTCTCCTTTGGATTGTGCAGCACGGTAGGGTGGAACTGCACGAACTCCATATCCTGTACCGTTCCCTTGGCACGATAGACCATAGCGATGCCGTCGCCCGTAGCGATGACAGGATTCGAGGTGGTCAGGTAGACGGCACCGCAGCCGCCTGTGCACATCAC
>JAGAAJ010000034.1 GCA_017615355.1 Prevotella sp.
ATGATGATTCGTGGTTTGGAGGAGTATCTGTTGGTGATAGACGAGGTGCAGAAGATTGAGAACTGGAGCGAGATGGTGAAGCGGGAGTGGGATACTGACACACGGAACCGTTTGAACCTGAAGGTGGTGCTGCTGGGGAGTAGTCGATTGCTGTTGAAGAAAGGCCTGACGGAGTCGCTGGCAGGACGCTATGAGCTCATCAGAATGCCGCATTGGAACCTGCAGGAGATGCGGGATGCTTTCGGAGTGACGCTCGACGAATATCTCTATTTCGGGGGGTATCCTGGTCCTGCCCACATGATAAAAGACGAGCGTCGCTGGCGGAAATACATCAAGGACTCGCTGGTGGCTCCAGCCATTGAGAAGGACGTCATCATGACATCGAACATCTACAAGCCAGCATTGATGAAACAACTGTTTGAACTGGGGTGCAGCTACTCGGCAGAAATCTTGTCGCTGACAAAGCTGATGGGACAGCTGCAGGATGCTGGGAATGTGACGACGCTGGCTGGCTATCTGGAGATTCTGGATGAGTGCGCGCTGTTGACGGCTCTGCAGAAATATGCTAAGGACGAGGCAAGGAAGCGCGGATCAATTCCCAAGTATCAGGTATATAACAATGCACTATTGACAGCCTATAAGGGGCGCGATTTTGTTACAGACAGGACGGACACTAAAGCCTGGGGGCGATGGGTGGAGAGTGCTGTCGGTGCACACCTGTTGAGCATGGCTGACGAACTGGACTATAAAGTATACTACTGGCGCGAGCCATCGAGGAACAAGGATGAAAATGACAAGGAGGTGGATTTCATCATAGATAATGGTGGCGAAATAACAGCGATAGAGGTGAAGAGCGGCCGTAGGGGAATGAATGCCGGGCTTCCTGACTTCGTGGAGGCGTTTAAGCCAAAACGGTCATTTGTGGTAGGAACAGGCGGCGTGAGTATAGAAGATTTTCTAGGGTGTGAGGTAGAAACGTTGTTGAATATATGATATAAGAAAGATATGACTACAGAAGAGATCAAACATATTGTTGACGACGAGCGAGCTGAGCAGCTGACTGCCCAGTTGTGCCGTCATTGGGAAGTGGCTACGGAGCGCCTGGAGGCGCTGGTACAGGATATAGAGGCCGGTATGGATACCTGCGTCGAGGCAGAGATCTATGCTGCCGTGATGCGTATGCAGAGCAGCGTGATGGCGCTGATGGAGCTGAACAAGATACCCAGTGCCTATCTGTTTTCAGAGTATTTCGACCGTATTGCTAAGTGCGTGTCGAACGCGAGCATACGCCAGTCGGTGGTGAAACTGGCAGAGCGACTGCTACAAGATGGACAGCCCTCCAAGCAAAAGGAATCCTTCTTCGAACTCGTGACCCAGATGCTGGCACAACATCTGGCGTTGCCTATGGAGAAGCAGCAGGCCATCGAGCAGAAAGTGTCGCCCATGCAGCATATCTTCGCCATCTGCGCACAGTATCTGAATCCTGAAGATCTGATGATGGTGGCCTCGATCATTCAGAATATGAATCAAGAAGATGATAATCCCGAAGAGGTCGCTGGCCAACTGAAGGACATGCGTCAGGCGATGGAAGAACTGGCCACGAAGATGAACGAAAGCCGGCAGATGATGCTGATATGGCTGGTCGTCCTCATGATGTTGCCAGGCCTGATGGTGAAGATGATTCAGCAGAGCCGAACCAACAGCAAGGCGATGGCCCAACTATTTAATAAGGTACTGGTGCGTGTGCGCGAGAGCAATGAGTGGTGGAACTACTGGAAGGATCGCCGCGATACGCTCCGCGTGGTGAGCGACAGCAGTTCGTGGAACGACATCATGACGGCTGAACGCAGCAAGGAGCGCGAAGAACTGGGTAAGGTTCCCATGGGCTTGTTTGCTAAGTGGACCACTGATCGGGAGACCTTCGAGGAGGAGTTCCTTGAGGCACATCTCAGCGACGATGCCTTACGCAGTTTCATCTTCCATCTCGCTGCACTCTCAGAGATTGCCCGCGAACTGGATCCCACGACGAAATACGGCGAAGAGCAGCTGGTGAACAACGAACTACAGCGTGTTGGCGAGGCCGTCTTGACCGCTGCCCGCAAGCTCAACAATCTGGTGGCTGAGGCTTGGTTTCCCCATTATGAACCCATGTGGCAGGAGCTGATTCAGAACGAAACGATCTTCGCCCACCTGAAAGTGACGCGCAAGAGTCCCCATAACAATCTCTTTACTGCACGTTTTTTCTGCCATCTGGTGGGAGAAATGAAAAAAAGTGCAGTCTTTGGTGCCCATTCCGACAACGATCTGGCCGAAAAGCTCACTGAGCCCAGATATGTGGGTACCTTCAGAAAGAATATTCAGGAAGGAATGAGTAATGAAGCAGAAAAAACAAAAAATACATTTAATACTATCTATCAGAAATACAACAACTTAGCACGTCCCAAGAAGTAGTTGCACTCTTTGGGATAATATCCCACTTTTAAGGTGCAATCTCCCTCGTGAACTTTGCAGCGCTAATGTAAAAATCATTATGTTAAGCGTTGCATCATCATTTAGCGGCAAGCCTCGCCAGGCGAGCATGGCTGCTTACCGTCAACTGCTGGCGGAGAATCACGTAGAGGAAATCCTCACAGACGTGAAGCAGAACAAAAATTTGGATCGTAAGAAGGAATTGCCTGTATGGCTGCCTCTTGCGGAGTGTTTCACTAAGGGAGTGCGTAAGGCCGAAGATGCCCAGCCCTCAGGACTCTACTTCCTCGACATTGACGAGAAG
>JAGAAJ010000035.1 GCA_017615355.1 Prevotella sp.
TACTTTCGTTGGTTTTGGTTATATTTGACGTTAATTGCTATTTTTATTGAATTCGATTGCAAAATAACAAAAAATTAAGGAAATGGGATGCCACAATCGTCCAAGATGATGCAAATATCGTCCAGACTATGATAAAACAGACGTTTTTAGACAATTTTGTTAGAGAGTTGGACAATATTTTTATCTCGTTTAAAGGAAAGTTCTTATCTTTGCAAAAAAATTGCGAAGCCAGGCTGCACCTCAGCATAGAGCTAGCACTCTGCGTTCGGTTTGCACTGTCTTTGCAGCAGATAATAAAAAACAGGGGAAATGAACATCAGAAAGCTACTGACACTTGCCACCTTATTTATTAATTGTGGTCATTGTCTCCAGTCCATAGCACAAGCGTATAACGCCCCATCGGCGGGAAATCCTGTGATACCGGGATATTTCGCCGACCCTACCATCCGCAAGTTTGGCGATACCTATTACCTCTATGCCACCACTGATGGCACGGGTAACGGATACGGCCCTGCACAAGTGTGGGTGAGCAACGACTTTATCAACTGGAAGAACATCGTCATGAACTGGCCAACGACCGAAGTGGTTTGGGCTCCCGATGTAGTGCAGCAGCCTGACGGCACTTTCCGCTACTATTACTGTGAACCATGCGTTGTCAGCATTGGTGAAAGCACATCGCCCATCGGTCCTTGGAAGAATCTATTAGGTAAGGAAGACGCCGTGATGGTGCCTGACCGTTACATCCACAACGTCATCACACTCGACCCACATCTGTTCCGTGACGATGACGGCAGTGAGTTTCTGTATTTCACCACTTGGGGCATCTATAAAGGCTTTGGCTGCGGAGTGGCGAAGCTTAATAGTCAATGGTCAATAGCCAATGGTCAATATAAAGACGCACGTCTATGGAATGAGAATGCACCGTTCCCTATTGCTGCCGACGAATTCTTTTCTGAGAAGCGTCTCATTCCAAACACCGAACTGAAGGACATTTTCGAGGCACCATTTGTCTTCAAACGTAACGGTATCTATTATTTTACGTATTCTTCGGGCTCCTGTCACGACCACACCTATCGGGTGCAGTATGCCACGTCGACCACGGGACCAATGGGTCCTTTTGAATATCAAGGATGTATCCTTGAGACCAATGCCGACCAGACGGTACACGGGCCTGGCCATCACTCCATTTTCGAGCAGGACGGGAAATACTATATCGTCTATCACCGCCACAACCTGCCACGCAGCGTACATGGCTTTAACCGTCAGGTGTGTATCGACGAGATGAAGTTTGATGCCAATGGCCATATTCTGCCCGTCATGCCGACACATGATGCCCAAGGGGTTGACCTCTTTAAATCTCCCTCCACCCTCCACCTTCCACCCTCCACCAATCTTGCCCTCGGGGCCAAGGCCACAGCCTCTTCCTATTATGATGACTGGTTCCGTCCGGAGTATGCCGTAGATGACAACAATGCCACGCTGTGGAAAGCCGCCAAGTGCAACTGGGACAGCAAGGAGCGTCAAGACGCATGGCTGCAGATAGACCTGGGCAACCCCATGACGTTCAACGAGGTGTGGACACAGTTTGAATATGCCACCTTCTTCTATCAGTACCGCATAGAGACATCACTCGACGGCACAGAATGGACAATCTATGCTGACCGTACCGACAACACCATGCAGGGTTCTCCGATGATCGACAAGGGTAAGGCCAAGGCGCGTTATATCCGTATCACTATCATCGACACCCAGAAAAACGGTCACATGCCGGCCATCTGGAATGTCAAGGTGTGGCAGAAAGCCCCAGAACTACCCGATATCAATGTTGAGACAAACGGCTATCCAGGTATGTCTAAAAAGGATGTGATGCCCGATGACCGCCATCAGGAGCAGGCCATCATGGTGATTGATGCCGAGCTGTCCTTCAAAGACAGACAGCAACCATTCGACCTCACTGAGATTCCTGCCTTCGGCGCCGACAAACAGCCGTCGATGAGATTCACGGCCAACAAGCCCATCCGAGTCCGAGTAAAGGACGGAAGATGGGGACTCTTCTTCAATGGCACCCAATGCCTCACCAGCCAGCTGCCACTGCCCGAGACCTATCGCTACAATGCCCCCTATACCATCATGGCATGGGTACTGAGTACGAAGCTAGGCCCCGTATCGACGGTGGCATCGCTATCCGCATCGCACGCCGATCTCGCCACCACAGAATTTCGCTTGGGCACAGACCCCGGTGCAGGACTCATCAACCACAACGGCTCATTCGAAAGCAGCGGCGCCCCTCAGGCCATCAAGGACGGTGAAGGGAAATGGCAGTTCTGGGTCGTCACCTTCGACGGCTGGATGGAACGGGCCTATTGTAACGGCTTGCTGGTACACGAGCAGAACAACTTCCTCATGATCCGTCCCGAGGGGAAGGTTGTCATCGGCGCCGATGGTTCTGGCACCAACAACTTCCAAGGTTACATCTCAACATTGGCCATCCTGCCTATGAGTATGGCAGCCGAGGATTTGGTGGAGTTGTACAACTGGGAAAAGATGAAAGAGCCCATCACCTCGCTAGGCGACGATGATTTCGAGGAGATAGACCCCGACAGTAAGTTCACGCTTCCCGTCGGCATGAAGCCGGTCTATGAACAACCAGACGAACTGATGTTGAAGGATGGCAAGGCGGCGTTCAATGAAGACCCATTGGCCAATGGTGGCTATATATATAAAGAGGTGGAGGGTGACTTCGTCGTGATGGCACGCTTTACCGACATGGAAGGTCTGCAGGCGCGGAGCATAAAAGCATATAACGATGGTGGACTACTCGTTAGTAATGGTCAGGATACTTACTATCAACTTAGCGTCTTTCCACTTTACAATTGCGGCAATATGCTGACCATACTCAGTCCACAGGATCGTCCACAATTCCCCAACTACAAGGGCTACGAATTCGATCCCATCCTACAGTTCGAGCGGCGCGGAAACCTGCTCTTTGCCCGTACCAGCAAGGATGGCAATACGTGGACAAATATGCCAGGGTCGCCCATTGAGGTCAGTTCTTCCAAGCTCAGTATTGGGGCATACCAGACAACCTACAGCGACAACACGTCTTGGGTGAAACTATGTGACTTTATCATCTATCAATAAAATATCCATCAAAACTACAAGAATATGAAAAGACTCATGACTCTGGCGCTTGCCGCAATGATATTGCTGCCTGCTGCCGCACAAAAGAAGCAACCGGCCAGCGGCTACCCCATCAGCCCAGTGCCGTTTACCAGTGTGAAAGTGACCCCGGGCACTTTCTGGGGACAGCGGTTGGAGGCCAGCCGCAAAGTGACCATCCCCCTCGCCTTCTCGAAGTGTGAGGAAACAGGCCGCTACACGAATTTCTCAAATGCTGCCCAACACATGAAAGATCCATCGAAGGTGTTCAAGGTGAGCGGGTACAGTTTCGACGATACCGACCCCTACAAGACCATCGAGGGAGCCAGCTACATTCTGCAGACCTATCCCGACAAGCAGCTCGTGCAGTATATCGACTCTGTGCTCGACGTGATTGCCTCGGCCCAGGAGCCCGACGGCTATCTCTA
>JAGAAJ010000003.1 GCA_017615355.1 Prevotella sp.
AAGAATGAAGAATGAAGAATGAAGAATCTGACTGCGCCGTCCCACCATTTGAAGGTTTGGCGGTAGCAAATTCATCATTCTTCATTCTTAATTCTTCATTTAATCCCTGGTCCACCCAGTCCCAGATGGCAGCTCCGCAGATGCTGCTGTCGGCGTAGATGACGTCCCAGTATTCTTGGAAGTTGCCCACCGAGTTTCCCATCGCATGGGCATATTCGCGCATGATGAAAGGACGATCGTTAATCTCCTTGGCACTTTTGCGCAGACGGTCGGGCGACAGGTAAGCGTCATCGTAGATATCTGAGTAACGGCGGTCGGTATCGCAGAAGGGTAGGGCAATGGTGTCAAGGGCCAAGACGGCCTCGCGCATCGCCTTCATGTTAGGTCCTACGCCACCCTCGTTGCCCATACTCCACATGATGACGCAGGGGTGGTTCTTGTCGCGCTGCACCAACGAGACGGCACGGTCCACATGGGCATCCTTCCAATCAGGGTCTTCGCCCATCACCTTATTGGCGTAGCCATAGCCGTGACTCTCCTGATTGGCCTCGTCCATCACGTAGATGCCCCAGCGATCGCACAGTTCGTAGAGGTATTCGCGGTCAGGATAGTGCGAGGTGCGCAGGAAGTTTATGTTGGCCTGCTTCATCAGCGCGATATCCTTTTCGTAGGTGGCATCATCGACGTAGCGGCCATTCACGGGATGATGGTCATGACGGTTCACACCACGCAGCTTGACGTTCTTGCCGTTGAACTTGAAGATCTCACCAACGCACTCCACGCGCTTCACACCCAGGTGATTGTCGAAGTGTTCGACCCCCTCCAAACCTCCCCGAGGGGAGGCTTTCAGTTCTATGCTGTAAGGATAGAGGTTGGGCTTCTCGGCCGACCAAAGCAAGGGTTTGTCTAACTGATACGTGAGTTTGAGATTCGTAGTGTCGCCTGAAAGCAGGTTTTTCAGTCGGCCCTCGACGGTTTTTCCCTCAATGTTCAGCGCTACTCTCAGATTCTTGGCTTTCTTCTTGCCAGTATTGCAGATAGTGATATCGGCTGTAACTGTCGCCTGCGAGAAGTCATTATTGGGTACGGCCTCCACCTTATAGTCGGCGATATGCACCAGCGGGCGCACCCACAGCTGCACCTCGCGGAAGATGCCGCTCAGGCGCCACATGTCCTGACACTCCAGGTACGAGCCGTCGCTCCAGCGATACACCTCGACAGCCAGTTTGTTCTTGCCTTTACGAACATAATTGGTTATATCAAACTCAGCCGGCGACATCGAGTTCTGGCTATAGCCCACCTTCTGACCATTCACCCACACATAGAAGGCTGAGTGGACGCCGCCGAAGTGCAGGATTAGATTCTTCGTGAGCATCTCCTTCGTAGCATCGAAGAAGGTCACATAGCTTCCCACAGGGTTGCGGTGGTCGTAGGCATACCAGTTTCTATCGGGTTCACCCATTACGTTGGGACGGTCGCGACGGAAGGGATACTGCATGTTCACATAGATAGGCTTGCCGAATCCCTGCAACTGCCAGCAGCCAGGCACTGTAATCTTGTCCCATCCGCTCACATCGTAGTCCTCACGCTCAAAGCCAGTAGGGCGCGACTCCGGGTCTTTCGACCAATGAAACTGCCACTCTCCGTCGAGCGAAACGATCTCCTTGCACTCCTTCCATTTCGAAGGCAGTTGCAACGTAGCGTGATACGGCAATTTGTTGATGCCCAGCACATGTGGATTCTCCCAGTCGTGTGCCTCCTGTGCCTGTACTGTCATCGACAGCAGCACCGTCAGCGTAATGAGTATCTTTTTCATCCTTCTATTGATTATTGTTTCAGCGTGTCGGCAATGATGTCGGCCATCCGCTGGGCACCCTTGCCGTCGGGATGGATGCCGTCGTTGAGCATCTTGTCGGCGTCACCGGCAAAGAGTGTGTGAAGGTCGATGATCTGAAGACCGTACTGACGGGCCACCTCCTGCTGGATGGGGATGATGCCATTGACGATGATAGAGTCGTTGATGCCCCACGAAGTTTTCAGGGCAGGGATGGGCGTGCAGAGGAATATCTGCGGCTTGGGAGCTACGGTGTCCTTCTTTTTCTTTCCCTTCTTTTTCACGGGTTGTGCCAGGTCGGGACGCAATGTGGTGATCATCTGCTCCAGGTCGGCCTTGAACTCGGCTCCATATTGCCAGTTTTGCGGCTTCGAGTCGTTGGTGCCCAGCTTGATGACGACGATGTCGGGATTGAAAGCCTGTGCATCCTGCCAAGCCATCTCTTTCATGTAGGGGAAGTCGCCTTTGTTCAGCATGGTGCGGGCGCTGACGCCGAAGTTCTTCACCCAGTAGCCGTTGCCCAGCTTCTTCTGCAACAGGGCAGGGTAGGCGTAGGCCGGAGCCATATCGATGCCGTGACCGTCGGTGATGCTGTTGCCGATGCAGGCCACGCGGATGGCCTCTGGCTGCGGCGTCTGACGGGCGTCGAGCCAGTTACCCAGGTCGGTGAGCATCTGGTCGTGGTACTTGAACCAAGGGCCGAAGCCGAAGCCGTGGTCACCCGTAGGATAGATGAACATAGCGCACTCGTTGCCGGCATTGCGCATGGCAGAATAATATTGTATGCCGTTGGTGACGGGAGGCACCAGGCGGTCGTCGCTGGCCATGATGATGCAGGCGGGCGGCGTCAGATGGCGGCGTACAGCCTTGTCGGTAGAGAAGTCGCGAACGATGGCGGGGTCTTTCTGGTCTTCGCCGAGGAAGTTACGACACGACCAGACATGCGATACGCGTTCGTCCATCGAAATGACAGGATAGAACAGGATGGTGAAGTCGGGGCGCACGTCGAAGTCTGCGTGTGTCGAGATGACCGATGCCAAGTGTCCGCCGGCTGAGAAGCCCATGATGCCCACGTCGTGCGGATTGACCTTCCACACCTGCGCGGAGTCGCGGACAATGCGGATGCCCTTCTCCACGTCACCCATTGGCTTAGTGCGGTCGCCCTCGGGCAGACGGTAGTTCACCACGAAATAGGCGATGCCCCGCTGGTTGAGCCAGTCGGAGGCCATCATGCCCTCATGTCCGTTTGACAACACGGAATAGCCGCCGCCAGGCACGCCGACGATAGCCTTTCCAGAAGGGTTCTCAGGCAGGAAGCACACCATCTGTGCTGCACCGTCGTCGGTGAGGTCGAGCGTAAACTTCCTTGCCGTCTGTGCCTGCATTGTCATTGCGACCAGCAGCAGGCCAATGGTCATCCATTTTTTCATACTATGTTTTTTGTTAGGTAATCGTTGAAGATACAGATACCATCCCTTGCCCCTCCTATGAAGGGAGGGGAGTGCGAGGCTATAGCGTCACACCGTTTTTGAAGATGGAGATCTCGCGGTAGTCGTTCTCCTCGTTGCGGGCTTTCTCGCCAGAGGCCACGCTGAGCACCTTGTCGATGAACTCAGGCATGAGCTCCTGCATGGTGCGGCCCTCGATGAGTTGTCCGGCAGAGAAGTCCACCCATCCGGGCTTGTTCTTCGCCAGCGTGGGGTTGGTGGCAATCTTCATTGTGGGTACGAAGGTGCCGAAGGGCGTGCCGCGTCCTGTGGTGAAGAGCACGATATGGCAGCCGCACGAGGCCAGCGCCGTAGAGGCCACGAGGTCGTTGCCGGGAGCCGAGAGCAGGTTCAGACCGTTGTTTGTGATGCGGTCGCCATATTCCATCACGCCCGAGACGGGAGCCCGTCCGCACTTCTGCGTGCAGCCCAGGGCCTTGTCCTCCAACGTGGAGATGCCGCCGGCCTTGTTGCCAGGTGAGGGATTCTCGCCCACGGGCTCGCCGTGCGAGAGGAAATAGTTCTTGAAGTTGTTGATGAGCGCGACGGTCTGCTCGAACAGCTCCTTCGTCTCACAACGGTTCATTAGGATGGTCTCGGCGCCGAACATCTCGGGCACCTCTGTCAGCACGCTGGTGCCGCCTTGAGCCACGAGCCAGTCGCTGAACTCACCCACCAGCGGATTGGCGGTGATGCCGCTGAAGCCGTCGCTGCCGCCGCACTTCAGGCCGACGCGCAGCTTCGACACGGGCACCTCTTCGCGCTTGTCCTCCTTGGCGATGGCGTAGAGCTCGCGCAAGATCTGCATACCGGCCTCCACCTCGTCGCCCTCCACCTTCTGCGTCACCAGCAGGCGGATGCGCTGCTTGTCGTAGTCGCCCAGCATCTTCATGAAGTCGTCGGGCTGGTTGTTCTCACAGCCCAGGCTCAGCACCAGCACGGCGCCGGCGTTGGGATGCAGGCAGATGTCGCGCAGCACCTTGCGGGTATTCTCATGGTCTTCCGAGAGTTGCGAGCAGCCATAGTTGTGATGCCAGGCATAGATGCTGTCTACACCCTCGCAGCCTGTCTCGCGCTGCAGTTGTTTCACCAGTCGCTCGGCAACGCCATTGACGCAGCCAACGGTGGGCACCACCCATATCTCGTTGCGCACACCCACGTCGCCGTTCTTGCGCACATATCCCTTAAAGGTTCGGTTTTCGTTCTTGATGCTAAGCTTTTCGCCTACAGGCTGATATGTGTATTCGAGAGTTCCACTAAGGTTGGTCTTCAGATTGTCCTCATTCACCCATTCTCCGGCCTTCAGATCCTTTCTGGCATGGCCGATGGGATAGCCGTATTTAATAATGTTCTCGCCCTCGCGCACGTCGCGCAGGAGCACCTTGTGACCTGCGGGCGTGTCCTGCAGGAGTGTCACCAGCTGTCCGTCGATGTCTATCACGTCGCCCTTCTTCTTTGGCTGCAGGCAGACGACGACCGAGTCAGCAGGATTGATTTTCAGAAATGTTGCTTGTTCCATGATTATGTTTTTTTCGCTTGTTTAATTGCCGCAAAGGTACGAAGTTTTTTTCTATTCACATGAAAAAGCACCAAAATAATGTGTAAATTTGCGAAATACTATCACTATGTTGCTTCAAATACCACATCATTATAAAATATTAGACACTTTTCCAATGAAAAATGTCTCATTGTTGGCAATGGCTCTTGGACCAAGAGTTCCAAGTATGATGCTAGCCAGATGTACAACACTAAGGAATGGGAATAACGTTACTCAGCGGCGGGAATGGCGTTGCTGAGTAGCGGAGTGAAGCAGTAAATAATCGGGATGCTTAGCCGATGTTGGTGCGGCGGTAGAACTCGATGTTCTCCTTCGTCAGCAGCTCGATGGGCATGTAGTTGACGGGGGTGACCTCCTTCTTCAGGACGATGGCCTGGAAGAGCGTCTCGATGCACGAGTAGCCCTGCATGTAGGCGTGCTGGGCGATGAGGAAGGAGATGCTGCCCTGACGCACGCACTCGGCATTCTTGGGCACCATGTCGTAGCCCATGATCTGCACGTTGCGGCGGTTGGTGCGCAGCAGGAAGAGTCCCACGAGGTGGGCCTTCGAATTGAAGGTGATGCAATGGTGCACCTGAGGGTGGGTTGAGAAGAAGTCCTCGAGAATCTGGTCGTATTCCTCGCGGGTGCCGCCCAGGGGAAGGTTCACCTCGGTGATCTTGATCTCGGGGAAATGGTCGCGCATGTAGTGGCGGAAGCCGGTCTCGCGGTTGTTCTGCTGCTTCGAGCCGATATGGCCGTCCTTGAGCTGTTTCATGAGCATGATCTCCTGTTCCTTCGAGGCGATGAGCATCATCATGCGGGCTGCGAAATAGCCGCTCTGGAAGGAGTCCTGACCGAAGAAGGCCAGTGGCTTGAGGTCGGGCAGGTAGGAGTCGAGCAGGATGAAAGGGATGTTCTTCTCGGTAAGCTGGTCGGTGAATTCACGCGTCAGCTCGAGCTTGGCAGGCACGACAATGACTCCGTCGACATTGCCCTCGAAGCACTCCTTGGTGGCATCGACGAAGGAGTCGCCGTTGAAGCGCTCGTAATACACCAGTCGCAACGACACGTTGAAGTCGCGGTGGCGCTTTGTGGCTGCCTGCACGCCTTCCTCAATCTCCTCCCAATAGGCCTCGCTGGTGTGCTGGGGAATGACGCATACAAAGGTGTAGTCCTTGTTGTAGGCCAGCGCCGAGGCGTAGACGTTGGGCTCATAGTCCATCTCTTCGAGGGCTTTCTCAACCTTCTCCAGCGCAGACTTTGAAACATTGGGGCGCTTGTGCAGCACGCGGTCAACGGTGCCGACCGACACGCCGGCCCTCAAGGCGATATCCTTAATCCTGATTTTGTCAAATGCCATAAAACAATCTTTTTACGCATGCAAAGGTACATCTTATTATACAGTTAACGCACACAGCCGCGTTAAAAGAAGTTAAACCCCACAAAAATCATCTGCGTGGAGAGAGGCTGGCGGTCGCCTTATGAAGATGGTTTTATCCACAAAAGACTAAAGAATAGACCTCCATAACAACCAAAAGACCGATGAAATGGGCAAAAAATGCAGAAAAGATGGTAAACTAATGTAAAAATG
Organism: Prevotella sp.; assembly: GCA_017615355.1. GTDB lineage: Bacteria > Bacteroidota > Bacteroidia > Bacteroidales > Bacteroidaceae > Prevotella. The sequence continues at coordinate 6,453 of JAGAAJ010000003.1, forward strand.
CGGTTAAGAAAATGAAATATGTTTGCACGTGTGTGGTAAACTTTGTACTTTTGCATCTCGAAATACGTATTTTTTAGGTAAGATTATGGGAATACTCGGATTTTTCGGCAAGAAAAAGAAAGAAACACTCGACAAGGGTTTGGAGAAGACCAAGACGTCGGTCTTTGACAAGCTGGCACGTGCCGTTGCAGGCAAGTCGAAGGTAGATGACGACGTGCTCGACAACCTGGAGGAGGTGCTTATCACCAGCGACGTGGGCGTGGACACCACCCTGAAAATCATCAAGCGCATCGAGGAGCGCGTGGCTCGCGACAAATACGTGTCGACCAGCGAGCTCAATGGCATCCTGCGCGAGGAGATAGCAGCCTTGCTGGCTGAAAACAACACGGCAGACAATGCCGAGTGGGATCTGCCCTCCGACCACAAACCCTACGTCATCCTCGTGGTGGGTGTGAACGGCGTGGGCAAGACCACCACCATCGGCAAGCTGGCCTGGCAGTTTAAGCAGGCCGGCAAGAAGGTCTACTTGGGTGCTGCCGACACGTTCCGTGCTGCTGCTGTCGAGCAGATCAGCATCTGGGGCGAAAGAGTAGGGGTGCCCGTCATCAAGCAGCAGATGGGCAGCGATCCTGCCTCGGTGGCTTTCGACACGCTGCAGAGCGCCAAGGCCAACGGTGCCGACGTGGTGCTGATTGATACTGCCGGACGCCTGCACAACAAGGTGGGCCTGATGAACGAGCTGAAGAAAATCAAGGACGTGATGAAGAAGGTGCTGCCCGAGGCTCCCGACGAGGTGATGCTGGTTTTGGACGGTTCCACCGGTCAGAACGCCTTCGAGCAGGCCAAGCAGTTTGCTGCCGTCACGCAAATCACCAGCCTTGCCATCACCAAGCTTGACGGCACAGCCAAGGGCGGTGTGGTCATCGGCATCAGCGACCAGCTGAAAGTGCCCGTGAAATACATCGGATTGGGCGAAGGAATGGAAGACCTGCAGCTCTTCGACCGCAAGGAATTCGTGAATTCGCTGTTCACTAGCAATAACTAGTAGGACTAGTACGAACTAGTATGACTAGTTGAACTAAAAAGATGAAGACGATTGATTTTATCTCCCTTGGATGCTCGAAGAATCTGGTAGATTCGGAGAAGCTGATGGGCCTCTTTGAGGCTCACGGCTTTCATGTGACCCATGATGACCCTAATCCCACGGGCGAGATTGCTGTGGTGAATACCTGCGGTTTCATCGCCGACGCCAAGGAGGAGAGCATCAATACCATCCTCGAGCTGGTGCAGGCCAAGA
>JAGAAJ010000036.1 GCA_017615355.1 Prevotella sp.
CAAGCACATGACCGACTGCGCCAACATCTGTTTCAAGATCAACACCACCGAGCCTATTATGGAAAAAATTCGTCCGCTGGAGGAACAACTCTTTGATGGCAATCTCGACCAAACGAGTTACCTGATGCCCCCGCTTCAGATTGACTTTGCCTGTCAGATGAAGATAGGCCGTGGTGTCTTTGTGAACCACTCGCTAACCTGTATGGCCGCTGGCGGCATAACCATCGAAGATGGCGTGATGATAGGCCCCAACGTGCGCATCGTTACCGACAATCACGATTTCCAGAACCGCATGGTGCTACGCTGCAAGCCCGTCTATATTGGTCGCAATGCATGGATTGGCGTGGGTGCCATCATCCTGCCAGGCGTGACCATCGGCGAGAATGCCGTCGTTGCTGCAGGAGCCGTAGTGACCAAAGACGTTGCGCCCAATACCATCGTTGGCGGCAATCCAGCGAAATTCATAAAAAATATATAGCATTATGAAGAAGTTATTTGTAACTATCATCACCATTTTAAGCAGTACAGTTATGAATGCACAGCAGAGTTCGAACGATGTTCAAGACCAGTTGGCACTGAAGCGCCTCGTTGATACTTTTTCCAATCTCGCTGACGTGAAGGATGTGGATGCTCAGGTACTTCTCTTCACCGAGGATGCAGAGGTGGTCAGTAAGAGTGACGGACAGGTTTTTGTATCAAAGGGCCGTGAGGAAATCGGTAAGGCTTTTTCGGGCTTCCTCGCATTGTTTGACGTAGTGTACCACCTGAATGGACAGCAAACCGTTGACATCAACGGCGACACGGCCACAGGCATCAGCTATTGTTTCGTGACGCTCATCGGCAACGGCAAGAAGAACCAGAGCGGCGTACGCTATCACGATACTTACGTGAAGCAAAACGGTCGCTGGCTCATCAGGAAACGCGAATCGGACTTTATGTTTACCACAATAGAAGATATGCCAAAATGAAACTGAAATCAATTCTCACCGCAATCGCTGGGCTTTTGCTAGCCACGGGCTGCAACAGTCAGAACAAACAAGAAGTCAAACAAAAAAAACAAAGCACAATGGGCAAATCAATCGTTATTTTCTTCTCGCATGCGGGAGACAACTATGCAGTTGGAAACATTGAGGTGGGCAACACGAAGATTGTGGCCGACTACATCAGTGAGATTATCGGGGCCGACCAGTTCGAGATAGTCACTCACAAGTACGACGGCATGGCCTACAATCCGCTCATTCAGTTGGCAAAGGAAGAGGCCAACAAGGGCGAACTACCACCTTACGAGGGTGAGGCTCCCAACTTAACGGAGTACGACACCGTCTTCATTGGTGGACCCGTGTGGTGGGGCACCTATCCGCAGGTGATGTTCACCTTCTTCAAGAAACATGGAGGCGACCTGAAGGGCAAGACCGTCATCCCCTTCACTACCCACGAGGGCTCTGGCCTTGCCAATTGCGTGGAGGACGTGAAGGCGGCCTTCGCTGGTGCTAATGTCACTAAGGGTTTCAGCATCTACGGACACGAAGTGCGTAGCGAAAAGGCTAAGGTGGAGAAGTGGCTTAATGGTTTAGGATTTTAATTGAGTATGTAGAAACAGGTATCAGTATTGGTATGGTGACTTGCAATATCTAAAGGCAACGCATTGATATGAAAAGACTGATTATTATGGCATTAGCAGCAATGACGCTTGGAGCAAATGCTCAGCAGAAAATGTATATCACCATCGGTGGCGTAACTAAGACCGCTACGATGGTTAGCAACTCATCGACAGATGCTCTGATCCAGCAACTTCAAAAGGGTGATATAACTTACGAGGCGCACGACTACGGCAATTTTGAGAAGGTGGGTGCACTGGGCTACACGTTCCCTGAGAACAACACTCAGATTACCACCAAGCCGGGTGATTTGATTCTGTACCAAGGCTCGAATCTCTGTATTTACTACGACACAAACTCGTGGAACTTCACCCGTATTGGCAAACTCGATAATATGACGCAAGCAGACATCAAGACGTGGGTGAATGCAGGCGGTGACAATGTCAACGTGACACTCTCTATTTCTGAGCCGACGGGCATCAGTCAGGTAAAGGCTGACGATGTTAAGTCAAAAGCCTACACACTGCAAGGCACTTTGGCGCAGGCTGGTCATAAAGGAATCATTATTAAAAAAGGACAAAAGTATATAAGATGAAAAAAAAATAATAACAATGCTTGCAGCCGTAACGCTGACAGCATGTAACAGTAACAAACAAACTAAAGATAGCGATATGAAACAGGAACTGACATTGACGCAGGAATGGGACAAGGTGTTCTCGCTGAGCGAAAAAGTGAATCACAAGAAGGTGACGTTTGAAACACAGTATGGGCTGACATTGGCGGCTGACCTCTACACGCCTAAAGATGCAACAGGCAAGTTGCCCGCCATCGCCGTCAGCGGCCCGTTTGGAGCAACCAAGGAGCAGTCGAGCGGACTCTATGCGATGCGGATGGCAGAGCGTGGGTTTGTGACTTTGGCTTTCGATCCGTCGTACACTGGCGAGAGCAGTGGTGAGCCCCGTCGCACAGCCTCGCCCGACATCAATACTGAGGACTTTATGGCTG
>JAGAAJ010000037.1 GCA_017615355.1 Prevotella sp.
AAGCTGAAGGGTGTGAACCTCAGAAAGGTCAATATCTACGAGGAGGCCAACCGCTGTCTGCTGTGTCAGGATGCTCCCTGCACTAAGGCTTGCAAGACGGGCGACCCTGCACGTGCTATCCGTGCCATCCGCTTCGACAACCACAAACCCGCCCTGCGCTGGGTGAAGGACTGCACCGACGGCGACCTGGAGCGCGCCGAGCAGGCCTGCATACACTACAACTGGCCTATCCGCATCAAGGAGGTGGTGCATAGCATCCATAAGGACGATGTAGACGATAGCCATTATCCTGATCTGACCATCGACTTCTGCGGCATCCGCTGCGAGAATCCTTTCTTCCTGGCCTCGTCGGCGGTATGTACCAACTACGAGATGGTGGCACGTGCCTTTGATGCAGGTTGGGCAGGCGTCTTTTATAAGACCATCTGTCTGCAGGAGATTAAAGAGGTGTCGCCACGCTTCGACGCCATGCACAACAATGCCACCCACGGCGACTTCTACGGCTTCCGCAATATGGAGCAGTTGAGCGAGAACCCTGTAGAGATGGACTTCGACATTCTGCACCGACTGAAGCAGGACTATCCCACGAAGGTGGTCGTTGCATCGATCATGGGACAGACCGAGGAAGAGTGGATGAAGCTGGCCAGGATGGCCGAGGAGGCTGGCTGCGACGCCGTGGAGTTGAACTTCTCGTGTCCGCAGATGAAGCACGAGGGCATGGGCAGCGATGTGGGGCAAAGCCCTGAGCTAGTGAGAAAATATACCGCCTGTGTGAAGCAGAGTGTGACGATTCCCGTCATTCCGAAGATGACACCTAACATCACCCATATCGCAGAGCCTGCCGCCGCCTGCGTGGAGGCTGGTGCCGACGCCATCTCGGCCATTAACACCATCAAGTCGGTGACGATGACCTTCGAATCTGAGGTTTCCGAACAGCGCACTATCTCGGGTTACTCTGGTCGCGCCGTGCGTCCCATCGCCCTGCGCCATGTATTGGAACTGGCACAGATGCAAACTCACACTTCTCACCTCTCACCTCTCACCTCTCAATTTGAGTTGAGCGGCATTGGCGGTATTGAGACGTGGCGCGACGCCCTGGAGTTCATCCAGCTGGGCTGCAACAACGTGCAGGTGTGCACCGCCGTGATGCAGTATGGCTATCGCATCATCGATGACCTCATCCTCGGCCTGCAGCGCTATATGACCAAACGCGGTGTCTCTGAGCTGCAGCAGTTGGTTGGCGAGCGATTGGAGAAGTTTATGCATCCCGACAGCCTGGACCGCGACACCATCATCTATCCGAAGTTCGACAAGGAGCTGTGTGTCGGTTGCGGACGCTGCGAGATTTCGTGCAGCGACGGCGGTCATCAGGCCATCGTCTTCGACAACGTAACCCGCCGTCCCCGTTTAGTAGGCACCAAGTGCGTCGGCTGTCACCTCTGCCGCCTCGTCTGTCCCACGGGTGCTATCGGCGTGACCAAACGAATTGAGAAGAAAAACAAATAGCATTATCGGGAACTATGGAATTCTTAGGTTTTGGCTTGGATGCCTGGATAACCATTGTTACGGTTCTCACTATGTTCAGCGTGCTGCTGTTCACCAAACTACGCGCCGATCTGGCGTTTTTGGGAGCCATCGGTATTCTCTACGTAACAGGAGTGTTGGATGCCAAAGAAGCCTTCTCGGGTTTCAGCAGCACATCGGTGATTGTCATCGGAGTGTTGTTTGTTGTGGTGGCTGGACTGACGCACACCGGCGTGCTTCAATGGATCGTCAAACACCTCTTGGGGCAGCCGAAGACATATTCTAAATCGGTCATGAGGCTGATGCTGCCCGTGGCAGCGTTGAGTTCTTTCCTGAGCAATACAACGGTGGTGGCACTCTTCGTGGGCATCGTCAAGATGTGGTCGAAGAAACTGAACATCTCGCCTTCGAAGCTGCTGATTCCATTGAGCTATGCTTCGGGTATGGGCGGTGTGTGTACGCTGATTGGTACGCCGCCGAACCTGATTATCTCTGGACTCTATGCCGACCACACTGGCACGGTGATGAATGTGCTGGCGACGACGATACCAGGACTGTTCTGTCTGTGTATCGGTGTGCTCTCCATCATCGCCATGCGCCGACTGCTTCCTGACCGCAAGGCTCCCGAATCCGACTCGGAGGATACGGCAGAATATACCGTTGAGATGCTGGTGCCGTCGAACAACAAGTTTATCGGCGAGACGCTGGGCTACGCCGGACTGCTCAACGTGAAGGGCGGACGGCTCATCAAGATGCGTCACTTCGACAACGTCGCGGTACCCGTCAACGAGAACGAGTTTATCATGGGTGGTGACCACCTGGTGTTTGCCGGTAATATCAAGGACATTCTGGAGCTGCAGGACACGCACGGCCTCATGAAGGGCGAAGAGGTGCTCAATATCGGCCCGAAGACACTCGTATCCACTATTATCATGATAGCGATGGTGGTGCTCTCAGCCTTGGGTGTCATGCCCCTATTGCAATGCGCATTCATTGCCGCTGCTGCCATGCTCCTGCTGCGCTGCTGTAGTCCGAATCAGGCCATGAAGGCCATCAACTGGGACATACTCATGGTGTTTGCGGGGTCGGTCGTGCTGGGACTGGCCATCCAGAAGACGGGCATCGCCGAGCGGTTGGCTTTCGGCATCCTCGATATCTGCGGCACAAACCCCATCGTAGTGATGGCGGCCATCTGTTTCGTCGGCACCTTTATCACGGAGTTCATCTCCAACACGGCGGCGGGTGCCATGTTCTTCCCCATCATGTACGAGGCTGCCGAGAAGCTGGGCTATGAGCCCTACCCCTTCCTCATCGCCCTGATGGTGAGCGTGAGCAGCAGCTTTGCCACGCCCATCGGCTCACCCACCCACATGCTGGTCTATGGCCCTGGCGGCTACCGCTTCAGCGACTTTATGCGCATCGGCTTGCTGATGAACCTCATCATCCTTGCCGCCAACATCTTCATCGTCAATATCGTCTATCCATTGACACCGCTAAATCCGTAAACATCATACCAGAAGCTGAAGGATCCTATGAGTAAGATATTGAAACGACTTATACCTGAATCGCTGCGCCACTGGAGCAGTCTGGCTATCATCATCACGGCTGGTGTGCTGGTAGAGGCAACGACTGCTGTGCAATACTACTATGCCAAGGAGGGCATCCGCCAGGAGGTGGAGCACCGCGCTCAGAGTGAGCTGAAGGCGAAGAGCCTGGAGATACGCAATGTGATGAACGTTGTTGAGGTGGCTGTGGAGAACATGGCATGGGCCGTGGAGCAGCGTCTCTCACAGCCCGACTCGATGGTGGCCGTCACGCAGAAGCTGTTGGCCGACAACGAGTACATCGTCGGCAGCGCCGTGGCCTTCGAACCCTATTATTACCAGGACAAAGGACGGCAGTTCTCGCCTTACACCTACAAGCACGACGGCACCACGACGAGCAAGCAGCTGGGCACCGACCAGTATGACTATCACTCCATGGAATGGTACACGGCACCGATGGAGTCGGGGCACGGCCATTGGAGCGAGCCCTATTTTGACGAAGGCGGCGGCGAGATGATCATGTCGACCTACAGCCTGCCCATCCATGACGCGGCGGGTCGCTGCGTGGCCATTTTCACGGCCGATGTGTCGCTCGACTGGCTGTCGGAAATCATCAACGCCCACCATATCTATCCCTCGTCCTACAACTTGCTCTTGTCACGCAAGGGACAGATCATGGTCTGCCCAGAGGATAGCCTCGTGATGCGTAAGAGCATTGGACAGGTGACTGAAGGGATGGCCGACACCACCTTTGAATCCATCAACCGCCAGATGATGGCTGGACGGAGCGGACAGGCCACCGTCACCGATGCCAAGGGTGATAAGAACTATGTATTCTATGCCCAGATGGACGGCGATACAGGCTGGTCGATGGCTGTGGTATGTGCTGACGACGAGATTTATCACAGCTTGAGATGGATGGCCATCAACGTGACGGTGCTGATGCTTGTCGGCCTGATTCTGCTGGCCTACATCATCTGGCGTGCTGCCCGCAACGCCCGTCGCCTGCAGGCAGTAAACGCCGAGAAGGAGCGTATAGGCAGCGAGCTGCATATTGCCAGCGCCATACAGATGGGCATGCTGCCAAAGACCTTCCCCACCTATCCCGACCGCGAAGACGTGCAGCTCTATGGCTCGCTGACACCTGCCAAGGAGGTGGGTGGCGACCTCTTCGACTTCTTCATCCGCGACGAGAAACTATTCTTCTGCATCGGCGACGTCTCGGGCAAGGGCGTGCCCGCCTCGCTGGTCATGGCCGTCACCCGTTCGCTGTTCCGAAGCGTGTCGGCCCACGAGTCAATGCCCGACCGCATCGTCTCGTCCTTGAACGAGTCGATGGCCGATATGAACGAGACGAATATGTTCGTCACGCTCTTTGTCGGTGTGCTCGACCTGCCTACCGGCCGCCTGCGCTATTGTAATGCCGGCCATGATGCCCCGTTGCTCATAGGCGATCGTGTAGGCATGCTGCCTGTCGAGTCCAATATCCCCGTAGCCGTCATGTCGGGGTGGAAGTTCATATCGCAGGAGGCACATATCTTTACAGGCACCACCATTTTCCTCTTCACCGACGGACTGACGGAAGCAGAAAACGCCAGCCACGCACAGTTCAGGATGGAACGTGTGGAAGAAACGGCCCGACAGGCACTGGCCGCTCAGGAGCAGGTGCCGAAGCAGATTATCCAGCGGATGGGCGATGCCGTTCATCATTTCGTAGGAGGTGCCGAGCAAAGCGACGACCTTACGATGCTCGCCATACAGTATATCAAGCAGCAGAGAGACATCAAGCTGCGCAAGTCCATCGTCCTGTCCAACGACACGAATGAGGTGCCCCGACTGGCCGCCTTCGTCGACGAGGTGTGCGAGGCATTAGGATTCAATGCCACCGTCACCATGCAGATGAACCTTGCCATCGAGGAGGCCGTAGTCAATGTGATGGAATATGCTTATCCGCGAGGCACACGTGGCGATGTCAGTATCGAGGCACAGTCGAACGATGTGCGGCTGAAGTTCACCATCACCGACAGCGGATCACCCTTTGATCCCACCGCTAAGGCCGATGCCGATACCTCCCTCAATGCTGAGGAACGACCCATCGGCGGACTGGGCATCCATCTGGTGCGACAGTTGATGGACTCCATCAACTATGAGCGTGTTGACGGACATAACGTACTTACATTAAGAAAGAAGCTTAATCATCAATAAAAACCCAAACACAATGAATACTACAATTAAAGAAATCAATGGCAACAAGGTTGCCATGCTGGAAGGCCGCCTCGACACAGCTGCCTCTCCCGAGACCGAGAAAGCCATGCAGCCGCTCAACGACTGCGAGAACCAGGACATCATCATCGACTGCTCCAAGCTCGAGTATATCTCGTCAAGCGGTCTGCGCATCTTCCTGTCAGTATTGAAAAACGTCAAGCCCAAGGGATGTCATGTCTACATCAGCGGACTGAACGACGACCTGCGTCAGGTCTTTGCCATGACAGGCTTCATCAATCTTTTCGAGTTTATATGATGGGAAACAGCGTAACCCTCGATCCGCATGGCGAGGCTCTGATGCAGCAGTACCGTGAGCTGCTGCCCACCCTGGAACAGTTGGCAAAGGAGGCCTTCGACATCCTGCAGCACGCATTGCGCGAGCAGGGCATCTACGTCACCGCCATCGAGTACAGGGTGAAGTCCGAGCGATCGCTGGCTGGGAAAGTGGAGCTGAAGGGTGCGAAATACAAGAGCATCGACGACATCACCGACCTCGTGGGTCTACGTGTCATCACCTTCTATACCGACGAGGTGGACAAGGTGGCGGCCATCGCCAAGCGCATCTTCGACATCGACTGGCAGGAGAGTGTCGATAAGCGCAAGCTGCACCAGTTGGATGCCTTCGGCTACAATTCGCTGCATTATATTTGTCGGCTCAAGACGGGCGGTCCCCGCTTCGAGTTGCAGATGCGCACGGCCTTGCAGCATGTGTGGTCTACCATCGAGCACGACACCGGCTACAAGGGCGGCATGAAGCTTCCCCGCGAATACAAGCGGCAGTTCAGCCGTCTGGCAGGCATGTTGGAACTGATTGACGACGAGTTCAGCCGCCTGCGCCTCGTGCTCACCGACTACCGGCGCCAGTTACAGACGCTGGTGAAGAACGGACAGCTCGACAGCGTCCCATTGTCGGCCGACACCTTCCGCAGCTATCTCGAGCTGCATCCCTTCGACCGTCTGAACAAGCGCATCGCCGCAGTCAACCAGGCCGAGATATGGCCCGTGTCGCTGTTGCCTTTCCTGCGCGTGCTCGAATCCTTCGGCATGGAAACCATCGGTGATGTGCAGCTCTTCATCGACGACAACAGCGACGATGCCCACCAGCTGGCACTCTCACAACTGGCCCTCACCGACCTCGACATCCTCTCGTCCAGCGTAGCCCTGCAATACCTTTGTCTGGTATATGTGCTGAAGCAAGGCGGTGGTCGTGACGGGCTGAAGTCCGTGTATGACATGATCAACGGAGAGAGCGAAGCAAACGGCGTGCTGGCCGACCAGATGATGGAACAGGCCAAGACGCTGCCGTTTATGTTGAAAATAAAAAAATGAAAAACAATATGAAACAAGCAAAGCTATGGATGCTGGCCGCCATCCTGACAATCTGCGGCACATCGGCCTTCATGACAGGCTGCAAGAAAGCTACAGTACAGGAAGCCGCTGTACAGGAAACGACTGTGCAGGAGGAAAATACCGCACAGACGGTGAAGAGTGAAGAACTGATTCGCACCTCGCAGAGCTGGGACGGCGTGGAGCTGCCCGACTATCTGCAGGGCCGACCGGAGCTGGTGGCCGTGAAGTACGAGTTCCCTGCCGGCCAGAAGCTGGGCTGGCACCACCACCCCGTGATGAACTACGGCATCCTGGTGCAGGGCGAGCTGACCATCATCGGACAGGACGGCAAGGAAAAAACCGTGCATGAGGGCGAGGCCGTCGTAGAGATGGTCAACACCATCCACCACGGCGAGAACCGCGGCACAAAGCCCGTCATCCTCTACATGTTCTACCTCTCGCAGGACGGCCTGCCCCTCGCCGTGCAGCATCCGGAGATACCACTGGAGTAAATGACAGCAAAAGGACTGAGTGGAAACGCGCTGAAGGTCATTGCCATCATCGCCATGACGATAGACCACCTGGCATGGGTGGGCATCGAGACATACGAGCAGGCAGAGACGCCGGTGCAGATTGGTCTGCACTGCATCGGACGGCTGACGGCTCCGATGATGATCTTCTTCGTGGCCGAGGGCTATCACCACACACACGACTATCGCCGCTACCTGCGTCGTCTGCTCATGCTGGCCGTGGTGAGCCACTTCGCCTTCTGCTATTTCAATATGTCGGGCTTCAACCCGCTGAACAACCTGCTCTTCAATGCCACAAGCATTGCCTGGCCGCTCCTGTGGGGCCTGATACTGCTGAAGGTATGGGACATGAAAAGACAGGCACGATGGCAGAAGGTGGCCGTCACCATAGTGGCCTGTCTGCTCACCTGCACATCCGACTGGAGCTGTGCCGCCCCGCTGGCTATCCTCATGATTGGGCGTAATCGGGGGAATTTCCACAAGCAGATGCTCTGGATGATGGCGGTTATCTCGCTATACGCCGTTGCCTTCTTCATCTTCCACAGCCCGACCTACGGCATGGTTCATCTGGCCTGCTGGCTGGCAGTGCCCCTGCTGGCGATGTATAACGGTCAGCGAGGCCGCTGCCGCTGGCTCGGCAAGTTCTTCTACTATTACTATCCGGCCCACATGACTATCATCGGTCTGCTGGCCCGAATGTTATCTACATCATGAACGTTAGGAACGGTGGATTCGTAAAAAGGGAACCGATGGGGTTCCCTTTCTTTATGCTCTGCTATTCGGCTCCTGAGGTGAGGTCTTCTATCTGGTCGATGATGGCCTGATACTGGCGCTGGGTCTTGAGGTGGACCATGATGCCGATGACGGCTCCGATGACACCGCCGAAGCAGCCGCCCCAGAAGAGGCCGTTGGCGAACATGTCATTGTCCTGCTGATAGACCTCGTAGAAGAACCAGCCGAGCCACAGGATGACGAGAGGGGTGCCGATGAGCTGCCAGTTGGCATCGAACTTCTTGGCGCTGGCCACCTTCCGACGGGCCTCTACGAGGCTATGGCTCATCAGTCCGGGGTCGCTGATCTTGCGGCTGTTGTAGAACGTGGCTGCTCCGCATACGAGCATGAAGATGCTGGAAGCGATCCAGAAGGCGACGGAGAAGTGGGTCATCTTGACGAATACCCAGTATCCGTAGGGCACCATCAGCACGGCGAGGATCATGATGATGTAGTAGCGGCGGTTGATGGTGTTCACCGTGTTCTTCATCGAGTTGCGCATGAGGCGCTCGTTGACGATTTCCTGCTCGTTGAGCTTCTGCTTGAGGGTGGTGAGTTGCTGGCGCATCTCTTCTAATTGTGTATCCATGATGGGGTAGGGGTTTTAATCGTTTGACATTTGTTTTAATTGTTCGCGGATTCTGAACAGACGGACGCTGACGTTCTTGGCGGTGATGCCGACAATCTGTCCGATTTCCTCGTACGGGAGGTTCTCGAGCCAGAGCAGGACGATGGCCCTGTCGAAGGGTTGCAACTTGGAGATGCGCTTGTGGAGCATGTCCACCTGGCGGGTGTCCTCGTCGCGGTCTTCAAAGAGGTTGATGTCCATTGTCAGCCGGACTTCGGAGGCGCGCCGCTTTTTCTTCCTGTCGATGGAGATGCAGGTGTTGAGGGCGACGCGGTAGATCCACGTCCTGATGTCGGAGCGATGCTCGAAGCTCTCGAATCCTTTCCAAAGATTGACTAGTACCTCCTGGAACAGGTCGTTCACCTCGTCGGCATCTTGCGAGAACATGTAGCACACGGTGTAGATGGTGCTCTTGTGTTCCGCTACGGTTTGCGCAAACTGTCTTTCTAAATTCGTCATAGTCTCGTCTTTTCTTTCAATTCTTTAATTCTTCATTTTTTAGAACTTTTTACCCCTTAGACGCGGCATGGTTGCGAAAAACTACAGATATCGGCCACAAAATTACGGAATGTTGCAGAAATTTCCAAATTTTGTTGTAATTTTGCAGGCGATATGAAAAGAATCCTTACTACAATCATTGTGCTGGCTGCTGCGATAGGCGTGCAGGCAGCTACTGTCAGGCTGACGGTGTACAACACCCGATACCAGAAAGTCACCGGCTTCGGCGCCGCTTGCTGCGATGGTGCCATGAAGCCCTTCGGCACCGACACGCGCCCCGTGGAGCTGCTCTACGGCAAGCACTCGAAGGTGGGTCTGAACATCATGCGAATGGAGATTTCGCCGAGCTTCGAGGGCGACAACTGGGGCGACTACGACTGGAACGGCTCGCTGCCCTCGGCCAAGATCGTGAAGAATCGCGGCGGCATCGTCTTCGGCACTCCCTGGTCGCCTCCTGGTGAATACAAGACCAACGGCACGGCGCAGGGCGGCAACAGCGATGATCAGGGCAACCAGCGCGGCAAGTTGCGCGAGGACTGCTACGACAAGTTCTTCCCCTGGCTGAACACCTTCATGAAGTGGATGAAGGACCACGGCGTGGTGATGGATGCCGTGTCTATCCAGAACGAGCCCGACTGGTGGGTGAGCTACTCCGGCTGCCTCTACGACCCGCAGGACCTGGTGAAGCTGGTGAAGAACTATGCCTACATGCTCGACCGCGAGACCTACAACGGCGTGAAGCTGATCAGCGGCGAGAGCCTGGGCTTCACCCAGAACTATACCGACCCGCTGATGACTGACGCCACCTGCCGCGAGCAGATCGACATCGTGGCCGGCCACCTCTACGGCCATGCGCCCCTCGTCTACATGAACAAGTCGGCCATCCTCGCCACCAAGTACGGCAAGGAGGTGTGGATGACCGAGCATTCGGTGACCGACAACATCGGCAACCGACTGCCCAACTGGCACGAGCAGCTCATCTTCGCCGAGGAGCTCAACGAGTGCATGCTGGGCGGATGCACAGGATATATCTATTGGTACATGCGCGCACACTGGGCCTTCGTGGGCACGGGCGAGACGCAGTACGGCACGGCCAACAAGAAGAACCAGCTGCTGCCCCGCGCCTACGTCTATTCACACTTCGCCAAGCACGTCACCGGCTCCACACGCCTGAAGACCTCGAGCGACAAGAGCTCAGGCGAAGGCGCTGATAAGGAGTATTCGGCCTACATCAAGGGCGACTCCATCATCGTTATGGCCATCGACACCATCGGCACCGATTACGACATCAAGCTGAAGCTCCCCTACAAGGTGAAGAGCGGCACGCACGTGCTTTCGACGGGCAATGAGCTGTCGAACCTCTGCCAGTCGAGCGAGATTACCATCGACGAGCCCACCGACCAGCTCGTCGTCAGCATGCCCGCCCGCAGCCTCAACACCTATATCTTCATGATCGACGACGGCAGCGCTGCCATCGAGGAGCAGACCATGACTGTGGACGGCCCGAAGACCTACTACGACCTGCAGGGACGCCGCCAGGAGAATCCCACGGGACTCTGCGTCGAGCGCAGTGCCGACGGCAGTTCCAGGATCATCAATATGGGACGATAGCCGCCTGTACATCTATAAAGAAATTGCCCTCCGAAAATCTCGGAGGGCATTTTTGGTTCGTCCAGCACGAACGTACTCTAACGGGTGTAAGTCCCTAACGCGCCCTTATAGCGGGAAGCGTCCAGCCGGAGGCAAGGGTGTCCGCCGCGAGACGGAATCTGAAGGAAGCCCGAGGCAAACATCTGGCCTG
>JAGAAJ010000038.1 GCA_017615355.1 Prevotella sp.
AAAGAGGGGCAGTTGCTCAGTCCGATATGCGCTATGTAGTTTAAAATGAGTCATATAATAAAAAATTAACTAAGTATTGTTTTGTAATTCTTTTCTAAAAAATATTTTTTTGAGAAAAGTCGGTAAAAACTCAAAATAGGCAACTTAACCATTTGATAATAAGTCTGTTACGACAAAATTTCGAAACCTCAAAAACTCAAATTTTTTGTTTCATTTTCTCAGCCCCGACACCACAGAATCGATGATTTTTGTGAAAAGAAATGACATTTCCGTCGGCCTTATTCTGCCGCCAAGCCCCTCTTCCGGCTCCCTCTGGGCAAACTGGGAGTTTCCCCGGAGGAAAGTCGGACTTTCCCCGGAGGAAACCTCGACTTTCCTCCGTGCAAAGTCAAAGTGTCATTTTTGGCTGTTTTAATGAAGAATTGACCAGTTTGTCGACTCTTTGAAATGCCTTTACATTTCAAAGAAGACGGCTCAGTCAATGTTGTCCGCAGCGCGGCGGATACGGTCAGCCAGGTCGTAAAGGGCACCCTTCAACTGATAGCGTTCTTCTATAGTGAATTCCGTCGGTTTCTTGTTGCCGTCTATGCCATTCAGCTTATGGTAAAGCCATGAGCCCGACTTTCCGAAATACTCTCGTGAGATATCTCCCCACGACACGTGCATCAGGATGTCGGCCAGACGCCCTTTCACCGTTTCCTGCTGCGTTTCCTTTAATGTCATTACTGCCATAATCGTATTGCTTTTTTGTTTTACCTTTCAAGTGGCTCTTCGAGAAGTTCTTCAAGCATTATTCTCAGTGCCCATCTCAATTGAGGTTCCCCATTGGGGTAGCTCCTTTTATAGTTTCTGACCGTTTCTATCAGGTCATACTCCGTTTCTGTCAACTCTAAGATCCGTTTCATAATCATAAAATCTTCAGATGACCGTTGCAAAGGTAATACAAATATTCGTATTATCCAAACTTTTTAGTACTTTTATTCGTACAAGGCTGTCTTTTTTACTTTTCATAAGCATTTTAGTTTAAAGTTCAACATAATGTATTTCTGGATGCAAAGTTACGGAAAAATCCCGAAACCACCAAATATTATGAGAAAAGCTTTGGTGGTTTGGAAAAAATTTGCTACCTTTGCAGAAAACTATAGATATGGAGACTAGTAAAATGAATCGTATTTCTCTCGGAACTCTGTTGGCAACGATGCTGGTGGCCTGCCTGGGTGCTGGAAGATAATGAAGGCAGGAAACTGTTGAAGTAAGAAATATGTACGAGCAAGAGTTCCAAGGAGATGTACTCTATATGATGTTTTACGCAGTAGTGGCAGCTTTGAATCTGGTTGCCTGCTGCTACCTGTTGTTCCGTCGGGGCAATGCCTTTGCCCCTGACATTACGTCGCCAGTGCGCCTGCGCCGCTGGACTGCAGTCTTCTTTGCCTTCATGACTTTGAGTCACTTGTGGTATATGCCGAGCATTTATCTTACATCAAGCGAGGATAAGATGCTGTGCTATAGTATAGGCGCATTGCTCGATTACATGACAACTTTCCCCTTGGCGATAGTTATATTGTTCACTATGTTGCAAGACCGCAAGCGACCGCTGTGGTCTGCCTGGGTGATGATTATACCTTTAGTTATAATTATGGCGTTGTACATCGCCAACCATAGCGCAGCCCTTTTAATGATATCAAATGCCTATCTGCTATTGTTGGCCATTGGCTTAATAATATATATGGTACGCGAGGTCAGGAGGTATGGACGTTGGCTTCGCGACAATTATGCCGACCTGGAGCACAAGGAGGTGTGGCAGAGTTTCGTGGTATTGGCTGTCATTCTGCTGGGATTTGGCATTTATACTTCTGAAATCGGTGGTCTGGCTAACAAATACATCGTTCAGGTGAATAACATCATATTGATCTGCTATCTCCTGTGGCGGGTAGAAACGTTAAGCGACCTGAGCACCCCTATCCAGACGGACATCGCGGAGGATGAAAATAACGTCCTCTCATTATCCATGCGCCATCGCTCGGCTTCGCCGCTTGGCTTGTCCAAGAATATTGAGCCACTATTGAAGCAGTATTGTGAGGAATCGCGTCTCTATCTGCAACATGACATAAATATTTCCCGACTCGCCAGGGAGATTGGCGTTAACCGCCTTTATCTTAGCCAGTATTTCTCCAGTCAGGGCATGAATTACAATGCCTATATCAACGATCTGCGAATCAATCATTTCATCAGTCTCTATCACGAGACTGTCGCTGCTCATCGTCCTGTCATCGCCCAACAGTTGGTTTTTGAAAGCGGCTACCAGAGCTATAACACCTTCAGAGATGCGTTCAAACGCAAGACAGGCCAGTCGGTGACAGCCTGGATGGCAAGGCAGAAAATGGAGGTCTGAGGTAGTCCTAAAGTGACGAAATCAGCAAAAATGTGACGAAATCAGCAAGAATCACGGCTCAAGACATGGGTCGTGATACTTTATTTAGGGGTTTTTACTAATTTTGTAACACTATTTAGTATTAACCCCTAAATTATCGTAATATGAGAAAAATGAAAATGGGGATGCTTGCCGCCATCCTGATTTGCGGTATAACAACAGTACTTAATTCATGCAGTAATAAAGACAATTCGTCTTCTACAGAGCCTCAGGATGCTGGTGCGCCCGACTATTCCCAAAAATCCTGTTGGTACCAAATTCCGGAAATCACCAAGGAGTTCGACACGTTCTTCATCTACCCGACGGAGTACATAGGCTCAAACGAGGGTGCCCCCGACTACGCCTCGCTCGACAATCCTGATATGCTGCAGGGTGCCAAAAACGACCACATATGGATGGCGAGTGCATTCGAGGAATCCACAAACCTGTTCATGCCATATTATCGACAGGCCAGTGCAATGGCTCTGAAAAGGGCTTACGACAAGACTGGCGACATTCGCGCCGCACTTGAAGGCCGCACGCCTTATGAGGACATAACTGCTGCGCTTGATTACTACTTCGAGAACTACAACAACGGACGTCCATTCATCATCGCAAGCCACAGCCAAGGTTCAGCCATCAACAGCCTCGTCATGAAGAGCTATTTCAAGGAGCACCCTGACTACTACAAGCGCATGATCGCCTCGTATATGATTGGCTTCTCCATCACTAAGGACTGGCTAAAGGATAACCCGCACCTGAAGTGCGCGACTGGCGAGTCCGACACGGGAGTCATCGTCAGCTGGAATACTGAGGGCAAGCAAAATGTCGAGCAGAACGCCAAGAATGTCGTGGTGATGCCGGGTGCCATCAGCATCAACCCGCTAAACTGGAAACTCGACGACACCTATGCACCAGCGAGCGAGAACAAAGGTTCGCTCATCATAGACGAGAAGGCTGGCACGGTCAGCATCGGCGACATCGGTGCTGACGCTCAGGTGAACACCGAGCGTGGCGTGGTCGTGACGAACGCCAATGCTGAGCCCATTGAAACAGCCGACTTCTTTGGTCCACAGAGCTTCCACAACGGCGACTATGTGTTCTACTACAACAACATCAAGGACAACGTAGCCAAAAGAATTGCAACCTATCAAAGTTTATCAAAGTAAGGTAATAACGAGAAAGATACTTTCAAAATTATAAGCTATAAAAATAAAAAATTATGAAAAAAATGACAATGTGGATGCTTGCCGTCATCCTAACTTGCGGCACAACAATGGTGCTCACATCATGCAGTAGCAACAACGACAACCCGGTTAATCCCGACAGCGAAAAAATCAAGGCTACTGACTATTCTAACAAGGCCAACTGGCTCCAGATGCCGGAAATCACCAAGGATGTCGATGCTTTCTACATCTATGGTACATCGTACATTGATGATAGTTTCAAAGAAGGTGCGCCTAATTATGCGCCGCTAGACAACCAGGAGATGAGACAGCGCGCAATGGGCGAATACATGACCAATTCCAGTGTGTTCAAGGAGTCTTGCAATGTGTTCATGCCTTGGTACCGCCAGGTAGGTTTGAAGTATGGTGGAGAAGTTACGAAAAAGTACGGAAGTATCGAAGCAGCATTTGACGCTGAACCATACGTCGACATCAAAGCCGCGCTCGACTACTACTTCGAGAAGTGCAACAACGGCCGTCCGTTCATCATTGCGGGTCACAGCCAGGGCTCGGCTATGGTGAAGTACGTGCTGAAGAACTACTTCAAGGAGCATCCTGATTATTACAAGCTCATGGTGGCTGCATATGCCATTGGTTTCTCTGTCACCAAAGATGAACTCGCTGCTAACCCGCACATGAAGTTTGCCACAGGCGAGAGCGACGCAGGTGTCATCGTCAGCTATAACACCGAGGGGCCCAAGAACGTAGAGCAGAACGCCAAGAACGTTGTGGTGCTGCCAGGTGGCATCAGCATCAACCCGCTGAACTGGAAACTCGACGAGACATACGCACCAGCCAGCATGAACAAGGGTACGTACAGGACAAAAGAGACCCCAGGCGAATATGAGATTCTGCAGCTCGATGTTGACGCACAGGTCAACCTTGCCCGCGGTGTCATTGTGACTACCACTACATTACCAGTCACCGAAGGGGAAAATTTCTTCGGACCAGCCAGCTTCCATGAAGACGACTACCAGTTCTTCTACAACAACCTCAAGGAGAACGTAGCAAAACGCATCGCAACTTATATGAATAGTGCGGAATAAAATTCTTGACCAAGTGTAAGAAAAGGGACTCTTTAAAAAAATGAAAGAGTCCCTTTCGTTTTCCTTGGCACTTGGCAATACAAAGAAAATTGTTTTTTTTCTTTGTTTTTCGCTCATTTTTTCGTAACTTTGCCACCAATATGGAAGAAATGAGCAAGATACCACAGGAGTGGAATAAATTCTACTTGAAGGACGTGTCGTTTGTCAACCTGATGACGCGGCGCATCTTCAACGTGCTGATCGTGGCCAACCCCTACGACGCCTTCATGCTGGAGGATGACGGACGGGTGGACGAGAAGATCTTTGACGAGTATATGGAACTGGGGCTGCGCTACCCGCCGACGTTCACGCAGGTGTCGACGACGGAGGAGGCCGACAATGTGCTGAAGACGACGGACATCGACCTGGTGATCTGTATGCCAGGTAATGCCGACAACGACGCCTTTGCCGTGGCGCACGACGTGAAGAAGATAGCCCCCTACATCCCCATCGTGGTGCTGACGCCCTTCTCGCACGGCATCACCAAGCGCATCGAGAACGAGGACATGTCGATCTTCGACTTCGTCTTCTGCTGGCTGGGCAACACGAACCTCATCCTCTCGATCATCAAACTGATAGAGGACCAGATGAACATTGAGCACGACATCAAGGAGGCCGGGGTGCAGATGATCCTGCTGGTGGAGGACAACATCCGCTTCTATTCGAGCGTGCTCCCGAACCTCTATAATTATATCCTGGCACAATCGAAGAACTTCTCGACGGAGGCCCTGAACCCTCATGCCGCTGCCCAGCGCAAGCGAGGCCGACCGAAGGTGGTACTGGCTACTACCTACGAAGAGGCCATGCACTGGTATGAGATGTATCACGACAATGTGCTGGGCGTCATCTCCGACACGCGGTTCCCCATGCAGGGCGTGAACGGCCGTCTGGCTCACGTCGAGGAGGGTGACCCCGAGGCTGGCCTGAAACTGTTGCGCGAGATTCGTCGGCGCGACGAGTACGTACCGCTGATCCTGCAGAGCTCGGAGATCGCCAACAAGGCGAAGGCTGAGGCCGAAGGCTTCCACTTCATCGACAAGAACTCGACGAAGATGAACGTCGACCTGCGCCAGCTCATCGAGGAGCACATGGGCTTCGGCGACTTCGTGTTCCGCGACCCGACGACCAAGCAGGAGGTGGCCCGCGTGTCGACGCTGAAGGAGCTGCAGGACAATATCTTCAAGATCCCCTACGACTCGATGCTCTACCATGTGTCGCGCAACCACATGAGCCGTTGGCTGACGGCCCGTGCCATATTCCCTGTGTCGGCCTTCCTGAAGCACGTCACCTGGCACAAGCTGAAGGATGTGGATGCCCACCGCCAGATCATCTTCGACGCCATCGTGCAGTACCGAAGGATGAAGAACATCGGCGTGGTGGCTGTGTTCGACCGCCTGAAGTTCGATGCCTACAGCCACTTCGCCCGTATCGGTGAGGGTTCGCTGGGCGGCAAGGGGCGCGGCCTGGCATTCCTCGACAACATCATCAAGCGCCACCCCGAGCTGAACCAGTATGAGAACGCGCAGGTGTCGATCCCCAAGACCGTCGTGCTCTGTACCGACTTCTTCGACGAGTTCATGGAGAAGAACAACCTCTATCCCATCGCGCTCTCGGACGCGCCCGACGAGGAGATCCTGCAGCACTTCATGCGGGCGCAGCTGCCCGATTCGCTGATAGCCGACTTCTTCACCTTCTTCGATGCCGTGAAGTCGCCCATCGCCGTGCGCTCCTCATCGCTGCTCGAAGACAGCCACTACCAGCCCTTCGCAGGTATCTATAGTACCTATATGATACCCTATCTCGACGACAAGTATGAGATGCTGCGCATGCTGGCCTGTGCCATTAAGGGCGTCTATGCCTCGGTCTATTACAAGGACTCGAAGGCCTATATGCTGGCCACGCAGAATGTCATCGACCAGGAGAAGATGGCGGTGATCCTGCAGGAGGTGGTGGGCAAGCAGTATGGCGACCTCTACTATCCTAACTTCTCGGGTGTGCTCCGTTCGCTGAACTACTATCCCATCGGCGAGGAGACGGCAGAGGAGGGTATCGCCTCGCTGGCCCTCGGACTGGGCAAGTATATCGTGGATGGCGGACAGACGCTGCGCGTATCGCCCTACCATCCCACACAGGTGTTGCAGACCTCGGAGATGGAGACCGCCCTGCGCGATACGCAGACACGCTTCTACGCCCTCGACATGAACCATGTGGGCGACGACTTCAAGGTGGACGACGGCTTCAATATCAAGAAGCTCCGTGTGAAGCAGGCTGATGCCGACGGCTCGTTGAACTATATCGCCTCGACCTACGACCCTGTGGACCAGCTCATCCGCGACGGCATCTACGAGGGTGGACGTAAGATCATCTCCTTCTGCGGCGTGCTGCAACAGGGGGTGTTCCCGCTGCCAGAACTGCTCCAGATGGCGCAGAAATATGGCTCTGAGGAGATGCGACGTCCTGTGGAGATTGAGTTTGCATGCAATATTGGCGAGAAGAGCCTGGAAACGGGTGACGGGAGACAGGTGGCGGGCGAGCTCTACTTGTTGCAGATACGGCCTATCGTAGACTCCAAGCAGGTGCTCGACGAAGACCTGCAGCAGATAGCCGACAGCGACTGTCTGTTGCGCTCGCATAACTCCTTGGGCCACGGCATCTCGGAGGATGTGACGGATGTGGTCTATGTGAAGACGCCTGAGGACTTCACGGCTGCCAACAATCCCACCATCGCTACGGACATCGAGCGCATCAACCAGCGCTTCCTCGACGAGGGGCGCAACTACGTGCTCGTGGGG
>JAGAAJ010000039.1 GCA_017615355.1 Prevotella sp.
GAGCCTCTTGTCGGATTCGAACCAACGACCCCGAGATTACAAATCACGTGCTCTGGCCAACTGAGCTAAAGAGGCGGGTGGGCAAGCGGTCTGCATCGCGCCGCTACAACCAAGTGCCTTTGCTACGTTCCCGTCCTGGAGGATTCCTCAGGAGCTGGCCGTACAGGACTTGCCCATTTTGCTTTGCAAGATGGCGAGCTTCTGCTGCGCTCAGCAGAAAGCGAGCTTTCTGCATTCGCTGGCAACGAACCTTGCCCATTTTGCTTCTCTAAAAGCGGGTGCAAAGGTACACAACAAAATGAAGAATGAAGAATGAAGAATGAAGAAATCTCACGTTTTTAACTTTCTTTTTGAAACCTGCTCTTCTTATGTGCAGGAAAATGCGTAATTTTGCACCCGTAAAACGGCATACACATTATTATAATATAGCACTCAAGCACATTGACACCCATTGAATATACACAAATGAGGGCTTTTGCCCGCTACGACGGTTTGCGGCTGTTCCTGCTGTGGCTTGGCAGCTTCATCCTCTATGTGGCAGGTTTCAAGACGCCTATTCTGGGGATGCTGGCGATGATTTTAGCCCTGATGACGCCTTTCAGGTCGTCGCGCAAGCTGCGATACTACCGCGACGAGGTGTTGGGCGGCGTCATCTCCTTCCGTCGTGCATGGGCCTATGTGGTCTTCCAGTTTTTCTATGCCAGCCTGCTCTTCGCCTTTGCGCAGTTTGTCTATTTCAGCTACATCGACAAGGGCTACTTTATGGAGCAGATTGCACAGATGTTCAGCGAGCCGTCCACGATGCAGGCCTTGCAGCAGATGGGTATGGGCCAAGGACTGACACAGGCCGTAGCCGACCTGAGTCAGATGCGTCCTATCGACCTGGTATTGAATATCATGACGTCGAACCTGCTTGTCGGTCTGGTCATCGGCCTGCCCATCGGTTTTATGGCCCATCGCAGCGGCAAGCCCCTGCCGCCCGCTCCGCCTCAGGAAGGGCCCTCGCAACAATGAGAAACGGTTATTAACGGTTATTGGTTATTGGCAAAAACGGTTATTGTAAGAAATGGATATATCAGTTGTCATCCCTCTTTATAACGAAGAAGAGTCCATCGGCGAGCTCTACAAATGGATAGTGCGTGTGATGGAGGAGCATAAGTTCAGCTATGAGGTCATCTTCATCAGCGACGGCTCCACCGACCGCTCATGGGAAATCATCGAGGAGCTGCACGGCCAGTCTTCCAACGTGAAGGGCATCAAATTCCGCCGCAACTACGGCAAGAGCCCCGCCCTCTATTGCGGCTTTGCCGAGGCTCAGGGCGATGTGGTCATCACGATGGATGCCGACCTGCAGGACTCTCCTGACGAGATTCCCGAGCTCTACCGCATGATCAAGGAGGAGAAGTACGACCTCGTGAGCGGCTACAAGCAGAAACGCTATGACCCCATCTCGAAGACGCTGCCCACAAAGCTCTTCAACGCTACGGCCCGCAAGGTGAGCGGCATCAAGAACCTGCACGACTTCAACTGCGGCCTGAAGGCCTATCGCCGCGACGTGGTGAAGAACATCGAGGTGTATGGCGAGATGCACCGCTATATCCCCTATCTGGCGAAGAACGCCGGCTTCGACCGCATCGGCGAGAAGGTGGTGCAGCACCAGGCCCGCAAGTACGGCACGTCGAAGTTCATGGGCTGGAACCGTTTTGTCAATGGCTATCTCGACCTGCTCACGCTCTGGTTCCTCAGCACCTTTGGCAAGAAACCCATGCACGTGTTCGGCTTCATCGGCTCACTGATGTTCTTCATCGGCTTCGTGGCTTTTGTCATCGTCAGCATCAGCAAGTTCATGGGCAAGATCTTTATCACAGACTCGCCCTACTTCTACATCGCCCTCACCATGATGATCCTGGGCACGCAGCTTTTCTTGACAGGCTTCGTGGCCGATCTCGTCAGCCGCTCGTCGGCCAACAGGAATGACTACCAGATAGAAGAGAAGATATAAAACCCACCCCCAGCCCCTCCCGGCGGGAGGGGAGTTATCATACCTGGCTGCTGTATTTTTCGATGAAATCGATAAAAAACACTCTTGTCAAACTATTTAAGCCCCTCCCTTGGGGAGGGGTAGGGATAGGCCTTCTCTTTGCCTGCTCCAGCATCGACTGCCCTGTGCAGAATACCGTGGCCACCAACTATGCCATTTTGGGAGCCGACGGTGAGGCTGCCACTTTGGCCGATACACTCTATATCTGGACACGGCGTGCCGACGGACAGGACACCCTCCTCAACCGACTCACGGGGAAAGACTCCTTCTCGCTGCCTATCAGCTATGCACATCCTGAGGACACCCTCATCTTCTATATCACCGACAGCTATCACCAGCAGACGCTCGACACGGTTTTCCTGAAGAAGGAGGACATCCCGCATTTCGAGAGCGTCGACTGCGCTGCTCACTTTTTCCACCGCCTCACCGCCGTTCGCTCTACGCACTACGGCATCGACAGCATCACCATTGCCAACCCTCAAGTGAATTATGACCAAAGCAAGACACATCTCAACATCTTCTTCAAGAAGCGCTATTAGCCTCCAGCTGCGGCGTGTGCTGAGAGTGGTATTGTTGATCATCGCTTATCACTTCTCACTCATCACTTCCCCAGCGCAGGGTTTCCTGAAATGGCAGGCCGACAGCATACCGCTGTTCCGTGGTGTGGCCATAGGCTTTGATATGGCTGGTGCAGCACAGCGTGTGCTGAGCGACTACGGGCAGTATGAGGTGATGGCACGTGTCAACCTGCACGACCAATACTTCCCTACCGTGGAGGTGGGCTATGGCGAGGCCAAGCATGAGGACGATGTCATCACTGGCATCACTTATCACACCAAGGCTCCCTATTTCCGCATCGGCGCCGATGTGAACCTGCTGAAGAACAAGCATACGGGCAACCGCGTATTTGCTGGCTTGCGCTACGGCTTCACGTCGTATAAGGTCGACATCAGCCGTCAGCCCTTCCCTGACCCTGTCTGGCTTTGGGACACCAGCTTCGGTGTGAAGGACGAGAGCTGCAACCAGCATTGGGCAGAGGTGCTCTTCGGCATTGAGGCGAAGGTGGCAGGCCCGTTGCATTTGGGCTGGAGCGCCCGTTATCGCCGTCGCATTGCCCACAACGACGGCATCACAGAGAAAACGTGGTATGTGCCAGGCTATGGCACACAGGAGAGCACCCGCCTCGGCTATACGTTCAACATCATCATCGATATCTAACTCAGCAGTCCCAAAGGCCTCAGAGGTCCTATTTTCCCCATGAAAAACAAGAAATCACTTTATTGGCAGGTGCCCTTGCTGGTGTTCCTCATCGTTGGCACCTTCTATATTGCAAGGCAGAACAGGAATGAGAGGCTGGCCGCCGAACAACAGCAGAATGCCTACCAGCACGACAAGGGTGAGGTCTTCGGCACGTTCTATACTGTCACGTATCAGGCTCCGAGCAGCCTGAAGAGCAGCATCGACGAGGCCTTGGCACATGTCGACGGCGAGTTCTCGATGTTCAACGAGCACAGCACCGTTGCCGCCATCAACCGCGGTGAAGATCCTTTGCGCAGCAGTATGTTCGAGGAGGTCTATCGGCTGGCCCAGCAGGTGACGGCCGACACCGACGGCGCCTTCGACATCACCGTTGCACCATTGGTCAATGCGTGGGGTTTCGGCTTTAAGAATGAGCAGCTGCCCACGGCTGCACAAGTGGACAGTCTGCTGAAGATACGCAATCAGATGGACTTCAGCGCCATTGCCAAAGGCTACGGCTGTGACATGGTGGCTCGCTGCCTGGAGGAACATGGCGTGACGAACTATATGGTAGAGATTGGCGGCGAGGTGGTGACACGCGGCCAGAATCCTCAGCAGCAGCAATGGAAGATTGGCGTGAGCAAGCCCTCTGAAGACGCTTTGCCGCAGGATGCCAACGAATTGCAGGCCATCCTCACCGTCAGCGATGCCGCGATGGCTACCAGCGGCAACTACCGTAACTTCTACTACAAGGGAGGACGCAAGTATGCCCACACCATCGACCCTCGCACAGGTTATCCCGTGCAGCATGAGCTGCTCTCGGCCACCGTGTTGGCACCCCGCTGTGCTGTGGCCGATGCCTATGCCACCGCCTTTATGGTCTTGGGACTGGACAGCGCCCGTCAGGTGCTGCAGCGTCATCCTGAGATGCAGGCCTATCTCATTTATACCGATGCCGAGGGCCGTCTGACCGAGTGGCACTCGCCCTCCTTGCAGTTCACCAACCCATAACCCTCCACTTTCCTCTTTCCTCCTTCCACATTCCACTTTCCTCCCTCCACCCATCGTGACCCTTCAGCTCTACGACCACCTGCTCCGCTTTCAGCTTTTTCAGGGCCTCAGCCGCACTGAGCTGTTGCAGATGGCGGGCAATACGAAGTTCGGCTTCAGGAAAGAGGAGGCTGGCATCACCGTTGTGCGCGAAGGCGACGTCGTAGGTCATCTGCTCTTCCTCATCAGTGGCACGTTGCAGCTTACCATGCGGAGCGACGACGGCTCCTATCGGCTGACAGAGCGTCTGACGGCACCCTGGCTGTTGCAGCCAGAGGCCATCTTCGGTGCCACGCCCCGCTATACTGGCACTTGTGTCACCCTGGAGCCCTGCCATTTCATCACCCTGTCGAAGGACGAGGTGCTGCGCCTCGCCGATGATTTCCTGATCATCCGCCTCAATCTGATGAACATGCTGGCCACGATGGCACAGAAACGTGCACGCCAGCCCTGGCGCCGTGCGGCGACGTCGCTTCGCGAGCGTTTTGTCCGCTTTGCAATGGATCACAGCGCCTATCCCGCTGGCCCAAAAACGCTGCACATCCTGATGACACGCCTGGCCGACGATCTCTGCGACAGCCGTCTCGACGTCTCGCGGATGCTCAATCAGCTGCAGCGTGAAGGCCTTGTAGAGCTGCATCGCGGCCGCATAGAGATTCCATCGCTGGAAAAATTG
Source organism: Prevotella sp. (assembly GCA_017615355.1). Taxonomy (GTDB): domain Bacteria; phylum Bacteroidota; class Bacteroidia; order Bacteroidales; family Bacteroidaceae; genus Prevotella. Next base: position 5,007 of record JAGAAJ010000039.1, read on the forward strand.
GCCACAAAGCGTTGATATACATCAAAAATGTTTACATTTTATTAAAACGAAACTGGCAAAACACTTGTCTATGCTAGTTTTTTCATACCTTTGCACTAGCAGTCGGGATGACTGCTCCCATTATTCATTAGGTTAGTAGTTTATAGAATTAAGGTAAAGATTATGTTATTAGAATCTTCCGGCAGCGCGACCTTTTGTCGTTAAACCGGGAAAGGAGTGCGGGGTGAGTGATTCATACCGCACTCTTTTTTTTGTCGTGATTCTTATGCAGTCTTTTTATTCTGTACCTTTCTTTATGCGAATGCTGAGTGTGGCGACATCGAAGGCCACGCCGCTGTCTTCCTCGATAAATCGTGTCAGCACACCGCTGTCGGCCAGCTCACGAGGAGTGCCGATGGCCAGCGAGCCGTCGGTCTGCATCAGCCAGAGGCGGTCGGCCACCTGTAGGGCCAGCTCCAGGTCGTGGGTGGAGAGGAACACCGTCTTCTGCTGTTCGCGGCAGATGCGGCGCAAGAGCAGTAGCGTGTCCACCTTCGAGGGGTAGTCGAGGAAGGCAGTCGGCTCGTCCAGGTAGATGATGCCCGTCTGCTGTGCCAACGCCTTGGCTATCATCACCTTCTGCCGTTCGCCGTCGCTCAGCGTTGTCACCAGCCGGTCGGCCAGCGCCGTGATGCCCACCTGGCTGACGGCCTCGTTCACCACCTGCTCGTCGTCGCTGTTCAGCTTTCCCCAGAATCCTGTGTAGGGCGAGCGGCCCATCGCCACCAGTTGCCATACTGTCATCTGCTGCACGTCAGGACGTTCAGTCAGCACCACGCCAATGCGCTGTGCCAGCTCCTTCGCGCTGTACTCCTGCAATGGGCGTCCATCTACAAAGATCTCGCCTGCCAGGCCAGGCTGAAAGGCAGCCAGCGTGCGCAGCAGCGTCGACTTGCCTGCTCCGTTGCGACCCAGCAGGCAGGTCAGCTCGCCCTGACAGATGCCGGCCGTGATGCCCTGCATCACCGTCCTTACACCCTGCCGTGTCCTGTATCCGATGCTGACGTCCGCCAGCCTTACCGTCTCATTATTATTCATAGCCATAAGAAATCTACCGCAAAAATACAAACAATCATGCAAACGGCCAAAGGATGAAGGAAAAAATGATATCAATAGGGTTTTTCCTACTACTTTTTAGGCAAATCCCTCCTCTCTTATTTGGAAATAATGATTATTTTTGCAGAATTAATGAACAATGGCTGTAATCATGAGACAATCTTATTACCGAATCCTACTGTTTATCATGACAATCATCCTGTCAATGCCTTTGTATGCGCAGGAGATGATCAATGCGACACCTGACCAAAACAACCAGAAGGTGATAAAGAGATATAATCGCTATCGCCATAGAGCCTATGGTACGGCGAGTCCGGCGTTTGGCTATACTGCCGTCTTTGGTGTGAAGACGAATTCCATCATGTCGACTGAAGACGTTGAGGTGAATGTTGTAAAAAGATGGGTACAGGATGCTGCTATCGATGACAATGAACACCGTTTGTATTTCGTGGAAATCACTAACAAGACCGACCATCCCCTATACATCGACAAGAGCCATTGTTACCGAATCTATCACGACGGCAGCAGATTCTGTTACTTCGACCCCAACAGAGACGATACGTGCACGGCACAAAGAATTATTGCCATTCCGCCACATTCCAAGAAAAACCTGTCTGATTATAGTACCGTATTGATAAAGAAGGGGGAGCTTTCGGAGCTGAAGATCATCGACTACCCGGAGGAATTCAATTGGGATGCTATGAAAGCAGGAGTCTATGAAGGCTATCTGTCGGAGTATGAAGTAAGGACGTTCTCAGAAGACCATTCTCCTTATTACAGGTCTTTGCTGATATCATATTCTAAGGACGAGGATTTCTCAACCTATTCTATTCTGCCCATTCATTTCTACATACGCCAACTGATAGGGAACTTCCTCCCAGAGCTTTATCAGTCCGACCATTTCTTCGAGAGATTAGGAGGTGATCAATACACCATTACGAATTGTGAGTTTGGGTATGGCGGCGTCAATCGATTTAGAGTAGAAAATTAACTACCGACAGGATCCTTTACAGATTGAATCGATAGCCCCTGTCTTTTTTATCGCAAGTTCATCAGCTGTTCAGCCTTGCTGAGCAGCTTTGTTTTTTCGGCCTCTGGAAGGAAGGCGTGGCGAATGGCCGTAAGCGTCATCAACCGGGCTTGGCTTTCGGTCATGATGCCAGCCTCATAGAGTTTTCGAAGCTCGCGGGCAACGGTGGTGTTGGACACGCTGATGCTGTCGGTGTTGATACACACGTCAACGCCGTCGTTGAGGAATGCCTGAAGCGGATACTGCGACAATTGTGTGACGCCCTCCAGCGCCCTAGTCTGCAGGTTGCTCGTGGGGCAGATGCCCAGGCAGATGTTCTTCTGCTTCAGCAGCGCCTTGGTGGCCTCGTCGTTGTAAGAGCGTATTCCGTGGCCGATGCGGCTGGTACCATACTCAATGGCCAGCTTCATGCTCTCCACGCCGTCGGCCTCTCCCGCATGGATGGTAAAGGGCAGTCCTTGGGCCTTGGCGTAGGCAAACAGCTCGCGATACTTCGATGTGGGAAACAAAGCCTCGGCACCGGCAAGGTCGAGGGCACAGACGCCCCGTCCCAGGTGTTTCTTCGCCAAGTCGACCGTTTCCATGTTCAGGTGGTCATTGCCTTCGCCGCGCATGCAACTGAGAATCAGCTGTGCCTTGAAGCCGCTCGTGCTTTCGGCCATACCGGCCCTTAGCCCCTCGATGCAGGCTACGATCACCTCGTCCTGTGTCAGCCCCTTGTGAATATGCTGTTGAGGGGCGAAGCGTATCTCCGCATAGATCAGTCCTTGCTCGTCGAGCCGTTTCACGAGGCTTTTCGTGCTGTAGGCCAGCGTCTCGTGGCTCTGCATGATGCTTTCGGGCAGGTCGAAACACTTCAGGTAGTCGTTCAGGCTCGTGCAATGCTCAGGGCAAACGAGTTGCTGCTTGATCTCGTCCCTGTCGGCCGGCAACGGCACACCCTCGATGGCTGCCATGTGGATGACGTCATCGATGCTGAGCGAGCCGTCGAGGTGAAGATGCAGGTCCACCAATGCATACTTCCTGGCGTCGAACTCCATTGCTGTGGGTGTTTCGCTGATGGTTCTCATCGTAATCTTCCGCAAAAACACATTTACTTATTGTTCTTGAACTCGCGGTACTTGGTGAGGATTTGATTGTAGACATCGGGACTGAAGAACATGATGCGAGCCTCACCATCGTTGAACTGCAAATAGTGTCGATTCAGCCTGCTGTAGTTGAAATTGAACAGCATCTGGCGCTTGTCCTTGTCAGCCTCGGTCAGGACTAAGAACTGACCGTCATCGCCGATGAGGATGGAATCGTCATCCTTCGCAGCATCGTCCTTTGCTTCTGACGGCATCAAACCCTGTGCCATCCACCCCACAATGGGGCGCTCGATGTTCCATTTGCTCGTCTGCACGATGAAATACTTCTTGCCATCGATGTAGAGCATCGGCAGGGCATAGCGGAAACGCTGTGTCTGTTCGGCTAAGAGCATCTCCAAAGCTGCCTCTAACGTGATGTTCGCCTGGTCCATGTTCTTGATGCGTTTGTCCTGCGGAGCACGCTCGTTGTCGTAGATGGCCTCCAGAATCTTCGGGAATCCGCGTGAGGGCTGTGCGGCCGTCATCAGCCAGCCGTAAATCAGCTTTGTGCCGTTGGTCACAGGGTCGAAGCGCCCTAGTTCCACGTCAAAAGCATCCATCGCCATCTCATAGAAGTCCAGTGCAGTCGCCATGTCCTCCTTCCCCAGGTAGATCATTCCGAGTGCTTCGTATGAGAGGCCCAGCAGCGTGTCCTGCGGAGCAGGATGCTCCACCGCAATCTTCATCGCACGGTTGGCATAGTTCAGGGCGCGGTCCCAGTCGCGATTGCCGCTCAGCGAGTCGCTGAGAATGGCATAGGCGGCAGTCAGTTGCATCTTGCCGTCCTTCGGGTGTTTGTCGGCTTGCTTCACTTTCTGCTCAATTGTCTTCAGCAGATCCTCTACGTTTGTTGTTTGTGCATTCACCTGGAATGCAACGGCGCATATCAGCGCCATGATGGTCATGATTCTTTTCATACTGCCTGCAAAAATACATAGTTTTTCTGAAAGCGCAAAGAAATCAATGGAAAATGTTAAAAAGCTTGCCTGTAACGTGGCTTTTGATTACCTTTGCACCCCAAAAAGGGAATAATTCCCCTTTAACAACAACAAATAACAACAAAACAACAATGAAAAAGACATTTATCAGTTTCGTCGTTGCTGGCATGGCTGCACTTGTCATGACGGCATGTGGAGGTAACAAGAGTGAGAAGGCCGAGGCTCCTGCCGAGGGTGAGCAGACCGAGCAGACCGCCGAGGAAGAAATTACCAAAGAGCCTCAGAAGGTGGAGACCGTGGGTCAGGTCTATCAGTTGGCAGTGCCCGCAGGATGGGAATCCAAGCAGTATGCCTCTGAGATGATTGTGAAGAAGGATGCCAAGGAGCTGAACTTCAAGGACAACAAGGGCAACATCGAGGACTGGGTTGCCAACCTGAACGCCGACAACAAGCTTGAAGATGCCGTTGTTTGCGGCCGTACCTGGCAGGTGTACCAGAACGAGAATAACTTCAAGGTGATCTACCTCACCCAGATTGGCGAGCACGTGCTGCGCGTCGGCTCCAACGTGGAAGATCCGAAAGATCAAGAGGTGATGATGGCCCTGTGCGGCGTGAATGAGTACAGTATGTAACCAGAGCTTCCGTTCTTCGACATCGTACGAAGAATCAGACAATAAGATGGGAGGCAAACGCTCGTAGTGGTGTTTGTCTCCTTTTATTTCTGGGTGAACGTTTCGTTCACTCAGGTACCTTGCAAACGAAAAAGAATAAAGAAGAATAAAAGAGTGCAACCCCTTGAGAGAGTTGCACCCGATTTATTATTAAAGATGTGAGAGATCTTAGAGCTTGGGACCAGCCTCGACCAGAGCCTTGCCGGCCTCGTTGCCCTCGTACTTCTTGAAGTTCTTGATGAAGCGGGCTGCGAGATCCTTGGCCTTCTCCTCCCAGAGGTTGCGATCCTGATAGGTGTCGCGAGGATCAAGGATGCCCCATGCCACGCCGTTGAGCTGTGTGGGAACCTCGAAGTCGAAGTAAGGAATCTTCTTGGTGGGAGCGTTCAGGATGTCACCGCCCAGGATGGCGTCGATGATGCCGCGGGTATCCTTGATAGAGATACGCTTGCCAGTACCGTTCCAACCGGTGTTCACGAGGTATGCCTTGGCACCGCTCTTCTCCATGCGCTTCACGAGCTCCTCAGCATACTTGGTGGGGTGCAGCTCGAGGAAGGCTTGGCCGAAGCAAGCACTGAAGGTGGGAGTGGGCTCGGTGATACCACGCTCTGTACCAGCCAGCTTAGCTGTGAAACCAGAGAGGAAATAGTACTTCGTCTGCTCAGGAGTCAGGATGCTGACGGGAGGCAGCACTCCGAAGGCATCGGCGCTGAGGAAGATGACGTTCTTAGCCTCAGGACCGGCGCTCTTGCCGTTCACCTTCTGGGCAATCTTCTCGATGTGGTTGATAGGATAGCTGACGCGGGTGTTCTCAGTCACGCTCTTGTCTGCGAAGTCGATCTTGCCGGCCTCGTCGACAGTGACGTTCTCGAGCAGGGCGTCGCGACGGATAGCGTTGTAGATGTCGGGCTCGCTCTCCTTGTCGAGGTTGATAACCTTGGCATAGCAGCCACCCTCGAAGTTGAACACACCCTCGTCGTCCCATCCGTGCTCGTCGTCACCGATGAGCAGACGCTTAGGATCGGTTGACAGCGTGGTCTTACCTGTGCCAGAGAGACCGAAGAAGATAGCGGTGTTCTTACCCTCCATATCGGTGTTGGCCGAGCAGTGCATCGAGGCGATGCCCTGCAGGGGCAGGTAGTAGTTCATCATCGAGAACATACCCTTCTTCATCTCACCACCGTACCAGGTGTTGATGATGCACTGCTCGCGGGTGGTGGTGTTGAAGGCCACGCAGGTCTCTGAGTTCAGACCCAGCTCCTTGTAGTTCTCCACCTTAGCCTTTGAAGCGTTATAGATGACGAAGTTGGGCTCGAAGCTCTCCAGCTCCTCAGCGGTGGGCTGGATGAACATGTTCTTCACGAAGTGAGCCTGCCAAGCAACCTCAACGATGAAACGGACACGCAGACGGGTAGCCTCGTTGGCACCGCAGAAAGCGTCCATCACATACAGGTTCTTGTTGCAGAGCTCCTTGATGGCGATTTCCTTCACCTTGGCCCAAACCTCCTCAGACATGGGGTGGTTGTCGTTCTTGTACTCGTCAGAGGTCCACCACACCTTGTCCTCGCTCTGTGCATCCTTCACGATGTACTTGTCCTTAGGCGAGCGGCCGGTATAGATACCAGTCATCACGTTGACGGCGTTGAGCTCAGTGTTCACGCCTTTGTCAAAGCCTTCAAGGCCAGCCTTTGTCTCCTCTTCGAAGAGGTACTCATACGACGGATTGTGAGCAATCACGGTTGAACCGGTGATGCCATACTGTGTCAAATCTAACTTTGCCATTACTTTTTTATTTGCTTTAATTGTTTGTGATTCTGTTTTTTCGGGTGCAAAAGTACAAAGAAATTACGAATTACGGATTACGAAATGCTAATTATTTTGTGCGCGCACAGCATTTTTCTCAGTTAAAGTATCATAAATCAATGCCGCCGCCTCGCTTTTGTCACTTTCAGTTTACAAAGACGGAGGCGTCGCACAGAAAAAAGCAACGATTGTTTGGCTATCTTATTTATTCTTACTACCTTTGCAGCATCAAAAACGACTACTGCGATGATGAAAAGAATCCTCTTCCTATTGCTGACGATACTGCTGGCTGTGGGCGCAAAGGCCTACACGCTGAAACGTGTCAGCGTGCACGACCCCAGCATTGTGTGGGAACCCACTACAAAGACATACTACATCTTCGGCTCCCACCGTGCATCGGCCAGGAGCAAGGACCTGATGAGCTGGTCGAAATTCACCTTCAGCTGGCAGACGGCCACGAGCAACAATGCTGCCAATAGCGAGGCCTTTACCACGCCTGAGGTAACGAAGGTGATGAAGGGCGGCGTGGAGGTGAGCCTGCCTGCGTTCAACGCCATCGCCTGGTCGGCACGTGGCAGCTCCAACTACAGCGTCGACGGCAATATGTGGGCACCAGACGTCATCTGGAACGAGAAGATGCAGAAGTGGTGTATGTATCTGAGCATCAACGGCAACGCGTGGTATTCGAGCATCATCCTGCTCACGGCCGACAAGATCACGGGTCCCTACCGCTATCAGGCACCTGTGGTCGTCAGCGGCTTCAAAAGCGGCACCGACTACAAGGACACCGACCTGGAGCTGGTCATCGGCACGCAGAGCTCGCTGCCTGCCCGCTACAACGTGGGCAACGCGTGGGGCAACCGCTGGCCCAACAACATTGATCCCTGCGTGTTCTACGACGAGGAGGGCAAGCTGTGGATGAGCTACGGCTCGTGGAGCGGCGGTATCTGGATGCTGGAGTTAGACGAGGAGACGGGTTTGCGCGACTATGACGTGACCTACAGCCTGACTGGCTCGGGCGACGGCATCACCCAAGACCCCTACTTTGGCAAGAAGATTGCCGGCGGCTACTACGTCAGCGGCGAGGCCAGCTACATCGAGTACATCGGCGGCTATTACTATCTTTTCGTGAGCTACGGCGGACTGGCGGCTGGCGGCAATCCTGACGACTACAACAACGGCGGCTACCAGATGCGCGTCTTCCGCTCGAAAAGTCCCAACGGCCCCTATAACGACCCCAGCGGAAACAGCGCAGTGTTTCCCAAATATCTCTTGAACTTCGGAGCTAAGGCCAATGACGATCGCGGTGAGAACATCTTCGGCTGCTATACCGGCTGGGGCAACCAGGCCACCGGCGACTATGGTGAGCGCTCGCAGGGACATAACAGTATTATCGCCGCTGAAGATGGCCGCACCTACTTGGTCTATCACACCCGCTTCCAGAATAGGGGAGAGGGCCACGAGGTGCGCGTGCATCAGGTATTCCAGAACGAGAAAGGATGGCTCGTAGCAGCTCCCTTCGAGTACACGGGCGAGCAGGTGACCAGCGCCGACATCGCCACCACGAGGCAGGTGTCTACCAGCAGATTCCCTGGCTCCTACAAACTCTTGGTACATAAGTATCGCCTCGATCATACTGCGAAAGAGACCGTGGAGCCCGTAGACATTGAGTTCAACCATGACGGCACCGTCAGCGGCGCCTACAGCGGCTTTTGGAAGGCCACAGCGGGCACATCCTATGTCACCATCAGGTTGGGCAGCACCACCTACTACGGCGTAATGGTGGAGCAGACGCTGGAGCCCACAACGACAAAGACCATCGCCTTCACTTGTGTGGCGCCTAATGGCGTTACCATCTGGGGCTATCAGACGGCACAGAGTAGTGGGATTGAGGACGTAAACAAAAACGAAAACGAAGACGAAAACGAAAACAAAGGCGTTCATTGTCGTACCTACAACCTGAAAGGCATGTGCGCCAGCCAGCCAGCCAAAGGGCTGTATATTGTCAATGGGAAGAAGAGAGTACTACAATAACCGTTAACCAATAACCCTTGAACAAAAATAAGGGAGGGCCACTACGGCTCTCCCTATTATTATGGATAATGTGCTTGATTAAGCTTCCTCGGGCTTGTTGAACTCGGCGAGGGTCACCTTCTTGGTGTTCAGCTTCACCAGCTGCTTCAGGGCCTGCATGAGCTTGAGGTCGATGGCACGCTCGACGAGGCCTTCGATGTTCTCGCGCTTCTTCAGCTGCTCCTCAGCGTAGTTCTCCACCACGTCATCGGGCACGTTGTTCATTCCGTACTGGGCAAACTGCTGGCGCACGGCACCCATAGCCACCTGCTTCAGGTCGGCGTCCTCCACCTTGATGTTGGCGGCGTTGACCAGCTGCTCCTTGATGAGGTGCCACTTCAGCTCAGCGATGGAGCCCTCGAAGTTCTTCTCCACGAAGTCGGCGCCCTTGTCCTTGTTGTTGTTCAGCATGACACGCTTCAGCAGAGCCTCGGGGAAGGTGAGCTCACCCACCTTCTTCTCCATGTACTTGCGCACGTCGGCCAGGAAACGGAAGTCGCTGTTGGCGGCTAGCTGGGGCTTGATGCTGTCGGCAATCTTCTGGCGGAAGTCCTTCTCGTCCTTGACGTTGCCCTCGCCGAAGATACGGTCGAAGAGCTCCTGGTCAATAGCGTGGGGCTGGAAGTGGCGGATGGAGGTGATCTGGAAGCTGAAGTCGCTGTCCAGGTCCTTCACCTTCTCCTTGTCCACCTTCAGCAGGGCAGCCACCTCGGCATCGTTGTCGGGATAGGCCTTCTTCGGGTTGAAGATGATGATGTCGCCGGGCTTGGCGCCGTCAAACTTCTTCTTCTCGTCCTCTCCCTTCACGTAGCTGGGCATCACCATACCGCCGGCAGTCTCGATGCCGCCTTCGAGGGTGTTGCCCTCGGCGTCCAGCTGGCGCAGGTCACCTGTCAGCGTGTCGTTGCCGCTCCACTCCTGAGCCTCGACAAACTCGCCTGCCTGGCTCTGGAACATCTGCACCTGGTCGTCGATCATCTTGTCGTCGACGGTAATCTCGTAGTAGTCGATGGTGTCCTTGGCGGTCAGCTCAGCCTTGAAATCGGGAGCAACAGCGATGTCGAACACGAAAGTGAACGGGCCGTCGCCAGCCAAATCCTGCGGCTGCTGCTTCTCCTCGTTGGGCAGAGGCTCGCCCAGCATCTGAATCTTATTCTCACGCACATACTCGTAGAGCTTCTCGCCCAGCAGACGATTCACCTCGTCCACTTTCACGGCTGTGCCATACTGTTTCTTAATCAGACCCATGGGCACCATACCAGGACGGAAACCGGGCATCTGGGCCTTCTTGCGATAATCCTTCAACTTCTTGTCTACCAGCTCCTGATAGTCGGCCGACTCGATGGTGATGGTCATCAGACCGTTCACCTTGTCGTTACATTCAAACTGAATATTCATCCTAATTTACTCTTTGACAATTTACAATTTGTTTCGAATTGGGCTGCAAAATTACTCATAATTAGCGGAATAATAGCAGGTTTACGTTTTTTTAACACGCTCTTCTTCAAAGAATTTACATATCACAATTCAGAATTCGTAATTTCTTTTGTACTTTTGCACCACATATTTCGCACATTATGGCAATATTGTATATTGTACCCACGCCTGTGGGAAACATGGAGGACATGACTATGCGTGCCATCCGCATCCTGAAGGAGGTCGACGTGGTGTTGGCCGAGGACACACGCACCAGCAGCATCCTGCTGAAGCATTTCGGCATCAGCCGGCCACTGCTCTCCCATCACAAGTTCAACGAGCATGGCACCAGCGCCGCCATCATCGAGCGTCTGTTGGCAGGACAGTCCGTAGCCCTCATCAGCGATGCAGGCACACCAGGCATCAGCGACCCGGGATTCTTCCTTGTGCGCGAGGCTGTCAGGGCTGGCATCGAGGTGCAGACGCTGCCGGGAGCTACGGCTTTCGTGCCCGCACTGGTCAGCAGCGGTTTGCCTTGCGACCGCTTTGTCTTCGAGGGTTTCCTGCCGCAGAAGAAAGGACGCCAGAGCCGCATCGAGGCACTCAAGGAAGAGGAGCGCACCATCGTTTTCTACGAGTCGCCCTATCGCGTGCTGAAACTCCTGCAGCAACTCTCTGCTGTCTTCGGCCCTGACCGTCAGGCCTCCGCCTGCCGCGAAATCTCGAAGATACACGAAGAGAGTGTGCGCGGCACCTTGCAGGAGCTCATCCTTCACTTCACCGAGACGGAGCCTCGCGGCGAGTTTGTCGTCGTCGTCGCTGGTTCAAAATAAAAAAGGTCGCTAATTCTGAATAAAAAGAAGGTGTACCATTTTTGACACACCTTCTTTCGTATTCAGCTATTTACTGAATGTTGGACGACTCGGATTCGAACCGGGAATGACAGAACCAAAACCTGTAGTGTTACCATTACACCATCGTCCAATCATTTGTCGCAGAAACAATAGCTGCGGCAAAATCGGGTGCAAAGGTAGTGCTTTTTTGCGCCATCACCAAATTTTTTCGCTTCTTTTTCTCTTTACAGGGGAGTAAAAGGGGCGAAAGTGGTTAAAGAGAGGCAAAGGAAATGGTTAGATGATGGGCAGGCTGATGCCGCAAATCTTCTGGTAGACGTCGAGGGCATAGACATCGGTCATGCCGCTGATATAGTCGATAACGGCCATTACGCGTGTCTCCAAGTCCTTGTTCTCAATGTCATACTGGCTGCTCACACGACCTATCAGCTGCTGTGAGTAGTAGCGTTCCGGATGCTCAATGGCCTCTACCATCAGTTCCATCAGCGTGGCCATGATCCTGTAACCAGACAACTCCACGTCGAGCACGGGCCGGCTCTTGTAGATGCGGGCGCTGCTGATCTTGGTGCAATGCTGATAGGCGGCACAGGGCGTGGGACTGATATGGTCGATAAGTGATTTGGCAAAGGTGCCATTCAGAATCTCCTCCTCGTGATGGATGAACACCTGAGCACACTCGTTCTCCAACAAGCCAATGACACAGGCGCGCAGGTACTGTACCTTCTCATTCGGGTCGCTGAGCTCCTCATCGCTGATGCGCTGCAGGATGCGTTTTTTGCCGGTTTCATCGAAGAAACTCAGCATCAGCTCAGCCGTCTCGTCATACGAGAGAATCTTCAATTTGTAGGCATCCTCCAAGTCCATAATCTCGTAGCAGATGTCATCGGCGGCCTCCACCAGATAGACCAGCGGATAGCGTGCCCAGCGTTCATGGCCATCGGTCGTGTCAAGGCGTGGGATGCCTAGGCGGGTGGCCACTGTCACATATTCTTCATGCTCAGAAGTGAAGAAACCGAACTTGTTCTTTGTGGCATGATAGGAGGGGAAAGGATACTTCACGATACTGGCCAGCGTGCTGTAGGTCATGGCAAAACCACCCTTGCGCCTACCCTTAAAGCTGTGAGTAAGCAGGCGGAAAGCGTTGGCATTGCCATCAAAGCGGGTGATGTCGCTCCAGAACTCAGGACTGACACGCTCCTTCAGGCCCAGTCCTGCGCCCTCGCTGAAAAACGTCTGGATGGCCTTCTCGCCACTATGGCCAAAAGGCGGGTTTCCCAGGTCGTGAGCCAGACAGGCCGTAGCCACTATCTGTCCGATTTCCGGAATAAGAGTATCGATGAAATGGGGATTTTTCTTGCACAGATAGTGAGCCACATCATTTCCGAGCGACATGCCCACCGATGCCACCTCAAGGGAATGTGTCAGGCGGTTATGCACAAAAATACTGCCAGGCAACGGGAAAACCTGCGTCTTGTTTTGCAGTCGTCTGAAGGGTGCGGAGAAAATCAGACGGTCGTAGTCGCGCTTGAATTCCGTACGGTCGTCGTGTCGCTCTAAGTGCCGGTGTTCCTGGCCCAAGCGACAATTGGAGATAAGGTCGGTCCAGTTCATAGCGCAAAAGTACGAAGAAAAGCGCAGAGCCGCAAATTTTCCGCAGAAATTATTGCATTTTCCGCAATTTATTCCTAATTTTGCAGCTGCTATCTACTAAGCGAATCTGATGAATACCCTCGACCTCATCATCTTTGTAGCTTTCACCGTAGGCGTGGTGCTCTTCGGCTGCTCATTCTATAGGAAAGGCAGCACGGCCAGTGAATTCACGGCGGCAGGCCGCTCCCTGCCCGGATGGGTCGTCGGTATGAGCATATTTGCCACCTATGTAAGCAGCATCAGCTACATCGGTTATCCGGGCAAGGCCTTCGCCTCGAACTGGAACGCCTTTGTCTTCTCTTTGTCGATTCCCGTAGCCAGCTACTTCGCCGCTAAGTATTTCGTACCTTTCTATCGGCATGGAGGCAGTATCTCAGCCTATACGTTCTTGGAGGAGAAGTTCGGGCGATGGGCACGTTTCTATGCCTCCGCCTGTTACCTGCTGACACAGATTGCACGCATGGGTAGCATCCTTTATCTGCTGGCTATGCCGATGCACATCCTGATGGGGTGGGACATGGCGACGGTCATCATCGCCACCTCAATAGCTATTATCCTTTACTCCATGCTTGGCGGCGTCAAAGCCGTCATCTGGGCCGACGCCGTGCAGGGTTTCATATTGATTGGAGGGGCCTTGGTGTGTCTGTTCATCCTGCTGTTCTCCATGCCCGAAGGACCTGGGCAGGTCTTTGAGTTGGCCGCCAATGCTCCCGAAGGCAACAAGTTCTCTTTGGGATCTTTCGGCAGTGACCTCACGAGTAGCACGTTCTGGGTCTGTCTTGTCTACGGCATTTTCATCAACCTACAGAATTACGGCATCGACCAAAACTATGTGCAGCGCTATCATGCGGCGAAGAGCAACAAGGATGCACGCTTCTCGGCACTCTTCGGCGGCTACCTCTTCATCCCCGTATCGGCACTTTTCTTCCTCATCGGCACGGCCTTATACAGCTATTATGCCGCTGGTGTGGCACCGTTGCCCGCTGAGATTCAGGCAAAGCCCGACTTCATTTTCCCCCATTTCATCGTCAATAGCCTGCCCGTCGGGTTGCGTGGCCTGCTCATCGCCAGTATTTTCGCTGCGGGCATGAGCACCGTATCGACCAGCGTCACGAGTGCGGCTACTGTCATCCAAACCGACTACATCAAGCCGCTTAGAAGAGGGAAGAGGTGTGAGGTGAGAGGTGAGATGATTCCCGCTGACGCGACCCGTAGCCTTTGTGAGACGAGAGGGGAGAGGAATGACTTGTTCATCTTACGTCTCAGTAGTCTGTGCGTCGGCGCCTTGGGTAGCATCGTGGCCATCCTGATGCTGGGTGTGAAGAGCATTATCGATGCGTGGTGGATTCTGAGCGGCATCTTCTCCGGAGGTATGCTGGGACTTTTCTTCTTAGGCATCATGCCACGCCGTATCAGCCGACGAGCCGCCGCCATAGGTGTCATCGTAGGTGTCGTGGTCATTGCATGGGTTTCTTTGGCTGATGCTTGGAACTTGCCCGGGGTGCACCTGCATGAATATTTAGCCATCGTTCTTGGCACCACAGCCATTTTCCTCGTAGGTTTCCTGCTCAGCCTTGTTTTTAGCAAGCGTTCCCAAAAAAGTCCCAAGGCTTGGGACAAAAATCCCAGCGGCTGGGACAAAAGTCCCAAGGCCTGGGACAAAAAAGAATAATATCTTCAGAGATGAAAGCAACATGGATATGGTACCCCAGTGACTTCGAGGTCTGGCTGGGCAACAAATTCAACAACCGTCGCACTGAGCGTGGTGTTTTCTTCCCGCCGTTCTGGAAACAGGACGGCCATTGGCCCACGGTGGTATTCACCAAGACTTTCGTGTCGGACGTAGAAGAATGTATCAGGATTATGGCCGAAGGACAATTCAACGTCTCCATTGATGGCCATTTGGTGTCCGCCTGTCCTTCCTTACTTTTCCCTGCCGGCCGCCATACGCTGACCATTAAAGTGTGGAACCAGGCCTCACCTCCCGCCTTGTATATCGAAGGTAAGCATATCGTGACCGATGCCACATGGCTGACCACTTACGAGGACAAAATCTGGATTGACGAGAACGGCGTGGCCCACGGCTCAGGCATCTATGTGCCCGTAGGCTGTTGGGACTTCAACAGTGCCGACACGCCCCCTTCGCAATACCATTTGGAGCGGCGCCCTATGCTACCAGTCAATAGTGAGGAGATCGGCAACGGCATGCTCTATGACTTTGGACGCGAGACCTTTGGCTACCTGAAAGTGGAAGGCCTGAAGGGCAACATCTGCATTTATTATGGTGAAAGCCGCGAGGAGGCACTTGACAAAGAACACTGTGAGACCCTGGATATTCTCACGCCTCTTCCTGAGCACCGAGTGAGTCCCTGTAGTAAGGCCTTCCGATATGCTTATATCGTGAAGGAGGACGATGCCGACTTTGGCAATGTGTCGATGGATTACGAATATGCGCCGTTTGACGCGAAGAAGAGCGGGGCATTCCGCTGTTCCGACGATGAGCTGAACCGTATCTGGGAAGTCAGTGCCTACACGCTCGACCTGACCACACGCGAATTCTTCTGCGACGGCATCAAGCGCGATCGCTGGGTGTGGAGCGGCGATGCCATGCAGAGCTACCTGATGAACTACTACCTGCGCTTCGACAGCGAGTGTGTGAAGCGCACTATCCGACAGCTGCGCGGAAAAGATCCTGTCACCGCCCATATCAACACCATCATGGACTACACGTTCTATTGGTTTAAGTCCATCGCCGACTACTACGACTATACGGGTGACCTTGACTTTATCCGCGAAATGTGGCCAAAGATGGTGACGATGATGGACTATGTGCTCAGCCGCACCAATGCCGATGGCATGGCCGAAGGTAAGCCCGATGACTGGATTTTCGTGGACTGGACAGACTTCCCCATGCACAAGCGGGGCACGCTCTGTTTCGAGCAGATTCTCTTCCTCAAGTCACTCGAAATAATGGCACAGTGTGCAGAGCGGTTTACCCGTTCCGTCAGCCTTCCTGACTACGCCGCCCTCGCCGCTGCCCTTCGCGAAAAAGTCAGAAAGGCCTTCTGGAGCAATGAGCATCATGCCTTCCTCCACGCCCTTGAGGACGGAAGCCTGAACACGCAGGTAACAAAATTCCCCAACATGTTCGCCGTTCTCTATGACTTTGCCACCAATGAAGAACAGAGGCTGATACTGGAAAATGTGCTGTTGAACCCCGCCGTTGAACCCATCACCACGCCCTATATGCGTTTCTACGAGCTGGAGACACTCTGCATGATGCAGCAGCAGGAACAAGTACTCAAGGAGATGAAGGCCTACTGGGGTGGGATGCTGAACGAGGGAGCCACGACGTTCTGGGAGAAATACAACCCCGACGAGCACGGCACGGAACACTTGGCTATGTATGGACGGCCCTACGGCAAGAGCCTCTGTCATGCATGGGGTGCCTCGCCACTCTACCTCCTCGGCAGATACTTCCTCGGCGTACATCCCACGAAGCCCGGCTACGAGGAATTCGAGGTGCGACCCGTGTTGGGCGGGCTGGAATGGATGGAGGGTGACGTGCCCACACCAAAAGGGATGATTCACGTAAAAATGAGCAAAGAGGAGGTCACCGTCAGCTGCAACTTCTCAGGTGGAACGCTCATTGTGGCCAATAAGGAGTACCCGATTATCGCCAACCGCAAAAACATCGTCAAACTATGAAAATGCGCCATTTCATCGTCGTCCTTGCGCTCTCTTTGCTGACCACAGGTCCGTCCTTCGGCAAGGTGAAGATCATACTCAGGGACAAGACACCGCAGACTGAATATGCCGCCTCGCGACTGGACGACATAAAGGGCGACTTCACCGTCAGTATCAGCGTCACGGGCAGCGGGCCTGCCGAGGGCTTTTCACTTTTGCACACAGACAAGCAGTTGACGATTGTGGGCAACGATGGTCCGGGCGCCATCTATGGTGCCAATCGTCTGATAGAGGAGTGGCGGCAAGACTCGACGCTCCTGTCACTGCCGTCTGTCATCACCGACCAACCGCAGATGGTGATGCGTGGTGCTTGCGTGGGCTTGCAGAAAACGGAATACCTGCCAGGACACAGCGTCTACGAGTACCCCTATACACCCGAGAACTTCCCCTGGTTCTACGACAAGGAGCTCTGGATTCGTTATCTCGACCTGTTGGCATCCTGCAATATGAATACCGTCTATCTGTGGAACGGTCATCCGTTTGCGTCCTTGGTGAAGCTCGACGACTATCCCTTTGCCGTTGAAGTAGATGATGCCACGATGCAGAAAAACGAAGAAATGTTTTCGTTCTTAGTGGACGAAGCTGACCGCCGTGGCATCCGTGTCATCCAGATGTTCTACAACATTATCTTGAGCAAGCCCTTTGCCGACCATTACGGTCTGAAGACGCAGGACCGCAACCGTCCCATCACGCCGCTCATCTCGGATTATACGCGCAAGAGCATCGCCGCTTTCGTCAAGAAGTACCCCCGTGTGGGGTTCCTTATCTGTCTGGGCGAGGCTATGAGTGGCATCACAACCGACATTGAGTGGATGACCGAGACCATCATCCCGGGAATCTTGGACGGATTAAACAACAATTCTCTCACCTCTTTGCCGCCCATCATCCTGCGTTCGCACGATACCTACGCACCGGCAGTGCTCAAGGCAGCCTTGCCCCTCTATCCCAACATCTACACCATGTCGAAATACACGGGCGAGAGTCTGACAACCTATGAGCCAGGTGGCCCCTGGGGCGAGACACACCGCGAATTGGCCGCAGCCGCGCCCGTACATATCGACAATGTGCACATTCTGGCCAACCTTGAGCCTTGGCGGTGGTCGTCGCCGGCATTCATCCAGAAGGCTGTGCAGGCTATGCACAGCGTGCATCACGCTACTGGTCTCCATCTCTATCCGCAGGCCTCGTATTGGGACTGGCCCTACACGGCCGACAAATGTGCCGATGGTTCCCGCCTCTTCCAGATAGACCGCGACTGGCTGTGGTACAAGGCTTGGGGACACTACGCATGGAATAGTGCTCCCTATGGTTCACCCGCAGGGAAAGAGGAAAACGCCTATTGGCAGCGCGTCCTCGCCGACTATTACGGCACAGACATGAAAAATGCTGCCCATATCCTTTCTGCATATAATGAAGCCGGCGAGATTGCCCCAAAGTTGCTACGACGCTTCGGCATCACCGAGGGCAACCGTCAGACGCTGCTCCTCGGCATGAAGATGGCGCAGCTGGTCAATCCCTATAAGTTTAATGTCTATCCGGGCTTCTACGAAAGCTGCGGCCCCAAGGGCGAGAAGCTCATCGAATGGGCCGAGAAAGAATACAAAGGCGATCCGCATGAGGGCGAGCTGCCCCTCGACATCACCGAGGAGTGTGTCAACCATGCCGCCAAGGCCAAGCATGACTGTCGTGCCGCCATGAATCACGTGACCAGGCACAAGGACGAATACCTGCGTCTGATGAACGACATCGACTGTTACGCCGTCTTCGCCAAGGCGTTCCAACTGAAGGTGATGGCCGCTGCCTACGTCCTCCTGTATAAGTGGGACAAAAATCTGGACAACCTCTCCACGGCCAGCGACTATTTGGAACGCAGTCTTGAAGAATGGCGGGAGTTGGTGAGGCTTACACAGGACACCTACCTCTACGCGAACTCCATGCAGACGGCGCAACGCCGCATTCCCGTTGGTGGCGACAACGGCAATTTCAAGACATGGGCCGACATGCTGCCCGTATATGAGGAAGAAGTGGCAGCCCTGCGTCAGAACATTGAGCGCCTGAAGAATCCCGTGGTACAGACCGACGTGCTCATCCTTCCCGCAAAACCAGCGGCAGTTTCTATTCTCCCACCTCTTACTTCTCACCTCTCTCCCCTAAAAAAGAATGCCCTCCTCTTCGAGAACAGAGCGGACACGCCCGTGGACAGCATCGCGCCAGAGGTAGCCAACCTGCAAGCCCTTGTTCTCAATCGAGATACCACGCGAATCAAAGGCACCACCATAGACTTCGAGACCGCCGAGCCCGTGCAGATGCTAGTGGGTTTCTTCCAGGACGATGACCCAAAGTGGGCTAAGGTGCCAAAACTTGAGACTGATGCTACGGGCAACGAATATGGACAGGCTGAGCCGGTGCTCACCAATGCCGTGGTCATCAAGCAGATGCCACCCGTAAACATCCATGCCTATCACTTTCCCGCCGGTCGCCACTCCATCCGCCTGCCCAAGGGTATTATCATGGTGGCAGGATTCACCTCCGACGAAATCAAACCACGTGATGCCAGTCTCTTAGGGGCTAGCGACGAGGTGGACTGGCTCTTCCAAAGATAAACAAAAATGAAAAAGATTGCCACAACCATCTTTGTACTTGCCTACATTTTTGCCAAGGCTGACACTATTCCACAGTCTGTGATGAAGGCCGTTTACGACGAAGTGCGCACCCCCTATAAATATGGTCTTGTCGTGGCGCCGACGGATAATTACCACAAGTACGACTGTCCAACGGTGTTCCGCATGGGCGAGAAGTGGCTGATGACCTATGTGTGCTATGACGGTAAGGACGGCACTGACGGGCGTGGCTACGAGACGTGGCTCGCCGAGAGCTCCGACCTATTGCACTGGAACACGCTGGGCCGTGTTTTGAGCCTTCCACTAGTCCCGTCCGAAGGAAAGGAAAGCTGGGACCAAAACCAGCGCGGCGGTTTCCCGTCGCTCATTGACTGGACGTGGGGCGGCAGTTACGAGCAGCAGACCTATAAAGGACGCCACTGGATGACCTACATCGGTGGCCACGGCACAGGCTACGAGGCTGTGCGTGAGCCGCTGAACATTGGTATGGCATGGACAAAGAACAACATCGGCCTTGCCCACGAATGGCAGACGAGCGATAAGCCTTTGCTCAGCATCAACGACAAGGACGCCCAATGGTGGGAAACGCTCACCCAATACAAGAGCACCATCTATGACGATCCTGACAAGACGTTGGGCAAACGCTTTGTGATGTTCTACAATGCTGGCGGCATCAACCCCGCCAACAATCTCAAAGCTGAGCGCATCGGCATCGCGTTGTCTGACAATCTCAAGAAATGGGAGCGATACAGCGGCAATCCTGTCTATACGCACGAGTCGCCGGGCATCATCACTGGCGATGCGCAAATCGTAAAGATGAATCCTGAGCAACTCTCCCCTTCTTTCGGAGGGGGACGGGAGAAGGCTTTCTACGTTATGTTTTATTTCTCGGCCTATAACCCGTCACGCCCTTACAATGCTTACAACACCTTTGCCGTCTCGCGTGACCTCATTCACTGGCAGGACTGGACGGGCGAAGATTTGATTGCACCCTCGAAGCCTTATGACGAATTGTTTGCCCATAAAAGCTGTGTGGTGAAGCACAATGGCGTGGTCTATCATTTCTACTGCGCCGTGAACAACACCCAGCAGCGCGGCATCGCAGTAGCCACGAGCAGGAAGATGGGCGTCAGCGCCATCCGATTCCCCGAGCCGGAGCCTGTGGGCAAGCGTCGCCTCACCCCCCTCAACGATGGCTGGACAGGTTACGTATGTGGTGATACCATCGCCACAAACATAACCCTCCCCCACAACTTCGATGACTACTATGGCTACCGCCAGCTACGCCACGGCAACCTCCACGGCTCTGCCATCTACAATAAGATGTTCGCGTGCGAGAAGAAGAGCGGCAAGCGCTATTTCCTGCAGTTCGAGGGCGTGGGCACCTACGCCACCGTCACGCTCAACGGCCACGAATATCCTCGCGAGCTGGTGGGCCGCACCGTTTGGACGCTTGACATCACCGATGCCTTATGCAATGGTGACAATCAGCTGAGCGTTCGCGTCGACCACCCAGCCATGCAGACCGAGAGTCCGTGGGTGTGCGGTGGCTGCTCGTCAGAGTATGGCTTCAGCGAAGGTAGTCAGCCCTTCGGCATCTTCCGTCCCGTGACACTTGTCGAGACCGATGAGGTGCGCATCGAACCCTTTGGTGTTCACATCTGGGCCAATGAGGCCTGCGACAGCGTATTCATCGAAACTGAGATCAAAAACTACAGCACCAGTCCGCAAATGGTGGAGCTGGTGAATAAAATGGCAGAGAAGAGCGGCAAGGCGGTGTTTCGCCTCAATAAAGAGCTAATGCTTGGTCCGGGCGAGACGCGCACCGTGCGTCAGGCCACGGCCGTTGCCAATGCCCACCGCTGGAGCCTTGACAATCCTTACCTCTACACCCTCACGACGATGCTGAAGCAGCCCGACCACTACGACGGCGATGCCAACCAGATGGGCGAACCCGCTTATGTCACCACCGACGATGTGCGCACGCCCTTCGGCATCCGTAGCATCAGCTGGCCCCGTTCCGTATGTCGTGTTGCCAACGCGACAAACACAACAGACCACCGCTTCTACCTGAATGGCCAGCCCGTCTTCATCAACGGCACGTGCGAATACGAGCACTTGCTTGGTGCTAGCCACGCCTTCAGCCACGAACAGATAGCTGCCCGTATAAAGATGATTCGTCAGGGTGGTTTCAACGCCTTCCGCGAAGCACACCAGCCGCACAACCTCTATTACCAACAACTGCTTGACGAACAAGGTCTGCTGTTTTGGAGTCAGTTCTCAGCCCATATCTGGTACGACACGCCGCAGTTCCGCGACAACTTCA
>JAGAAJ010000040.1 GCA_017615355.1 Prevotella sp.
AAAGTTGAAAGTTGAAAGTTGAAAGTTGAAAGTTTTTGCTTACAATTACATTTTTTTAACTTTCAGTTTCCTCTTTCGGGCCTTCTTCGGCCTTCAGGAAGTCACGCAACATCATCATTGCCTTGTTGGTGGCAACAGTCAGGTTGATGTCGCGACCCTGATCTTCCTCAATCTTAAAGGTCATCACATTGTCGGGTGTGCCAACGGCCAACCAGATGGTGCCGACAGGAATATCCTTGGTGCCGCCGCCAGGTCCGGCGATGCCAGTAGCTGCTACAGCATAGTCGGTATTGAGGGTTTTGCAGGCACCCTTCACCATAGCGATAGCCACCTCTTCACAGACGGCCGTTTTCTCTTCCAACAGCTCATGGCTGACACCTAACAGATTCTCTTTCACCTCGTTGACATAGCAGATGATGCCACCCTTGAAGTATTTCGACGCGCCTGGAACGGCGATGATGGCCTCGGCAATGCGACCGCCTGTGCAGCTTTCTGCCGTAGACACTGTCTTCTCTTTTTCCCACAGCAGTTCATTTATTTCCCTGCTAATGATTTTTCCTTCAAAATCCATCTTATGTATATTTACGATTTGACGATTGACGATTTACAATTTATTGGACTATTTGGCAATTTTCGTTCTAGATTCAATCAAAAGTTACTTTTGAGAATGCAGGAGCGTCTATCGGACAGAACTCCTTATCCAAATACTTGTAGTATCCCACGACACCAATCATTGCGGCATTATCGGTGGTATACGAGAACTTCGGAATATAGATCTTCCAGCCATAGCGGCGGGCATGGTCGTGGAAGGCATTGCGCAAACCGTTATTGGCGCTGACACCTCCAGCGACAGCGACATGCTTCACACCCGTCTGCTTTACAGCTAAACGCAACTTCTTCATTAAGATATCGACGATAGTCCACTCAAGACTTGCTGCCAAATCCTCCTTATGATGCTCAATGAAATCGGGGTCTTCCTCTATCCATTTGCGCAAGCTGTAGAGGAACGAGGTCTTCAAGCCAGAAAAGCTGTAGTCGAGACCCGGGATATGCGGTTCGGAGAACTGATAGGCCTTGGGATTGCCCTGTCTGGCAAGCCTATCGATGATAGGACCTCCAGGATAACCCAAGCCCATCACCTTCGAGCATTTGTCGATGGCTTCACCGGCGGCATCGTCAATGGTTTGTCCCAGCACCTCCATATTATTATACGCGCGCACGAGGACAATCTGCGAATTGCCACCAGAAACAAGTAGGCAAAGGAAGGGATAAGGAGGATGATTCTCTCCTCCTTCGGGGGAATCAGAGGGAGAGCTAATGAAGTGCGCCATCACATGCCCCTGCAGGTGGTTCACATCGATGAGGGGAATACCAAGCGAGCGAGCAAAGCCCTTGGCGAAATTGACGCCAACAAGGAGCGATCCCATCAGACCCGGTCCGCGGGTGAAGGCCACAGCCGACAGCTGTTCCTTCGTGATGCCGGCACGTTTGATAGCCTCACTCACCACAGGCACGATGTTCTGCTGATGGGCACGGCTGGCCAGCTCAGGCACCACGCCACCATAGGCCTCGTGAACAGCCTGCGAAGCCGTCACATTAGAGAGCAACACCTCGTTTCTCAGCACTGCCGCCGACGTGTCGTCACAACTCGACTCAATACCTAAGATGTATACGTCCTGACTCATTTCTTTTACAAACTGCCTGCAAAGTTAGGCATTTTTGCATAAAACGCACAATGATTCAACAGAAATGTTACGCGCTTTCAGCTTTTTTATCATTGTGGAAAGCGCAGTCAGCCCTTCAATAGGTCAGCACTTCCACGCCGTGTTCAGTCATCAGCAGGGTGTGCTCCCATTGTGCGCTGGGCTTCTCGTCTTCAGTAATGACCTCCCACTCATAGGGATCATCAGCATCGATAAAGACTCTCCATGTGCCCATGTTGATCATCGGCTCGATAGTGAACACCATACCGGGCACGAGTAGCATACCCGTACCGCGGTGACCATAATGGTCGACGTCAGGTTCCTCATGGAACTTCAGACCGACACCGTGTCCGGCCAAGTCGCGTACGATGCCATAACCGTATTTCTTACAATGCTTCTCGATGGCGTGGCCGATGTCGCCGACAAAGCCCCAGGGCTTGGCCGCCTCCATACCTATTTCGAGACACTCCTTGGCCACGCGCACCAACTGTTCCTTCTCAGGCGTGGTCTTGCCGATGATGAACATACGCGAGGCATCAGCATAGTATCCGTCGAGGATGGTGGTGAAGTCGACATTGATGATGTCACCCTCCTGCAACACGTCCTCCTCCTTGGGAATGCCATGACACACCACCTCGTTGATGCTGGTACAGACACTCATAGGAAAACCCTCATAATTGAGACAGGCCGGCGTAGCGTTGTGCTCCTCGCAGTATTTGCGGCAAATCTGGTCTATCTCCAGCGTATTCATGCCTTCGTGGATGGCGGCAGCAACGGCATCAAGCACGCCGGTATTCACCACGCCGGCACGGCGGATGCCCTCTATTTGTTCTGGGGTCTTAATCAGCTCTCGCGTAGGCACCAGTTTGCCCTTGTTCTCCCAGAACATTATCTGTTTGTCAAATTCCGTTGGTTCCTGCCCTCTCAGGCAATGCCAGCGGCGCTTTTTCGGATTGGCTGTCATCAGATTATTTTTGATTTATGATTTGCAATTTTCAATTTACTATCATGTTTTTGACGTGCAAAATTACTAAGAAGTGCGCAAACAGCCAAAAAAATCTTATTTTCTTTTGCTATTTCGCCGCATCTTCGTATCTTTGCAGGTTGAAACAGCAAAGAAGAAGCAAGAACATGACAGCTATCAAGCCAACGTTCATTGCAGGACCTTGCGTCATAGAGTCGGCAGAACTGCTTGACACTGTGGCGCAGCGATTGGTTGAAATCAACCGTCGTCTGGGCATCGACATCATCTTCAAGGCATCCTTCGACAAGGCCAACCGCACCAGTATCCACTCCTTCCGAGGACCCGGTCTGGAGCGCGGCTTACAGATGCTCGCCGATGTGAAGAGCCGCTACGGCCTGCGTGTGCTGACCGACATCCACGAGGCCCATCAGGCCGAAGCCGCTGGTCAGGTGTGCGACGTGCTGCAGATTCCGGCTTTCCTCTGCCGTCAGACCGACCTCCTGGTGGCTGCAGCACATAGCGGTTGCATCGTCAACATCAAGAAGGCACAGTTCCTCAGCGGTCGCGACATGCGCTACCCTGTGGAGAAAGCGATGGAGAGCGGTGCCAAGGAGGTGTGGCTCACAGAGCGCGGCAACATGATGGGTTACGGCACGCTTGTGGTAGACTTCCGCAACATCAGCGACATGCTCGACATCGTGCCTACGGTCATCATGGACTGTACCCATAGCGTGCAGCGTCCCGATGCCCGTGACGGCAAAACAGGCGGCGACCGTCGCTTTGTGCCCTCAATGGCCTTGGCTGCTAAGGCATTTGGTGCCACTGGCTACTTCTTTGAGGTACACCCCACGCCCGACCAGGGGCTCAGCGATGCAGCGAACATGCTGGAGCTGGACAAGCTGGAACCTTTAATTCAGAAGATTCTTCAATGACTACAAGAGAATACGGCATACAAGCAATCCGCGACGAGGCAGAAGCCTTGCTCGACCTCATTCCTAAGATGGACGACCAGTTTGAAAAGGCCGTCGATATGATGCTGGCCTGCAAAGGCAAGGTCATCGTGACGGGTGTGGGCAAGAGTGGACATATCGGTGCAAAGATTGCCGCCACCTTCTCTTCCACGGGCACACCGTCGTTCTTCATCAATCCCCTCGACGTTTATCACGGCGACCTGGGCGTGATGACCTCCGACGATGTGGTGCTGGCCATCTCCAATTCAGGCCTCACCGACGAGCTGCTACGTTTCATCCCGATGGTGCTGCACCAACAGATACCCATCATTGCGATGACGGGCAACCCGACGTCGCTCTTAGCCAAATACTCCACGTGCCACCTGAATATCAGCGTGGAACGAGAGGCTTGCCCCTTGAACCTGGCACCCACCAGTTCCACCACGGCCACATTGGCTATGGGCGATGCCTTGGCCATTGCCCTCATGCAGAAGCGGCAGTTCCAGCCACAGGATTTCGCCCACCTGCACCCTGGCGGCGAGCTGGGCAAGCGCCTGCTTACCACTGCAGCCGACGTGATGCGCAGCACCGACCTGCCCTTGCTCACTCCTGAGATGCACTTAGGCGAAGCCATCATGTTAGTGTCGGAAGGCAAGCTGGGCTTGGGTGTAGCCGAAGTGGACGGTCGAATCGCCGGACTCATCACCGACGGCGACATACGCCGTGCCATCGAGCGCTGGAAGGCGGCCTTCTTCGACCACACCGTCAGCGACATCATGACACGACAACCCAAATGCGTCAAACCGCATACTAAGATTACAGAAATACAAAGCATCATGCAACAGCACAAGATTCATTCAGTACTGGTTGTCAACGATGACAATCAGCTCATTGGCGTGGTGGATCATTACTCATGTATGCTGCCCTAATATAATTAATGTGAGAGAGAACCTTACGACTATGAAAAAGATACTGCTTGTTCTGACACTTATCATTGGCCAGCTTTGGGCCGTCAGTATAGACGCCCAGGAGGTGTTCAAGACACTCAGCGCCCGCAACGGACTGACATCGAGTCAGATAAACTGCATACTGAAAGATGACCGCGGCTACATGTGGTTTGGCACACCCGCCGGCCTCTACCGCTATGACGGATATCTGTTCAAGCACTTCCAGACTGACTCGCAGGATGGCTCGTCGCTGCCCGACAGCTACATCGAAAGCATTCAGCTCGGCATGGGTGGCGAGCTATGGGTAAAGACAGCCGCCGGCTACTGTATCTATCATGCGCAGTCGGAGAGTTTTGAGCGAGACTTGCGTCAGGTCTTCGCACGCCTCGGCATCGACGGGCTGCCTACTATCATCTATATCGACAGCAAGCAGAACCTCTGGGGTTACATTCCCAACAAAGGCGTCATCTGCTATAACATGCAGCAGCAGCTCATCTACGAGTTTGGATATACCAACAGCGCCTATGCCATACCACAGGGCGAGGTGTGCTCCATTGGTGAATGTCTCGACGGTGCCCTCATAGTCTACAGCGACGGACGCATCATTTGCTGTAACGTTACCCGACAGCAGACCACTCCGTGGAAAAACCTTGATATTGCACAACGCCATCTGCGCAACACCAACACGCTGAAAGCCTTCGCCGACCAGCTCGACAACATCTGGCTCTATGGCCAGGGAACGCTCTTTGTCTTCAACAAACAGACCCATACCTGGGACACTACCATCGGTGACCAGCTAGGTCTAACCGGCACCAGTGTTGACTTCAGCATCAATGCAATGGCCGGCGACCGCAGCGGAAATATCTGGATGGCCACCAGCCGCAACGGTTTGATGCGCATCAACATCAACACACACGAAATGGAGCCTGTAGAAATCAGGTCCATGGGACTATACCAGCGTGCCACACAGGCTAAGTCTATCGAGAGCGTCTATGTAGACAATAGTGACTTGCTATGGGTGGGAACGGCGAAGTCAGGTGTGGCCTACATGGGGCAGAACATCTACAAGTTTGAATCGCAGATGATAGGCGACATCACCGCAATTGCTCAAGACAGTGCAGGCCAGATCTTCTACGGCACTAGCGATGCTGGTATCATTGGCTACGAAGGGCGCCTGGCCAGCCAGAAAGTATCAGCCCTTGCCTATACTCAGGATGGCAGCCTATGGGTTGGCTCCAAACAGAACGGACTCACGCGCATTCAGGACGGGCATGTCACCATCTATTCTACCACCAACGACAGTTTGCGCAGTACCGTTGTCAACGATCACATCAACGCGCTCTGCACCGATAAGAACGGGAACCTATGGGTGGCTACTGATGGCGGTCTGCAGACATACAACCTCAGACAGCAGCTATTCTCCACCTACAACCGTGAGAACCGCAAGCTGCATACCAACAGCATCACCTCGTTGCATTACGCCTCAGGCCACCGCATGTTGATAGGTACGGCAGAGGGGCTGCTCATCCTTGATATCTCCACACAGGACATCAAGCAGTACGTGGGTAATTCCACAAATATGGAGAAGTTTACCAACAACTACGTGACGCAGGTGTTTGAGGACTCTCGCGGACTCATCTGGATAGGAACGCGTGAAGGTGTGAACGTGCTCAATCAGGAGAACGACAACCTAGACGTACTCACTGAAAAGAACGGACTGTGCAACAACAACATCTGCGGCATCGCTGAGGATATTAACCACAACATCTGGATTTCCACTACCGGTGGTATCAGCCGTATCGTGCTTCAACGTAACCACGAAGATGGCACATTCAACTACAGCCCTTATAACTACTCCAGCTTCGACGGTCTGCAGAGCGATGAGTTCAACCTGGGCTCTATCCTTACCACCACTGAAGGAGATGTAATAATGGGCGGCATCTACGGTGTCAGCCAGATGCGCCATAAATCAGTCAGGGAGCAGTCGGCACTGCCGCCTGTCATGCTGACGCAGCTGTTCATAGGCGAGGAGGAGATCTTTACAGGCCACGAATATGACGGCAACGTCATCTTGAGGCAGACCCTTAACGAGAGCTCGGGCATTCACCTGAACAGTGACCAGAATACCATCACCATCAAGTTCGGCGGCGGCGACTATAACCAAAGCGAGCGTCTGCAGTTTATGTATTGGATGGAGGGTCTCGACGACGATTGGCACAACGGCGATGCGATGAAGCATGGAGTGACCTTCGAAGACCTTCCCAGTGGACGCTACAAGTTGCACGTGAAAGCCATTAGCGCAGAAGGTAATATCAGCAATATAGAGCGTATTCTAGAAATTGTCATTGCTAAACCCTGGTACCTACAATGGTACATGCTGCTGTTTTACGCCATTGTTATCATCACCATCATCTATCTTTGGAAGAAAGGCATCGACCAGATACGTGAGCTGTGGCGGCGTAAGAATGCCGTCATTGCCGAGCTGGTTCAACAACGCGAAGACATCAAAGCTGCCAGCGATGAGCTGCGCCAGCCTATGTCGCGCATGACCAGCATCATCATGAACCTGGCAGAGAAAGAAGGTTCAACCGACGACCGCGACCAGCTGAACGCCCTCCACTCACAGATGCTGACCATCATCACGCGTGTCAGTGACATGCAGGCGTCGCTGGAGCATCCTGAAGAGAAGGCGAAGAAGGCCGTCAACCACACCTACGAACTGAACAGTCGCGGCATGATGGAGCTTCCCGAACTGATTAACGACGAGTTGACGTCAGAGATACGCACCAGCAACGACGCGCCTACTGCCAAATACCGCATCTACTTCATCGATGACAACATTGACTTCCTCAAGTTTGTCACCGCACGCCTGAAATATGTCTATAACTTCCATCCCTACGATGACATGCAAAAGGCTGCACAGGACATTGAGGCTATGATTCCAGACCTTGTCGTCTGCAAACAGAACATGGAAGGCATGACGGGCAGTGAGCTGTGCAACAATATGAAGATGCACTTGAAGCTGAACAAGATCAAGTTCATTCTCCTCACCGACACGAAGCTCACGCCCACTGAGATGGCCAGTCAGAACATCACGCTCGCAGCTGATGACTATATGTCGAAGCCGTTCAACATCCGCGAGGCTGCCATGCGCTTCAACAAGCTATTGGGTATCAGCGATTTCGAAATGACCAACAATCTCATCGAGGGTGCTGAGACACGTATGCTGGAGAGCCACAACTCCAGTATGACGACTGCCACCGAAACACTGCCAGAGACGGCGCAGATGCTGAGCGGCGAGGTAGTAGAGGACGAACAGATTAAGGCACTCACCGTGACATCCATCCGCTCACACCAGCATGAACAGGAGGAAGAAGAGGTGGACGAGAGTGAGCAGAAGTATGATTTCGCTTATGAAGAGAAGGAGTCGGACAGCTTTAGCATGAGCGATGCCATCGACCAGCAACTCATCACCAGCATCGAACAGTATGTGCAGCAGAACATGAGCCGAGGTCCCATCAATCTGGAGGAGATGGCCGGTGCCATGGGCATGGGTATGAAGCCGTTCTTCCAGAAGGTACGCGAGGTAACGGGCAAGACACCTGCCGAAGTGGTGCGTGACCTGCGACTGAAGCACGCCTGCGTGCTCCTGCAGCGCACAAACATCAACATGAGCGAGCTGGCCAACAACATCGGCTTTGCCACCGCCGAGCATTTCATGAACTTGTTCAAGGAGCGTTTCGGCATCTCTCCCTCTGAATACCGCAGACGCTATCGCAAGTAAGCGAGCTATACTCAATTTGATAAACGACAAATGACAAATGATAAATGCTGCGCTGTGAAAAGCGCAAAGAAGACATTCTCAGGCAGATTTGGCAGACTGCTGAGTTTATCATTTATCATTTGTTGCTTATCATTTAGTTCCCTAGGGGCGCAGACTTCTGACAGCCTCATCCTTTACCAGCTTAAAGACTACGGCATCCACTTTACCGATGACAACAGCGTGACGCTGTTGATGTCAGGCCAGGAGAAGTTCGATGACATGTTTGAGGCCATCCGGCAGGCGAAGGAGAGCGTACATCTGGAGTATTTCAATTTCCGCAACGACAGCATTGCCTTCCTCCTCTTCGATATCCTCCGTGAGAAACGGAGTGAGGGGGTGGAGGTGCGTGCACTCTTCGACGGCTTCGGCAACGACTCCAACAACCAGCCACTGAAGAAACACCATGTAGAGGACCTGCGTGCTGATAGCATCGACATCTACGAGTTCGACCCCATCCGCTTTCCGTGGGTCAACCACATCTGGCCGCGCGACCACCGCAAGATTGTAGTTATCGATGGCCATGTGGCTTACACCGGCGGCATGAACGTGGCCGACTATTACATCAAGGGCACCGAGCAGGTGGGCGCTTGGCGCGACATGCACTGTCGTATAGAGGGTAGCGCCGTCGACGATTTACAGCGCATCTTCATCAGCACGTGGAAGAAGACGACAGGCGAGGAACTCACCGACCCGAAATATTTCCGCGCAGCCCATCTCACACCTCAACCCTCAACTCTCACCTCTCATCTCATGCCCGACACCACCGCTACGGCTGGCCACAAACTGGTGGGCATCGTCAACCGCGAACCGCACACCACCAACGATGTCATGCGTTATTTCTACGTCAACGCCATCGACGACGCACAGAACTCCATCCGCATCATCAACCCCTATTTCACGCTGATACCCTCGGTGACAAAGGCACTAAAACGCGCCATCAAACGTGGTGTGAAGGTAGAGCTAATGATTTCAGCTAAAAGCGATATCCCGTTGACGCCCGATGCTGCCTTCTACCAGATGCATCGCATGATGAAGCATGGCGCCCATGTATGGCTCTACCAGCCAGGTTTCCATCATTCGAAGATTATGATGGTGGACGGCCGTTTCTGCACTGTAGGTAGCACCAACCTCGACGCACGTTCCCTCCGCTTTGACTATGAAGAGAACGCCGTCATCATCGACCGCCATACAACAAAGGAACTGGATGACATGTTCGACCGCGACAAGCTAGAGAGCGTCTACCTCACGCCTGAGACGTGGCGAGGATTCCGCACCCGCTGGCAGCGATTCCGCGGCTGGTTTGCCCATCTGCTGCAGCCATTCCTATAGGAGTATCGGAAAAATCATTGGCCGCTATAGCATTAGGGCAGTGATGACGGTGTCGCTGACAAAGAGGCCGTCGCGAGTAAGGCGCAGGGTATGGTCATCGGGCCGACAAAGCCAATCGCAATCCAGAAATTTCTTCGCCTGAGCAAGGCAATGGGCACGCTCCACGGAAGAGAGCTTGTCGAGCTGGATACCGTCGACGGTGCGCAGGGCCGTCATCACAGTTTCATTATAGCGTGTCAAATCGTCTATCTCCTCACCGTCTGCGGGTACCCTCCCCTCGCCTATCGCTTTGACATACTGGTCTATGTCGGCCACATTCCATTGGCGGTGCCTGCCATCGAAGCTATGTGCGCCAGCACCAATACCGATATAGGGTGTATGGTTCCAATAGCTGCTGTTATGTCGCGAGCGAAAGCCTTCCTCATTCCTCTTTTCTCTTTCCTCTTTCCTCGCGAAATTCGACAGCTCATAATGCTCATAGCCGGAAGCTTCCAGACGATCTTTCAGTGTGTAGTACATCTCACGCTGCAGCTCCTCGTCCAGCTCTTTTACCTTGCCCTGCTGCAACATTGTGTAGAGTGACGTGCCCTCCTCGTATGAGAGCGCGTAGGCCGACAGGTGCTCCACTTCAAGGGCCAAGGAGGCATCGATGTCGGCGTTCCACTCATCCATCGTCTCGTCAGGAAAGCCGTACATCAGATCGATGCTGATGTTACTGATACCTGCCGACCTGAGCAGTTGCACGGCCTCACCCACCTGTGCGGCACGGTGACGGCGGCGAAGGAAATGCAGGCGCTCATCATTGAAACTCTGTGCGCCCATACTCACACGATTGACAGGCAGTCGCGATAGAGTCGCGACAAACGGAGTGCTGACATCATCGGGATTGCACTCGATGGTCACCTCAGCCTTTGGTGACACGTCGTACACATTACTTATATATAGGAAGAGCTGCTGCAACTGCTCCGCGCTGAGCTGAGAAGGTGTGCCACCGCCCAGATAGACCGTGTCAATTTGGGAGGTTATAGGGCCCATGGGGCTTATAGGGCTTATGGGGCTTATAGGACCAACTAAAGACCTCAGTTGCATCTCGCGACACAAGGCCTCCACGTAGGCCTGCCGCTTGTCAAGATGCGTGGTGGAGAAGAAGCCGCAGTACACACAGCGGCTGGCGCAAAAAGGAATATGGATATAGAGTCCTGCCATAATATGCTGCAAAGATACGGAATAGTTTTCAATTATGCAAAAGAGTCTCATTCCTAAATTTGCTTAATATTTTAAAGTTTTTTTTGGCTCTTTGGTCAAAAATGTGTAATTTTGGGCCGTTTTAGCGACTTACAACGCACATTTACCTAATAACAATAACAACAACTACATGAAAGTCTATCAGACAAACGAGATTAAGAACATCGCACTCATTGGCAGTGCGGGTAGCGGCAAGACTACTCTTGCCGAGTCAATGGTCTACGAAGCCGGCATCATCAAGCGCCGTGGCACCGTAGAGGGTAAGAACACCATGAGCGACTACTTCCCCGTGGAGCAGGAGTATGGCTATTCGGTCTTCTCAACCGTTTTCCACACTGAGTGGAACAACAAGAAGCTGAACATCATCGACTGCCCGGGATCGGACGACTTTGTGGGCGGTGCCATCACAGCCCTGAACGTCACCGACCAGGCCCTCATCCTCGTCAACGGCCAGTACGGCCCCGAGGTGGGAACGATGAACGCCTTCCGCAACACCGAGAAGCTGCAGAAGCCCGTTATCTTCCTGGTGAACCAGCTCGACCGCGACAACTGCGACTTCGATCAGATCCTGCACCAGCTGCAGGAGGTGTACGGCAACAACTGCGTACCCGTGCAGTATCCCGTGGCCTGCGGTCCCAACTTCAACAGCATCATCGACGTGCTCATCATGAAGAAGCTGACGTGGAAGCCCGAGGGTGGTGCTCCCACGATTGAGGAGATTCCCGCCGACCAGCTCGACAAGGCCAAGGAGATGAAGGCTGCCCTCGTCGAGGCTGCTGCCGCCGGCGATGACGCCCTGATGGAGAAGTTCTTCGAGACGGAGGACCTGACCGAAGACGAGATGCGCGAAGGCATCCGTAAGGGCCTCGTCACACGCAGCATCTATCCTGTCTTCTGCGTCTGCGCAGGCAAGGACATGGGTGTGCGCCGCTTGATGGAGTTCCTGGGCAATGTCGTTCCCTTCGTTAGCGAGATGCCGAAGGTGAAGAATGCCGCAGGCGTTGAGGTGACTCCCGACGTCGCCGGACCTGCTTCCCTCTACTTCTTCAAGACTGGTATCGAGCCCCACATCGGTGAGGTGTCTTACTTTAAGGTAATGAGCGGCACCGTGAAGAGCGGCGACGACCTCAACAACGCTGACCGCGGCTCGAAGGAGCGCATTGGCACACTCTATGCCTGTGCTGGTGCCAACCGCATCCAGGTAGACCAGCTGAATGCTGGCGATATCGGCTGCACCGTGAAGCTGAAGGACGTGAAGACGGGTAACACCCTTAATGGCAAGGACAACACCGACTGGAAGTTCGACTTCATCAAGTTCCCCAACTCGAAGTTCTCACGTGCCATCAAGGCTGTCAACGAGAGCGAGACTGAGAAGATGATGGCTGCCCTGAACAAGATGCGTCAGGAGGATCCCACATGGGTCGTTGAGCAGTCGAAGGAGCTCCGCCAGATCATCGTTCACGGACAGGGTGAGTTCCACCTGCGCACGCTGAAGTGGCGCATGGAGAACAACGAGAAGATCCAGGTTGAATACATCGAGCCGAAGATTCCGTATCGTGAGACCATCTCGAAGATGGCTCGCGCCGACTATCGTCACAAGAAGCAGTCGGGTGGTAGCGGTCAGTTCGGTGAGGTGCACCTCATCATCGAGCCCTACACCGAGGGCATGGAGGATCCTGTGAGCTTCACCATCAACGGTCAGGAGTTCAAGATGAACATCAAGGGCAAGGAAGAAATCGACTTGGAGTGGGGCGGCAAGCTCGTCTTCATCAACAGCGTCGTCGGCGGTGCCATCGATCTGCGCTTCATGCCCGCCATCCTCAAGGGTATCATGCAGCGCATGGAGCAGGGTCCGTTGACCGGCTCATACGCTCGCGACGTTCGCGTCATCGTATATGATGGTAAGATGCACCCCGTGGACTCCAACGAGCTTTCATTCATGCTGGCAGGCCGCAACGCCTTCTCAATGGCCTTCAAAGAGGCCGGCCCGAAGGTGCTCGAGCCTATCTACGACCTTGAGGTGCTCGTGCCCGGCGACTACATGGGTGATGTGATGAGCGACCTGCAGGGACGCCGTGCCATCATCATGGGCATGGACAGCGAGGCTGGCTATCAGAAGCTGAACGCCAAGATTCCTCTCAAGGAGCTGGCCAGCTATTCAATTGCCCTGTCGTCCATCACTGGCGGCCGCGCATCGTTCCAGACCAAGTTCTCAAGCTACGAGCTCGTGCCCAACGACATCCAGCAGGCCCTGATCAAGGCTCACGAGGAAGAGATGAAGGACGAGGATTAATCCTCTTCATAGATACAATAAAGGCGGGAATTTGACTTCCCGCCTTTATTGTTTACAGGCCCGTCTATTCCAGCTCGTAACGGTTACCAGTCTGGCGGATAAGCTCACGGGCAAAGCGCTGCGGATAGCCAGGACGTTTCACAGTGGCTCCGAGGCCATTGGGTGTGCGTAGGAAACGGCCATGCTCATCCTCAGGTTTCGACGTCATGTCGTTGTACTTCACAATAAGGTATGTGGCCAGCTGCTTCCAGCGTGCCAGCATCTGATCGGCTTTCTCGGCAGTGTAGGCGGTGAGATAGGCCACGCGGTCTTTACGCTCAAGCGACAATGCCTTGTCTTCCACCTCTTTTTGCAGACGGAAATAGCTATTATCTAATGAGTCGCGCACCTGCTCTAAGCTGGGGAACATCATCGCGTAGCGCGGATAGACCATGTTGCTCACCCAATTCTGCACCCAAAAGGCGTTGTCCATTGAGAACGTCAGGTCGTCGGCGCCCGGCGTGTTATAGGGTTTCGGCGACTCCGTGGCACAGCAGTATACGGGTGTGAAGGGCACCATGTTACCGTCATCGTTGGCAAACCAAAAGCAGCCACCCACCTCACGCGGTAGCCACGAGCGCATCTGACTGACATAGACGAAGCCGGCCTGCTGCGTCGACACAGGACGCTCGTTAAAGTATTTCTTCCCATCTACCTCGAAATACAGCGGTGTAGGCCTGTAGGGCATCTCCCAGATGCCGCCGCCCATGTCCTTGTTCTCTGCATCATTACCAATACTGAACGGCGTACCCTCAAAATGATCACGCATAGCGGCCTCTACGTCAGCTACGCTAAGCAGACGGTTGGGCTTCACCCACAGCGGCAGCACCTCGGCATCCTTGTCGCGGCCCTCAGCCCAGGGGATATAGCGGTCCATGCCATCGGCATAGCGGTTGAAGAAACTCCACACACGGGCATCGCAGATGCGACGGCCACTGAAGTCGGGAGCAGCATAGGCGGCATTATAGCTAAAGTCCTGGTCGCGCTTGCCGTCGTACCAACCCATGATACGGGCATAGCTGACGACATTCTTCGACCAAAGCACAGTTTCCTTGCCCTTCTCCTCTTTCTTCGCAGGCATGAAGGTGGTGATACGGCTCTGGTTGGCGTGACCACAGATCATGTCGTCAGGTATGCGCATGGCCACCCACACGGTACGTCCCAGTTGCTTCCTTGCAGCAGGTTTCAGGGTGGACATGATGGAGTCAGGCACAAAGGCACCCATCATCTCCATAATCCATGCCTCGTTGGGATCACAAATCGTAAATGTCTCGCCCTCAGAACAATAGCCGTACTGTTCCACCAGCGTCGTCATCACATTGATGGCCTCGCGAGCCGTCTTCGAGCGTTGCAGCGTGATATAGATGAGCGAGCCATAGTCGATGACACCTGTCGTGTCCACCATTTCCTCGCGTCCGCCGAAGGTCGTCTCGCCGATGGTCACCTGCCACTCGTTGATATTACCGATGACATTATACGTCTCCTCAGCCTCGGCTATCTGCCCCAGATATTTGTTGCTGTCCCAGTCACGCACGTCACGCATCGTACCCTTGGGATGCTTGGCAGCAGGAAAGTGCACCAACCCCTGGAACATGCCGTAGCTGTCGGCAGAATAGGAGCAGATGACAGAGCCGTCCTTCGACGCCTTCTTACCTACTATAAAATTTGTACACGCGAAGGCACCTATAGCGGCCAAAGTCAATACGGAAAGGATAAAGAGTCGTTTCATAATATAATGTGTATGTTTTCTTTCTGACTGCAAAAATACTCATTATTTTAGACTTCGACGTTATTTTGAGCAAAAAAATGACGGATAAAACGAAAAAAAAGCGTACCTTTGGCACGTCATTTGCACTTTTAAGGATAAAGCAAAGCGAATCGATGACAAGTCAATTCTCACCGAAAGTGTCCGAGATCCTCTCATTCTCACGAGAGGAGGCGGCACGTCTGGCCTCAAGCTCCGTTGGGCCAGAGCATTTGCTATTGGGACTCTTGCGCCAGAAAGAGGGCCCGGTGGTGGACGTTTTCCACCGCTTGCGTCTCAATATCCCACAGCTGAAGTATGAGCTGGAGGCAAAAGTGCGACAAGATGACATGTTCAAACCAAGCTACACACACGATTTGGTGCTCAACGAAAAAGCATCCAACATCCTGAAGCTGGCAGTCCTGGAGGCACGCATCCAGCGTGTGCAGCGCGTCGACGAACAACACTTGCTGCTCGCCATCCTTCACGACTCAGTGAACAACGGAGCCAAACAAATACTGGAACAAAACGACATGAATTACGAAGATGCCCTGACGCTCCTGCGCTCAGCAGACAAAACAAACCCCTCCACTATGTCCAGCGGTTTTCCCTCCGGAACAGCCTCCAGCCCCACCAATGGCATCGCCCTGCCCGATGAGGACGAGGAGGAATACGAGGAGCCCGCAGACGCTAACACCGCGGGAGGAGGTTCCCCCGCATCCCAAACCCAGACGGCCCAAAAGCAGAAGAGCAAGACACCTGTGCTCGACAATTTCTCCACCGACCTGACGGCCGCCGCAAAGGAAGACAAGCTCGACCCCATCGTGGGTCGCGAAAGGGAGATCCAGCGCGTGCTTGAGATCCTAGGCCGCAGGAAGAAGAACAACCCCATCCTCATCGGCGAGCCTGGCGTGGGCAAGAGCGCCATCGTTGAAGGACTGGCGCAGCTCATCGCCCAGCGCAAATGCTCGCCCATGTTCTTCGATAAGCGCATCGTCAACCTCGACATGACGGGTATCGTGGCAGGTACAAAGTACCGCGGACAGTTTGAGGAACGCATCAAGGCACTGCTGAAGGAACTGGAGAAAAGCCCTGAGATTATCGTGTTTATCGACGAGATCCATACCATCATTGGTGCTGGCGGCTCAGCCGGCGCCATGGACGCCGCCAATATCATGAAACCGGCCCTTGCACGAGGCACTATCCAGTGCATCGGTGCCACCACACTCGACGAATACCGCAACAGCATCGAGAAGGACGGTGCCCTGGAGCGACGCTTCCAGAAGGTCATCGTGGAGCCCACAACGGCAGACGAGACACTCACCATTTTACACAATATCAAGGACCGCTACGAGCGTCATCACCATGTTGAATTTACAGATGAAGCGCTCACCGCATGTGTCAAATTGGCAGAACGCTACATCCCCGACCGAGCCTTCCCCGACAAGGCCATCGACGCTATGGACGAGACCGGTTCGCGCGTACATTTAAAGAATGGCACCATACCTCCCGAGATTACCGAGAAGGAGAAGGAGTTGGCCCGTGTGAAAGACCGCAAGCAAAGTGCTGTGCGCGGCCAAAACTTCGAGCTGGCCGCCAGTTACCGCGACCGTCAGACGGTGTTAGAGGCCGAACTGGCCGTGCTCACTGAGCAATGGCGCAACGGCAACAACGATGACCGACAGATAGTGGGTGAAGAGGAGGTTGCCAACGTCGTCTCGATGATGAGTGGTGTGCCCGTGCAGCGCATGGCTGAGAGTGAGGGTATCCGGCTGAAAGGCATGGCGAAAGAGCTGAAGGAGCAGGTCATTGCACAGGATGCTGCCATAGATAAGATGGTACGCGCCATCCAACGCAACCGCGTAGGCCTGAAGGACCCCAACCACCCCATCGGTGCGTTTATGTTCCTTGGCCCGACGGGTGTAGGCAAGACCTTCTTAGCCAAGAAGTTAGCCGAGTTTATGTTCGGTTCGCCTGATGCCCTCATCCGTGTGGACATGTCGGAATATACCGAGTCGTTTAACGTCAGCCGACTCATCGGCGCGCCTCCGGGATACGTGGGCTACGAGGAGGGTGGACAGCTCACCGAGCGTGTGCGCCGCAAGCCCTACAGCATCGTGCTTTTAGACGAGATAGAGAAGGCCCATGGCAACGTCTTCAACCTATTGCTTCAGGTGCTTGACGAAGGTCGTCTGACCGATGGCAACGGACGTTTCGTTGATTTCCGCAACACCGTGATAATCATGACTTCCAACGCTGGTACACGCCAGCTGAAGGACTTCGGCCGCGGTGTAGGATTCACCGCCGGCAGTATCGGTCTGGCAATGAACGAGCAGGACCGCGAACATGCCCGCAGCATCGTGCAGAAGGCGCTTTCGAAGCAGTTCTCACCTGAGTTCCTCAACCGTCTGGACGAGATCATCACCTTCGACCAGCTCGACCTCGACGCCATCAAGCGCATCATCAATGTGGAATTGAAACCGCTGGTGAAACGCATCGCAGATCTTGGCTACACGGTGGTTTTGGACGATGAGGCACGCGAGTTTGTGGCCACCAAGGGCTACGACGTACAGTTCGGTGCAAGACCCCTGAAACGCGCCCTTCAGAACTATGTCGAGGACGGTATCTGCGAGCTCATCCTTGAGGGTGACATACCCTTGGGCAGCACCATCAACGTAACGAAAAATCCAGAAAAAGAAGAATTATCCTTTAACGTTCAACCAGCTAAAGACTGACAAATTGACAGAGAAACACATCGTCTTAGAAGACATCGATCCCGTCGTTTTCTACGGGGTAGGCAACGCCCATCTGCAGATGCTGAAGGCACTCTACCCGAAGCTGCGCATCGTGGCCCGTGACAACGTGCTGCGTGTCCTGGGCGACGAGCAGCAGTTGGCCTCCTTTGAGGAGAGCGTGGAGAAAATGCGCCAGCACGTGCTGAAGTTCAACGCCTTGAAAGAGGAGGACATCCTCGACATCACACGCGGTAAACGGCTGAACGACGACGTGCCCGACGATGTTGTCTGCTACAGCGTCAGCGGACGTCCAATCAAGGCCCGGTCGGTCAATCAGCAACACCTCATCGACGCCTATCACGACAACGACATGGTATTCGCCGTCGGCCCCGCTGGAACAGGCAAGACATATCTTTCCATCGCACTGGCAGTCAAGGCGTTAAAGGAGAAAACCGCAAAGAAGATCATCCTCTCCCGCCCGGCCGTTGAAGCAGGTGAGAAACTGGGCTTTCTGCCTGGCGATATGAAGGACAAAATCGACCCTTATCTGCAGCCCCTTTACGATGCCCTGGAAGACATGTTGCCGCAGGTAAAACTACAGGACATGATGGAGAAACACGTCATCCAGATAGCCCCCCTCGCCTTCATGCGCGGCCGAACGCTGAGCGATGCCGTTGTCATCCTCGACGAGGCACAGAACACTACGCCAGCGCAGATACGTATGTTCCTCACTCGCATGGGGTGGAACACGAAGATGATCATCACTGGCGATACGTCACAAATCGACCTTCCGCACTCACAGAAAAGTGGCCTGATTGAGGCCCTGCATATCCTCGGAAATGTGGAGGGAATTGGCGTCGTGAACCTCAATCAGAAGGACATTGTCCGTCACAAACTGGTGACACGCATTGTCAACGCTTACGAAGCCTTCGACAAAGAGCGTAACGCAGAATAGAAAAGCGGGAAAACGGGCCGTTTCTCTTTATTGTTGTACGCACACACGAAGAAATTGCGCAAAAAACGCAAAAAAACTTAAAAAATATTTGCGGTTTTCAACTATTTTTTCTAACTTTGCTCTTTAGTAGACATAAATTAACAAGAAAAAGTAGTGAAAACCGTTTTGAGATACGCACACAGACACGCCGTTTTAGCGTTCTTGCTTGGGCTTTTTTTATACGCGCCCACGCACGCGAAGGCCTTGTCATATCTCAATGACTCCACCGAAACTGACGGGGAGCTTCCCCGCCGCGAGGTGCTCTCCATCAAGACCAACCTGCTACTCGATGCCGCCTACGTTCCCGGCTACGATCGCTGGTGTCCTATCCCCAATGTTGCTATCGAGTACTACCCGAAGAGCGGCCATTTCACTTTCGGCGCCTCCTTCGACATGCCCTGGTGGCAAGACTATGATGGTCACAAGTATTTCCAGCTGCGCAACTACCAGATAGAGACCCGCTACTATCCCAAGGCCAAAGGAGCCAATGGGGTTTATGGGGCCAACAAACCCGCCTTCAGCGGCCTCTACTTCCAAGGCTATGCTCACGCCGGCATCTTCGGCATCTGCTTCGATGCCAACCGTGGGTGGGTGGGCGAAGGCGCTGGTGCTGGTCTCGGCCTGGGCTATGTCATGCCGCTCTCAAGGAACGGCCATTGGCGCTTGGAGCTGAGTCTGCAGGCAGGTTTCTTCCGCTGCAAATACGATCCGTACCAGTATGAGAACCCCGTCAACCCCGCCTACCACGATGACCTCTACTACTACAAGT
Organism: Prevotella sp.; assembly: GCA_017615355.1. GTDB lineage: Bacteria > Bacteroidota > Bacteroidia > Bacteroidales > Bacteroidaceae > Prevotella. Next base: position 19,536 of record JAGAAJ010000040.1, read on the forward strand.
GGACACAGAAGCCGGAGTTCTTCAAGAAACGCCAGTACCGCTGGAACTGGTTAGGCCCCACCCGTGTGGGCATCACCCTCAGCTACGACCTGCTGTACCGTCGTATCAACAAGCGAGGCATCAGTTTCAAGAACCATGAGACCTCAGTGGTCCCAGTACAAGAAAGGAGGAGTGCCCATGAATAAGAGACTCTTCCGCCGTGCCTTCGCCGCGCTGACATTCTTCATTCTTAATTCTTCATTCTTCATTTCCTGCAGTCCAGAGCCGCCCCTCTACCTCTACGATGCACAGGAGATAGAGATGGAGATGCCCGTCATCGACCTCAACCTCGACGTATTCTGGGACTACGAGACCGACCTCGGCATCGACTACAACTGGCGTGCCGAGTGGTACTATGGCTGGGACGACACCGACCGTGAGCTCTTCGGTGAGCTGGGCTATACCATGCCGACGGTGTTTAACCTGCGTCGCTACTATACTGCCAGCACACCCTATGCACCCCACACTGGCGTCATCGCCAGCACCGTGGAGGGCAACAACTATACGGAGCGCTACAACTGGGGCTATTGGGATATCCTCACCTGGAACCAGATCTCGACACTCGACGGTGTGCAGAGTCTGAACTTCGACGAGCAGACCTCGCTCGACAGCGTCTTCGCCTACACCAACCAGACGATGCACGTGGCACGATACAATGCGCCGCGCTTCACCCACTCCTTCTACGCTCCCGAGCCGCTCTTCAGCGCCTACGAGCAGGCCATCGACGTGAACCGCAACCTTGACGGTTTCACCTTCATTCCTGAGCGCAATATCTGGATGAAGGAACTGCACATGCAGCTATGCCCCATCACTTATATCTATCTCACGCAGGTCATCCTGCATCATAACAACGGACGCATCACCGCCATCGACGGCTCAGCGTCTCTCTCAGGACTGGCACGCTCCACCAACCTAAACACAGGATGCAGCGGCAGCGATGCCATCACCGTACACTACGATACTCGCATGAAACGTAACATACCGCTGGTGGCCTTCGGAACAAGAGCCAAGGACGTGCCCGCCGGCACCGAGTATATAGACATCGTGGGCGGACGCCTGATGACCTTCGGCATCTGCAACCTCAAGGCCAACGACGTCACCCGTGCCGACGAGGTGAAGGAGTCCCACCACCACTACATGGATATGACCATGCAGTTCAACAACGGTATGGACTCGACGTTTGTCTTCGATGTCACCCGACAAGTTCGCGACCGTTTCCGCGGCGGCGTCATCACCGTCGAGCTTGACGTAGACACCATCCCGATTCCCACCCGCTCCGGTGGCTCCGGCTTCAACGCCGTGGTACAGGACACAGAGGACGGCGGCACCTATGAATTTGACATGTAAGAACCTTGAACAATTATCATCAAATAGTGAACAACAAAAGAGAATAAAAAATTACTAATAAAAAAACTAACAGTTATGAAAACAAAGCATTTCCTTCTTGCAGCCCTGGCAGCCATCTCGCTGGCCAGCTGCAGCAGTGATGATTTCGTCGGCAGCGAAAGCTCGCCCGACAAGATGCAGAACAACACCATTGCCTTCGGGTCTGGCTTCAAGGCCATCACCCGTGCCAATGAACATGTAGGGGCCGATGCCGCTAACCTGCTGAACAAGCACTTCACCGTAAGCGGATACAAGGTGTCCAACGGTGCCACAGCAAACGATGCCGCCACCTCCAGTCAGGTGTTCTATGACTATGTTGTGAACTGGCAGGCCAACACCGCCGGAACCACCGAGAGCAACACCAGCGATTGGGAGTATGTGGGTGTATCTGTAGCCAAGCCCTCTACTCTTTGTAAAGAAGGAACAGACGTGAAGCAGACCATCAAGTATTGGGACCTGTCTACTGATTACTACGACTTTATCGCCTACTCAACAGGCACGGCAACTCCCGTGGCTGGCAAGACTGCCGCACAGATTTCTAGTGACGATGAGGTCGGTGTCGTTGCCATCGACTATGCAAAAAAAGACACGAAAGCCTACACCTTTGCCGGCACTCGTGAGGGCTTGGCCAAATGCTACATAGCCGATATGGTAACCGTGAAGAAGACCAACTACCAGAAAGAGGTACAGCTCAGTTTCCGCAGCCTCGCCTCGAAAGTACGTATGGCTATCTACGAAACAGTGCCCGGATACTCGGTGAAGGACGTGAAGTTCTACACCGATGATACCACCCCCATTTCCACAGGTGCTGAAGAGGAAAAGGCAGGACTCTTTACAACCGGCAGCGATGCTGGCAAGGACTACTTCTTTACCAAAGGCACATTCACCATCACCTACCCCCACACCGGTAGCGACTATGAGGCAGAAGATGCTGAATTCCATGCCGACTACAACGTTGCTCATACCAGTTTCACACCAGAGGAGAATTCTTCGAAGACCCAGCAACTCTTTGGCAATCTGGAGTACACCACAGCCGATGGACATGAGGCAGTGATGGATGGCACCACTGAGAAAAAAATGTGGCTGGGCCGCAACCTGAACGAAGCTTCCTACGCTACTGACAAGGACTACTATGTCACCATGCTGCCCAATCCCGAGGGCACCGTCCTCGAGCTGCGCATCGACTACACGCTCGTCTCCACCGATGGCTCTGGCGAGGAAATCAAGATCTACGGCGCCAAGGCCTTCGTGCCCGCCACCTACACACAGTGGCTATCCAACTACGCTTACACCTACATCTTCAAAATCAGCGACAACACCAATGGCTGGACTACTAATATCGTTCCCGTGGGTGGAACTGAGCCCACAGACCCTGCAGGCCTCTACCCCATCACCTTCGACGCTGTAGTCATTGACACTGAGGAAGGCAAGCAGAGTACTGTCACTACTGTTGCCACACCCAGCATCACCACCTATCAGATGGGACACGACGTACTGACCGACGAAGAGTATGACGCAGCCAAGGGCGACATTTATCTGCAGGTAATAATTAATGGCTCCTCCTCTGCAACGCTGGCCACAGACCTTGCTGACAAAGGAAAGCTCTATAAACTTGCAGAAGCAAAGACAGAGGCAGAAGTGATGGATGCCCTGAACCTACAGGAATCGAATACCACAACAAGCATTACGGGCCGAAATGGTCTGGTACTGACAGAAGCGACTACAGAAGCGGCCGCCACGATTCCCTGTGTTGATGGCAACAACATCACTCCTACTGCAGGTTCGGCCGTGAAATTCACTCCCTCGGCAGGCACCTACGCTTACGTGTATGAAGTGGAGGACAAGGATGACACCTACATCTATGCTGCCGTAAAATTGGAAGAGAGGCCTAGCGACTGGACGACCAGAGATTTGTGGTATGATGATCCGGATGGCAAAACCGAGGCAACAACCTTTGATGCAGGAACGACCTACTACAAGAAATATACCCAGCTGAACAAGAATCTTGGCGTGAAGGTCATCAAAGTGAAATAATTGTATACACGCACAAGAGACTTAGCCTCTGAGCGAAAAAAAATAAAAAAACAACTAAAAACATAATCGATTATGAAAAAGTATTTATTCATCGCAACTGCGCTGGCAGCGCTGGCGAGTTGCTCAAGCGACGAGTTCGTAGGTGAGAACACTTCTCCTACGACCAGCAATGCTCCTGGGGCAATCCAGTTCACTTCGGATGCTGGGAAGATGACACGTGCTACCAGCAATACGGGTTCTGTGGCAGAAATGCTTGGTGGACAGATGAAGATTTTTGGTGTAAAAAAGAAAAATGCCACAACAGATCCTGTTGCTGCTGCGGTATACACCACCGTATTCAATAACTATCAGCTTTGGAGTTCAGCTACAGCTACCACTTCCAACTACGATACAGATTGGGAATATGTTGGTGCTGCTGGAACGCATGGATCATATGTTAATTCATCGTCCCAAACTGTAAGCCCAACGGTAACTATAGTAGAGGGCAAAGATCAATACATCAAATATTGGGACTGGTCAACTGACGAATATCACTTTGTAGCAGGATCGCCAGTATCAAGTTTCACCTATACAACCGCTACTACTGGTGATAATATTGGTGAGATTGTAAGTGCAACGGTTTCTGGTATTAATGGTCACATCAATCCCAATTCCAGTACTCCACTCAGCAAGGAGCCAGTGTACATTGCAGCTCCTGTTAAGAAGGTAAATGGTACCGATTACAACACGGATGTTGAGTTTGTTTTTACTCGTCAGCAGTCTTATGTTCGCGTGGGTGTGTATGAAATTATCCCAGGCTATAAGATTTCTTCTATTAGTTTCTATGAGTGGGATTGTGATAAGACCGGTGGTGCTGATTGGAAAGATGAACCACAAGCTGCTCATAACATTGTACTGAACTCCATGACAGAGAAGTATTTTAAAGGAGGTGCCGCGTCTGCTACTGTAACATACGATTGGGACACACCCTCGTATTCTTTTGTTTTTGCAAGTGCAGGTGCAGAGCAAGAAAACTGGTATGGCGGTTTGCTTAATTTAAGTGAAACTAATCCGCTTGCGACATCTTCTACTGAGGGAACTACTACATATTTCTATGGTACAGATGCAGACATAGACTCCAAAGGTTACTTCACTGTTCTACCTACTCCTTCTGGTACCACGGCTCAACCTATTATCATCAAGTGTGACTACACTCTGAAAGCTCTTGATACCGATGACGAAATCAAGGTGTCTGGTGCAACAGCGGCCATCCCCGCAGCTTTCAGCTATTGGAATCCCAACACCAGTTACACCTATCTGTTCAAGATTAGTGACAACACCAATGGTAAGACTGGTCCCAACCAGCCTAACGAAGGTCTTTATCCTATCACCTTTGATGCTGTAGTCACGACAGTTGCAGCAGGCACTTCACAGGGAACCACCACAACTGTTAGTACACCTAGCATTACTACCTATCAGGAAGGTTCTGTTACAGATGAGGGCATAGAATACAAGACTGGTACAGCTATCACAGCAACGATAACGACTCCTAATCGTACTACTATTGGAGGAACTTCGTATGATGCTGGTGCTGTGTTACCTATTAATACTATAGATAATACGGTAGGCTGCGTTAAGGTTTATTATCTAGGCACAACAGCTAAAACGGAGGCAGACTTGCAGCTTGTAGCTCCCACTACAGGATCCCAAACTGTTTCTGTAACAAGTTATGTGTTATCATTTACACCAGCCACTAATGACATTGAGGGAACAGCAGGTACTGCTATAGGTTATTATGCCATTCAATATTTGACCGCAACGGGTTCACCTAATGCATATACTTATAAGGTGATTGCAGTAAAGAAAGCTGAATAAGGCTCCTAATCCAATCTCTAACCTCCCCTCCCCCGCTGGGGAATACGCCCCGGCGGGGAGGCCGAGAGGCTTGTGAATAGAAAAAACAAATTGCCCAAGAAAATTTACAGGCTCCAAAAATAATTTTGGAAGCTCCAAAAAAAATTTTGGAGGCTCCGGAAGAAATTTTGGAGGCTCCAGACAAAAGACAAGAAAAAGATAGGGAAACCTATAGCATATAAATAATGTACGCGCGTGTAAAGGAAACCAGCGGGCTGAGGCCATGGAGACGACTGGGGCTGATAAGCCTCAGCGGACTCATCGGACTCGGTGCACTCGCCAGCTGCTCTTCGGAACAGTCGGAGGAGCTGCAGGAGCCGTCCGTGACGGAGACCGCCATCGCCTTTACCGCCGACGAGCAACAAGATCAGATGATCACCCGTTCTACAGGCTTGGAGAAAGAAGGTGTCAGGACGTTCAAGGTATGGGGCTACAAAAACACAGGCTCCAGCTTCGAAGGTGTGCAGGCCGTATTCCCTGGCTACACGGTGAACTGGCAGGATAACACTGCCACTACCACAACGACTAACAGCAACAGCTGGGAGTATGTGAACGATGAGCAGACCATCAAATACTGGGACTGGAGTGCCAGCGCCTATCGGTTCTTTGCGGTGACAGGAGAAAAAACCAGCTATGTGGCCTATGAGGCCAATGGGACCTATGGGACTAATGAGGCCAATAAGACCTGTGAGTTTACCTTTACTGCTGACTGCAGCGGTGACACCAACGAGGCCATCGAAGCCAATATGGCAGATGCGCCCTACTTCACCCACCTGTGGTTCTCGACGGGCGACCCTGCGACCTACCCCAATCAGCAGTTCGGCAAGCCCGTGCAGCTGGAGTTTCTGAAGCCTTTCGCGAGAGTGAGGTTTATGTTCACCTACTCGTACCAGTCGGAGGGCATCAAGATCAGGAGCACCGAATTCATGCCTACGGACGACTATGGAAAAGAAGAAAATGATAGAATCAAGATAGCTACTGCGGGCACCTTTAAGGTGATCTACCCGCTGAATGGAACTAAGACCAGCGAATGGTTTGAATCTACGAACTTTACCGCCTACATCGACCAGTTCGACAAGGAGTATATCCCTGATGGCGGAGAAGATAAAGAAATATGGTACACGGTGCTGCCTCGCTCGAGTCAAAGCAGTTTCACGATGTACGTGAGAATGAATAATGACAATGAAGCTATTCCGCAGAAGACGGCTGTGGTGCCTGCCGAGTATATGACCTGGCTGCCCGGCTACAGCTACACCTATATCTTCAAGATTACCGAGGAAGGTGGCGTGGAGATTGAACTGGTGCAGTCGGCAGTCACGCCTTGGACGCCTGCGACAGCTGATCATAGTGTGTATAACTGGTGAATTGAAGAATTGAAGATTGAAAAGACCATAGAAAAAGGACTGAGGCTACTGGTGCTCATGGGGCTACTGGTGCTAACGGGGTGCTCTGAGGATTCAGAGGACTCAAAGGCCGGCGTAACCGTTGAGCTGGTGGGCTTTGTGGCTGACTACCAAGAGGTGAATGAGGCTCAGAAGGCCAATGAGGTCACCCGAGCATGGACGCCATACGAGGGCTACAGCGTTGATCCGGCCCTTGCCGACAACTCGATTACGGTATTCTTTACCCAGAAAGAAAATGTGCCTACTGGCGGATATGAGGAGGAGTACTTCTTCAAGAGCGGTGACAAGTGGCGCGTGAGCAAGACCGATCTGGCGGCCGATACCTACTTCCTCTATGGCTATATGCCCCATGACCCAAGCATTACGCCAACGGTGGAGGTGCTCGGAGAAGGCAAGACCTTCGAAGACGGCGCTGTGCTAACGCTGACGAACATGCCTACCGTGACTGCCGAAGACCTCTGTGTGATGGTAGGTGCGAAGAACGGAACGGACGATAGTCATGACAACGGCCTGAGGCCCGGCGACTTCACTTATGTAGCACAGCTCACACAGGCCGCTGGCGAAACACCAAAGGGCAACAACTACGTGTTCCTGCTGTTCGACCACATCTATTCGGCCATCAGCTACAACATGAGGGTAAAGATAGAATATAACAACCTGCGCACCATCAAGCTGAAGGGACTGAGCCTGCAGACCTTCACTGGAGCAATGGACCCAACAAAGAAAAAGACGAATGCCGTCATCAAGTTGAAGAAAACTGAGGAGGGTGGCGACCCCATCACCAGCATCGTCTTCGAAGGCAACGGCACCCAAGTGGGTGCAGGCGGATTTTACCAGAATGCCGATGGAGAAGAACTTAATACCGATTACAAGACATTCCAGGGCAACTTCATGCCACAGGGTGTTACCAAGCTCGTGCTGACGAGCAAATATGATGTCTATGACAAGCAAGGCAACCTGATTCGACAGGATTGCGAAGCCACCAACACGCTCGACATCAAGGAGTTGTTCCGCGATGACTCCGCAAAGCGCGGGCGCAGATACACACTGAACTTAACCATCCAACCCACCTATCTCTATGTGCTGTCAGAGCCCGACCTCGACAACCCGACGGTGGTAGTGGAATAAAAAAGAACGAAATAAAGAAATGTCGTCATAACGATATAACGTAATAACGAAAGTAATTATGAGAAAAACTATCACCACAATGATTCTGATGCTCCTGTGCACGATTGCTGCGCAGGCCCAGATTGTTATTGGTGGTAACGTATATGGCGGCGGCAACAAGGGAAAAGTGGCCGGCAACACCAATGTGACGGTGAAGGCCGTCGATGAAGTGAACAATGTGTTTGGCGGTGCCCGTATGGCCAATGTGGGAGGCCATGCCTACGTACACATCGACGGCGAGGATGCCACTGGCGACATCCTCATCCCGAATGTCTTCGGCGGCAACGACATTGCCGGCACCATCGGTTCGTCGACCGTACCTGTCGCAACATATTATACCGAAGAAGAAGCTACTGCTTATAATACCGAACATGGTCTGAGTTCAGGAGATCCAGGTTCTAAGTCAAAAGGTGATCTTAAAGAATCTGGCCTGACGGACGTACTGACAGGCTCGGAAACGAAGGAGAGCAACCCTGAGAAGAACGCCATCGACGACAGCTGGAATGCCTTCGTGCGCACCAGCCGCTCCGTCAAGAATGGTAAAGAAGACAAGTGGCTCCTTGTCGGTAACCTTTACGGCGGCGGCAACGGCGAATACTATTACGACAAGAAGGAGGAGTACGTTGAAGGAACAGGTGAAACGGCCGTCACGAAAGTAAAATACGATGTTTACCTGTTGCCTCAAAAAGATGGTGATAAGCCCATCGCCACCATTTCCGTCGAAAAGGGCAAGGACTATCTTCCTGTTTTGGGCAAGACCTATCTTGAGCTGAAGGGCGGTGAATTGGCCCACGTCTATGGTGGCGGCAACAATGCCACGGTGACGGAAAACACCACCATCAGCATCAACAACGAGAGTGACGTCTGCCAGAAGTATGTCGACGCCTTGGCCGCAACGATCGGCATAACCTCAGACGCGCTCTTTAAGACGATGAGTGAAAAGTTTGGTATCAACACATTCCAAACCAATCTCACCAACTTAGCATTCAACCACGCCCGTGTGTTCGGCGGCAACAACAAGGCCGACATGGCCATCCGTCCGACATGGAACCTGCAGCAGGGTGTCATCCGCGACCTTTACTCCGGCGGTAACGAGGGTCGAATGACGAGTAGTACGGGTCTGCTACTGGAGATAGACCCGATAACGGCCAACAAGGACAAACTTGTGGTTGAAAATGTCTATGGCGGCTGCCGAAGATCCGACGTCCGGCCTTTGGATGCTTCCGGAGCGGATATCTCGCCAGGCAATCCTGAGGGTTATAACTTCCCGACCGGTCTGTCGGCCCGTACTTTGGTAAGAGGCGGCAAGATCAAAAATGTCTACGGCGGCAACGACATCTCGGGCACGGTGTATGGCGGCAATGCCGTGGGTATCTACACCAATGTCTCTGGCGACGTGTACGGCGGAGGCAACGGCTCGTATGCCTATACCGACAATCCCACTTTGGGTGCGATGGATATCTACAAAGACTTCTACTATAATCCCGATCAAGTGTGGAAAGACGCCGGTTTCACCAGTGTAGATGAAATGCTGGTTAAAGCTGGCTACACCTCAACGGAGATAAACAGCTGGTCTGTTGACAAAAGAAATCAGCTGATTTCTGCCATATCCCTCAACAAATTCCGCCCCAACGCCGAACAGGTGTCCATCCGTTTGAAGGGCTATCCCTCTACTCAGGGAAGGCCCGATTACACCATCATCCATCGTGGTGTGTATTGCGGTGGCAACAGTGCGTCGATGGATTCAAAGAAGAATAACCCATTGATGGAAATAAAGTTCGGATCATACGTGATTGCCGACAGCGTATTCCTCGGCAACAACGGTGAGAAGATGATTGATCCCAACATTCTGAAGCTCTATGCCAAATATGTAGATGACAAAGGAGATGTCAAAGAAGTGGGAACAGAAGGGTGCCACGACTACAGCACCCTGAACCTGAAAGATGATGCCATCTTTGCCGAATACATGGAAGGTGTGGTCATGACCAAGCAGCCCGACGTAGTGTTTGACGGCGATGTCCAAAGCGACAAGGAAGAAGACAAATACATAGAGAACTCGAGTTATGTGGGTTCGTTCTTCTGTGGTGGCAACGTAGGTAGTATGGCCATTCCAGGAAACAACTCCTATAGTGTCAGTCATGGTCTGAATATCTTCGATAAGTTCGTGGGCGGCTGCAACGATGCTGATATTTTGGAGGGCGAATTTAACGCGGCCTACGAGGGCGGCGTCTTGGGTGCAAAAGACGAGCGCGGAGATATTACTTCGAATACAAACTTCTATACCAATGAAGGAACCGAAGAAGGCTCTATCAAGGACCGTCTGGAAATCAACCTGGAGAACCTGACCATCACGCCGTTGCGCTGGCAGGAAGATGAGAATGGAGAAGAAACGAAACTTGTCTGGAATACTAACAAATGGAGTGAGGAAGATAATAAGTTTATTCCGTTAGATGAGAATGAAGATGTTAATGATAAAACGCGTCTTTTAGGCGGCAACGTTTATGGCGGCTGCTTCAACAGTGGTCATGTGAACGGCAACGTGGTCATCAACATCAACGAAGACGTGCTGAAGAGAGACGAGGTGTTCGGATCGGAATCTAATGGTGTGAACGGCAATCCACCCTCTGGTGTGGTACTCGAAAGCCAGCGTTCCGATGTGATGGCCGTTGCCTTGTCGGTGTTCGGTGCCGGCTATGGTGAGGAAACCGAGATATGGGGCAGCACCACCGTCAACCTGAACAAGGGCTACGTCTTCCAGATCTTCGGCGGCGGCCAGGAAGGTGTCGTTGGCAAGAAGAACAGCGAAGGAAAATATGTATTCGACGAGAGATACAGCAGTACGGTGAACCTGAGCGGCAGGCCTACTGCCACTTCGAGCACTGGCAAGGTAGACGACCTGGCCGAGACCGAGTTCATCTATGGCGGCGGCAACGAAGGCGACGTGTGTGGCAACACCTACGTCAACCTGGGCAGCGGTCGCGTCTACGATGCCTTCGGCGGCGCCAGCGATGCCGACATCCTGGGCCACGCCGAGACGTATATCGGTCGGCAGCCCAATGGCTCACCCGGCACCTACAAGGACGGTTTCCCGTGGATACAAGACATCGTCTATGGCGGCAACGACTTCGGCGGCACCATTCATAGCAAGGGTGACTTCACGGACAGGGTGCGTGTGAAGACCGGAACGGATGCCTTTGACGTGTTGGGCAAGGTGCACAAATACGATGCCACTTCCAACACCGCCGATGTTTTGCAAGCCAACGCCTACGTCGAGTATCTGCAGGGCCGTGTCGACTCCATCTTTGGCGGTTCTTACGGCTATTATGACTATACGCTGGACAAATTCAAGGATGAAGACGGCAACGCACCCAACATGCCTTCTCTGGAAAGTACATTCGTGAATATCCGTCCGAATAAGGTAAACAACACTTACAACCAGATTCTTGGTGTCTTTGGCGGTGGTACGGGATGGCCTGGCAACCGCGACGGCGATCTTTGCCAGAACCGCAGCTATGTGCTGATTGACATTCCTGACAATCTGACGAAATTCCAAACGATGGAGGTATTCGGTGCCGGAAGTTACAACGGCTTGGGCATGAAATCCAGATATGACGCGACAACAGGAAATACCTACGATGCGGATAACCATGTGATTGACGACCTCGACAACGTCTCAGCCATCATCGACTTGGTTCGCGGCAAGGTGGGCGCAGCCTATGGTGGCAGCTACAAGGAAGGTGTCACACGCCGCACGATGGTCAACGTGCCCCGAGGCTCCACCATCAATATCGGCAGCATCTTCGGCGGTGCCTACGGTAACGACCTGCTAGCCCCATGTGATGTCTATGAAGCACATGTTAACTACAGCAGTGCGGATGCCCTGCTCATCTATAGCCCGAATAACGAGCTCTCGAAGGGCGCCATCTACGGCGGTAACAACACCTGCCGTCGCACGCTTTATGGCTTCATCGACATCGATGCACCGGTAAGGCAGCAGCATCCTGACTATGGCATTACCCGAGGCAAAGTCTATGGTGCCGGCTACGGACCCATGACCTGGTCGGAATACACCGAGGTAAACCTGAACAAAAAACCTGACGGCGTGGAAGGTGACTATACAGGTGCCGAGGTCTTTGAGGTCTATGGCGGCGCACAGGAAGGTGAGGTGCTGAATGCTGAGAGTGCCACGGTCTTCATGAACCAGTATCTGAATGCCGAGGATCCAAATTTCCCGTCGTATCTGAAAGATCTTTTCAACGAGAGGGGATATAACGCGGATGTATGGGCTCGTATCATTTGGCCTGATGCCTGGACTTTGGGTAAGGGTTATTATACCCCATACAATGAAAATGGTGTCTTTGCTGCAGGAAACTTCAATGACTATGTCACCAATACAGCTACGAACCTGAGCAACCCAATGGTCCGCGTGGCAGAGATGGACGACCGCGACTACAGCGACACACGTAATAAAGCTGCAAACCGGAATAGGTATAATACCAACGTCATCATCAATGAAGGAGCCTATGTCGCCAACTATGCCTATGGCGGCGGCCTCGGTGACAGCAATCAGGGAACTGGTGATGTCTATGGAACCACCTACATCGCCCTGCTCGGTGGTACGGTAAACAAGGACCTCTATGCTGCCGGTACTTCCGGTGTGGTCTACGACTTTTACAATTCGAATGAATTTATTGCCAGCAGCAATGCCTACATCAAGGGCGGTACGGCTCGTAACGTCTATGGCGGTGGCTGGGAAGGCAGTGTAGGAAAACATACCAAGATCAATGCTGGCTTGGAGGTGGCTGCCGGCATCAGCGACTCTCCTGACGATGACATCCTCGGCGAGACCCATGTAATCATCGGCGATATTGGCGGCACAAGCTTCACCGACGGCATCCCCGCCATTCAGCGTAATGCCTACGGCGGCGGTGAGGGTGGTGCTGTATACGGAACAGCCAACATCACCATCAACAACGGCTATATTGGATATGCACATCTTTTGGCCAATCAGAAATTCGATGATGAAGGAAAGACTGTGGCTGCCGATGCATCTGAAGGACTCACTGAACGCTATGTAGAGAAGATTATTGACGAAACCTATAAGGACAAGGAGACCAATAAGTTCATCCCTAACCGCAACCTGGAAGCTGCCGGCTGTGTGTTTGGTGGCGGATATGTGGACAACAGCAGCGTGGACATGACCAATGTCCAGATATATGGTGGCAACATCCGTAACAGCGTCTTCGGCGGCGGCGAGGTGGCTGCCATAGGCCGTGGCACCATCGAGCAGACAACCAGTGGTGAAGACATCATCCGCACATTGTCGGGCCTCTACCGTCCTGGCAAGACACACCTTGAGATGTATGGCGGTAAAGTGAACCGCAACGTCTTCGGTGGCGGCCGTGGTTACGACAACCTTGGCAAATATGGTAAGCTCCATGCCGACGGCTGTGTATTCGGCCAGACCGAGGTGCATATCCATGGTGGCGAGATTGGCTCTGCCGCCCGTATGGACTATGGTGACGGCAACGTCTTCGGTGGTGGTGATATCGGCTATGTCTACAGTGCCTTTGAGGAAAACGGAACTTTCTATAAAGGTGTGAAGATTGGCGAGCGCTACGGCACCGATGCCCATCAGGGCTACTACTTCAAACACAAGTGGGAAGGTGTGGCAGAAAATGATTTTATCATGGATGGCACAGAGAACATCTTCACCGAGGACTGCAAGGTGCTGGTAGAGCCACATTGTAAGTCGAGCGCAGACCTATCGTTCACTGGCATTACGTATGCACAGGGTGAGAAATTAGCTTCCATAGACTGGGAATATCTGAAAGCAAATCGCACGACTTATGCCAGCCAATTTGCAAATATAGACTCAGTGAAGATGACTGCCATAAACGGCATCACCTTCGACCGATCCTATCCCGCAGGTTCGTATGTTCCCATCGCAGCCCTCAACACCATGAGTAAAAAAGGCGCAGATGAAAGGTGGAACAACTTAGACCCTACGGGTATCATTATCCACAACGCCGTGTTTGCCGGTGGTAACACCCCGTCAGGTAAGTCGGTCACCAATGCCAACGTCGCCTCAGTATTTGGCAATGCCACAGCCTCTATCCACGACATCTACCACCGTGATATGATTACGCTGGGCACCCGCCATCAGGGTGGTCTTTACGGCGATGGTAACCTGACGCTGGTCGACGGCTACCGCGAGCTAAACATCACCAACTACGGTACGGACTACTATGCCATCAAGGAAAACCAGGAAATCAGTCTCACAGATTATTATAAACTTCCCGACCGCGAAGCCGCCTATTATGAGCTGAGATACAAATGTGTAGAAAACTGTACGGACAAAGAGGGAACCAACTACAAGAAATCCACGACTGAAGGCGGTGTCGCTACCAAGGCCTCTACTATTACTGCGGACGAGATGCTGACTATGTTCCTCAGGGAAAAGAAAGTTAATGGCGTGATTCAGTACGTAGAGGGCACTCAGACACCTATCATGGAGTCTATCCAGTGTGCCTATCCGGCTGGTAGTACTACATTGTTTGATGTCCTCGTATATGACAATACAAAACACGAATGGAAGCCCAACACCAAGGCTGATGGTACGGCCTATTTCTGGGTAGAAAATGGTGTGCTACCCATGTATGCCGGTCGTTTGCTGAACAGTATCCAGCGTGCCGATTTCTGCGGTGTATGGGGCAGTCGTATGGTGTTGCAGGGAGCACGCGACCGTGTGACCGACGAGGTCACTTCAACCAACTACACCATCAACCGTGTACGTGAGGTATCGCTGAACAAGAAACATTCAGTTATCTCCTCAGATACAGGTGATGCTGCCATGCACGGCAACTACTTCGGCATCTATAGCATTGTGAACTATCTGGGTGCCTTGACCAGCGATGTGGACTTCGGCGATGATATTGCCAACACATATGATAGCACCAAACAGGAATGGCTGTATGATGTCCGTACCACTGATAACGACAACCATGAGGTCTATGATCCTGACCTTGACCCCTCAGGAGCTACGATTACGTTAAAAGATAACCTTAGTGAAGCTGACAAGACTGCAGCCTTGACTGCTGCCGATAAAATTGACGGAGTCACAGTTAGTGGTGAAACTATCACCGTATCTTCCACAGAAACAACTACAGCAGTCGAGGCTTTGTATAAGCTGCGTTCTGTGCCTAATATTGAAATCACGGCAACCAAGCTCACCAACCAGACTTTCTACGAATGGAAGAAAATACACCGCGATGAGCGCAAGCGCAACAATGGTAACAGCCACAACAAGGTGGCATTGGCCTCCGGTGTCTATCTGGAGCTGACCACTGAGGAGAGCACAGGCAACAGCCTGAATGAGAAGGTGTGGGGCCCCATCACAGGTGTTGTAGAGCTTGACCTGATCAATGTGTCACCTGGTATTGGCGGTGGTTTCGTCTATGCCAAGAATGTGCATGGTGTGCGCAGGAAGACTGGCTATAAGAACACGACGCTGACAGCTTTGAACAACGGTGCCGTCACCAAATGGGATTACATCTACAATCCGCCTGATCACCTTGAGAATGAAAGTCTTCTTTCAGAAAACGACAAGAAAGAATGGCAGACCTCCGGTAACTTTGTGCACAGCACGCAGACCATTATCGACGACTGCTACAACATCAGCAACAGGTATGCGGGTGACGACGCCGTACCTGCACACTACTGGTACATCAAGGGTTCTGTCTATGTCTACGACCAGTATATCTCGGCCTATACCGGTTCGTCCAACGCGTTCAGCGAGACCGTGGATATGCCGCTGACCATCACTGCCGCTTCACATGGCAGCATGAAGCTGCTCGATGTGAAGCCCAACCGCTATGCCTACTACTCTGCACCAGGCGTGAAGCTAACGACAGACAAGAAGATTGTCATCAACGACGTGGAATACAAGCTGAACGACCCCATCAGCTACTGGGATTGGTACCTACTGCCGGCATCAGAGCGTGCATTGTTTATCGAGAACACCTATGTAAACTGCGTTGCGGTGAACATAGACAATGCAACAGAGGGGGGCGAACCGATCGTATACGAGCCCGGCACCTACGTCATGAACGAAAGTGATTATCAGAGCTTTGGCAACCATACATACACGAATGCCGAGGGTGAAACCATTCTGGATGCCGACAAGAATCCTGCTACCACCAGCTACATCTTCCGTCCTTCGAACAATCTGGGTCACGACACCGGCTATATCCTCACCTATCAGGTGAATAACCCCGCAGCCTGGGATACCTGGTACACGCCGAAGAATGAGGATTCCTATACATATAAGATTACCAAGAAGGAATATAATGACACCAAGCACCCCGTTAACAAAGACGATTATGAAGACGGACCCACCTACTGTCTTGACGTGACTAAACTCAATGAAGGTCAAGCCAGTGCAGTCCTCGGTCAAAACGCTTACAAGGTTGGCGACCTCATTCCGCAGAACATAGAAACAAATTATCCTTATAAGAATAACAAGCCAGATGGTCAGGCTACATTTGAACGAGCCTATATCGTCACAGATGATGCGACCATCGAAGAAACTACCACGACTGAAAATGGTACGGTTACGACCAACCGTCACCTCAATCCTGGTGCAGCCATTCCTGCGTCGAAGACAACAGGAATTACGGACAAAGTAGATGAGGCATTTATCTGTACCAAGACCATCCAGATCACCAAGACCGACCTCATCTATAAGGATACCAAGATGACGGAGAAACAGATGAATGATGACTATATCACTCCTCTATACACAGAGATCAGAAAGATACTGCCCACTGAAAAGATTGATGACGCCAGGTTGAAAGCCATCCGAAGCATTGAGGATTTGACAGAAGCAGAGCAAACTTCCCTTAGCCTCACAGATGATCAAAAGACGGCGCTGAAGCCGTTACTGTCACTGAAGAACAACTATAGCGACTATCTGGTGGCCGCCTACTATTGTACTGCGGAAGGAAAATATGGCGGACGAGAATATAAGAAGGGCCAAAACTATCGTGGTCTGGAGGCCTGGAGCTCTATGTCTGAGGACGACCGCAACATGTTCGTCTTCAACTACGATGCCCTTGACCTGCTTATTGATAAGAATTATGGCGGAGCCGAAGGCAAGAAGTACCAGTATGACGGTGAGGGCTATACGACCAAGACTCATGCTATGGAGAACTTGGCCCAATACTCCCTTGAGCGGACATTGAATTACACAGCAACTTACAAAGGCAGTGATACCGGAACATACAATACCATCACATTACAGAATGGTAAGGAATACGATGGTGAAGATTATGAGAAACTTCCCAATGAGCAACGCCACTATGTAGCCATCCATGTGAAGGACGGTAATCAGGTGACTGAGACAACTGGTGAGGGAGAAGGAGCCGTTACCACTTACTACAAGGTATATGTGGTAAACCAGTCCTTCCAGATTGGCAGCACTCCTTACGCCATCGGTTCAACCATCAGTCAGGAGACATATTTAGGATTGTCTGACAATAGCAATATTACCGTGTTAACCTTCCCGACCAGTGAGGCGAACAACACCTACTACTATTGTCGAGAGAGCTATAAGGTGGGATACAACGGTAACGGTACAGAGGTAACCAATGAGGGTGCTAATTTCGGAACTAAAGGCTACGATGCTGATGGCAACAAAGTTACTATCGCGACCGTAGCATATACGAATACCACAGATTCCGTGCCCATCGGCTTACTCATCGACGAATCGACTTACAGTACCCTTAAAGACAATAACAAACAGAAGGACTTCACCTTCCACGGTTCTTCTCCCATGGAGACCAGTACGTTGTATGTGAGCAACGAGAGCGATATCTACGACCTGTCGAAGGACAAGATCATCACTGTCATCTATCAGTACGACTATGATGAGAGCGATGTATCCGGCAATGTGACGCCCGTCAGCGAGCGCCATGTGCTGAACATCCACATCAAGTTCGAAAGCGGTGTGCCTACCATCGATGACATCACCCCGCCCGATATCATCCTGCCTGGTTATTCCATCGATCTGGGAGAGCCGGCTGTAAAGCCTGGTGCCTACGAGGTGACGGGCGGCGGCTGGGAGCTGTTTGAGAACTCGCGTGATGCCGAGAGCCATTCCAACGGTACGGACTACGACCCGACCTCCGACCTACTCTACTGGTATCAGCACGAATGGTATGTGGCCTACTATGCCAAGACCTACCTGGGCCGCTCCTATTCGAATGCCGTGCCCATAAGAGTGGCCAACTACCACGACCTGGCCGAGGTGATGTCGGATGCCAACAAGACGCATCACATGTACATCGACCATGCCGGCGTGAAGCGTGCCTCGAAGATCTATATCAAAGACTACAGCGGCACTGACCAAAACGGCCTCGACCTGCTGAAGGACCTGTTCGACCTAAGTCTGGTAGCACGTACTTACGATGAAAAGGGTAATCCTATTCCCATCGCTTCGGACAAGCTGAAAGGCCATGTTCCTATGGAGAGCCGTGTAGAGGGTTGTTCCAACCTGGAGTTCTTCATGCGCACGGATATCGACCATTCTCCGGTCACGAAGACCAACCCGGCATACGACCCAGAGAACCCGGGAGATACGCCTGCAACTATCACGACAGGCTACTGGACGCCCATTGCCTCAGGAGCAACCGACAAATGCTTCGATGGCACGTTCCACGGCGACGGCCATACCATTAGCGGCCTCACTCCCAACCTGTCGGCAAGCACACTTGCAGAAAAGACAGGCTCACTGTTCGGCAAACTCTGCGGTTCGGTTTACAACCTTGGCGTACAAGGTTCGTTTAATGGCGCCGGCATAGCCGACACTGGCGACGGATACGTGGAGAGCTGCTGGGTGAAGAGCACCAACACCACTCCTTTGGAATCCAAGCCGTATGCTGTCTTCGGTAATCCTACCGACGAAACAGACGGAGTCTATCAGGTCGTCAACTCCTACTTCTGGAATGGTAATAAGGGCCTCTATCAAGTCGCTGGCGACGAACCCGACGTTGATGACGATAAGGAAACCATCACCTCTGGCGGCGTACGTGGCAAGGCTACGGCAAAGTCTAGCAAGGCCTTCTACAATGGTGAGCTGGCCTACGACCTGAACAACTTCTATCTCCATAAGCGCTACGCCAACGAGAAGGGAACTGTGGTTGAGAACAACACGAACGACCGCTACCTGACGTTAGGTAACAACAACGAGTTAGCCATTCAGCCCTTTAAGGCCTACGCTGATCGTCCCGACCTCTGCTCGTCAGGTTACATCTATACCATAAGCGGTAGTAACAAGAAGGATACGCTCACGTACGTCGAGAGCCGCTATGCCAACGAGGACTTCCGCTATGCCGGAGGCACTATCCCGAGCTCAAAGGATGATCGCTACTACACAGAAACTGTCAAGGATAAGGACGGCAACGACGTGGAGGAAAGCGGCTACTATCCCATTTGGCCCGATGACTACATTTTCTTCGGACAGAAGCTGACCTACGGCTACTCGGCAACGGAAGCACACCAAGACGTGCCGACGGCTATTGCAAAGACCAACGGACGCCTGGCTCAGGACGAAAGCGCCAACCGCGTCTACCGTGCACCGGCCTACTATCGCTCGAAGGAGATGGGCGTGGCCCACTTCAACCCCAATGTCTACCTGGCACAGCGGAAGAGCACACAGAAGGACGGCAAGGTGAAGCCCGAGTATCCCGACACGCTGGCCTATCCCGGCATGACCGCCATCGACTTCGCAGGACATAATGGGGCCAATGTGGCCAATGGGACATTTGGATTAGGAACACCCGCGGGAACCAAGTGGTTCTACCTTCCCCTCCTTGACGACGACGGCCTTCAGAGCATCGTCAACTGTGACGAGACGCAGAACCTGCTGGTCTATGCACCTCTGTCATCGGCCACCAAGTCTAACGAATATGCCAACGAGAAGACCTGTGCCGTGCTGAACAGAGACATAACAGATCCCGAATACAACAGCTACTACAATAATGCGGATGGCTATCGCATCGTTGGAGAAGCCGACATCTCATCCCTCCAGGGACACCTCGTGCAGGCTACGTTGACCAATGGAGAGCTCACCGCCACCAACGACCACCTGCTGGTGGACAAGCAGGACTTCAATGCTCCTATCGGCTATAGGTTCACTTCAGGCAAACGCATGTGGTACCAGCGCGATCCTGGCGACGACGAGTATGTGACGCCCGAATGGACAGGCACACCTGCTGTACGCAGCACCAAGGGCTGGCAGGGCATCAGCCTGCCGTTCACAGCCGAGCTAGTGACCACCCACCAGAAGGGTGAGATCACCCACTTCTACAGCGGCAGCGAGACCAGCAAGAACAGCGATAAGAAGATTGGTCACGAATACTGGCTACGTTACTATAAGGATATTAACGTTAACGAAAACGAAAACCAAAACGAAAACGTGGCTAAGGCCAACTTCACCTATCCCGATGCCACAGCGGGTGATAAAAACTACACCAACACCTTCCTGTGGGACTACTACTATAGCAAGGGTGCAACCGTCTCTGGCAACGCCGGTCCCGACAAAAACAATGACACGTATCAGACCTATTATAAGAAGTCGCATAAGCATGAGGACTACCCGCTGCTGGAAGGCAAGACGCCGTATATCATCGGTTTCCCGGGCCAAACCTACTATGAGTTTGACCTGAGCGGTAACTTCGTGGCACAGAATACCAAAAACGACATCAGTAGGCTGGACAAACAGACCATCACATTTGCCTCGAACACGGGCATCAGCATCGGTGTGAGCGACGATGAAATGGGCGGTGTGAAGAAGGCCTATAACGGAAAGGATTACATCTTCAAGCCCAGCTACATGAATGAGGAGCTGCCGACGGGCACCTTCGTGTTGAACAGCGACGGCAATGCCTACACCCAGCTGAGTGAAACAGAAACCACGAACACCACCAACAAGGTGAAGGCGTCGCAGTATGCCTTCCGTCCGTACTTCGTGGCAACAGCATCGACTACAGGAGGCTCGCGTGTCACCCGCAGCATCATCTTCTCTAATGATGTGAGCGACCTCGGCAAGGATCAAGACCAGCGCAACGCCGATCAGTCTGGCACTCTCAATGCCCGCGCCGGTCGCCGTCTCATCACCGTCAGCTCGACGATGAGTGAGGCCGTCAGCGTCCGCATCCTCAACACCGCCGGACAGACCCTCGCTGAATTCAACATCCAGCCGGGCGAAACCGTCGAGACGCGTGTCAACATCTCCGGCGTCTACGTCATCCAGTCAGCCGATGGCCACTACACCAAGAAACTGTCAGTAAGATAATAAAGCACACGGCGGTTCACCCGCTAGAACAAAGAATAAAAAAGAAATGAAACGCGATATGAACGGAAAGCTCCTGATTCTGATGGCAATGATAACCCTCGGAAGCATCGGGGCATGGGGACAAAATCTTCCAACGCTCTCAACGGAGAGCAGCAGGACTTATTACCATATCAATGTGGCCAAGAACTCAGCAGCAGCATCTTATCGATCCGATTACTATATCTCACCAACATCCCCAAATGTTTCTGTGAAAAAAGCATCAAGCGATGAGGAGAAATGGTATCTCGTGGATGCACAAGAATCTGTGCCGCCCGAGGTCTCATTTATGCAGAGCTATTTGATTCACTATTGTTATATTGTCAATGCCAAAAGCGGTCAATACCTTTATTATACGGGTACTAGCACAAAGGGAAGCCAGCCAAATATCGTTGTTATGAAAGCCCGAGATGCGGCTGATGCAGAACCTGACCGGTTCAAATTCGGAATCGTAAAATCCGGTAACGGGTCTACTACTAACTACTTGATTTATCCAAAGATCTTAGGCGATAACAACATATCATCCTTTAAAGGGAAAAAATACTCTGATGTCCTTTGGCTTCAAGGAAGTTATAGCACTGATGCTTATTTGTCCATCAATGCGGGTAACAATTGGGCCTCACAGTGGAATTTTCTTGCAGCGACTGCCCCTACCGAAGCCCCTACCATCGCTAATACAGATGGAACTATCACCATTACCTGTGGAACTTCAGGAGCCCAAATATATTATACGACCGATGGAAGTTCTCCCTCCAACAGCAGTACTTCTTACTCGTCCTTCTCTCTCGGTTACGACACAGAGATCATCAAGGCCATTGCCTACCAGTCTACCGGTGACTACGCCTCGGCAATAACCGCCTATCACGTGCCGAGATGTGCCACCCCCGAAATCACCTATACAGAGACCAATATCACTATCACTTGTGAAACTGAAGGTGCCACAATCTATTACACCACCGATGGCAGCGATCCCGTTATCGGTTCCTCGTCTACATACAGCAGCGCCATCACTCGAGGCAGCATCTCTAGTGTCAAAGCCATTGCCGTTAAGGCAGGTTATTGTAAATCCTATCTCACGGCATGTTCACTTGCTTCTATTCCTCTTTCTGGAAGCGGTACAGCAGAATCACCCTATCTGATTGAATCCGACACAGATTTTGCCAACTTCGCAACCTATCTTGCAAGCAACACCAATGGTGCGCACTTTAGGATTACAGCAGACATTAATGCCAGCGGTGTAAGTCAGATCAACACCTTTACTGGAACTCTTGAGGGTTCATTTGATACCAATGGTAATTATCATACCATCAGCGGCCTCTCACATGCCCTGTTTAATCGACTCGACGGTGGTACGGTCAACGGTATCATTCTCGAGAATGTGTCTATCTCTGGTAGCACATATACCGGAGCCATCTGTAATGAAGCTATTGGTGCTTCACGCATCTACAACTGCGGCGTGTTGAGCGGGTCTGTCAGCGGTGGCAACTATGTTGGCGGTCTGGTAGGCCTTCTTGACGGCACCTCGCGCGTCATCAACTGTTATAGCTTTGCTAATATCACGGGTGGCTCAACCAAAGCTGGTATTGTGGGCTATAACAACTATGCTTCTAAATATGGCATGACAGATAATGTCAGCAATATTCGCACCATGGTGATGAACTGTATGTTCTATGGTGATATTTCTTCAGGCGGAGTTATTTATCCCATCTATGGTGGATTGGAAATCAGCAATGAGGACGACAGTAGGCTGA
This sequence comes from Prevotella sp., assembly GCA_017615355.1. Lineage (GTDB taxonomy): Bacteria > Bacteroidota > Bacteroidia > Bacteroidales > Bacteroidaceae > Prevotella. The sequence continues at coordinate 42,599 of JAGAAJ010000040.1, forward strand.
ACAACTACAACTATTTCCGGTTCGACGCTCCCTTCAGCAAAAACAGACTTATCACGAATGACAGATACAATCGTGCTTTGGCTGCTGAGGATCGCTATCTGGTGCGCTTCGAGTTCTATCGTTATCTGTTGAATTCCAACCGCGAGCTGGCTGCTTATTATGTAGGTGCTACTTTACCAGATCATACAGGTGGTGAGAAACGTTATGACAAGAGCCAGATGGCGAAGTGGGTGCTGGACAAGAGCATAGCTCCTTATCCCATTCTGAAAAAGCAGGATTTCTATCACTCGGTGGTGAACTATGACCCAGAGAACACCTATGATGCATCAACTGGTCAGATGGTAAGCCGTAGTAATGTGACCGAACGTAACAAAGGTAAGGATCTGGGAGAACTGACGGTGAACATCAGCCTCGGCACGGGTGCGCCATCTGGTGCCGCCATCAGATCTGGTAAGTCACAGATTACCCTCCAACGTACGGATAAGGACTACGACAATTACAACTTCAATTACGACAAGGTGCAGCTGCCCTATTACAACGAAGTGGGAACAGGCAACTGCACAAAGAACAAAGTCGTAACGGGTTGGAAGATAACAAGTATCACAGCTACGGGTGAAGGTGCCGCGACGGAAGGCACTTTCACAAGTTCCGACACATGGGACGGCTACAATTTTGCTGACCGTTCACATTATGCCAAAGACCTTTATTCACAGAGTGGTCGCGTATTCTCACAGGGCGCCTATTTCGATGTGCCTGATGGTGTCACCAAGATTTCCATTGAACCCTACTGGGGCACGGCGGCCTATTTGGCAGATGCCTATTATGACAGCTATGGATATAATACATCTCAAGGTGTAACTGATTTCGGCCAACATTATAAGAATAACACCAATTATAGCATTAACGGTGACAATCAAAAAGTCTATACCGGATTCAACTACGCTTTGAACACGTTATCTTCTACTGGGACAGTCTATGATAATGCTATCGTGCTGGTGGGTAACTATCACCAGAAGGGTAAGCCATCAGAAGGAGCAAAGCCCTTCACCATCATGTCTGCAGACTTAGATGAGGACAACGAACCCGACTACTGTTTCATTTACAACTCTGGTAAACAGGAAAAATTATCCCCCATTCGTTTTGACTTTGTCAACGTCCCCGGTACCGCTATGGCGCATAAACAAGCTCCTAAAGATGCCAACACATCCTATATGGGTATCATGGGTAACCACAAGTGGACTGGCTGGCTCGAGGTGACCAATACATGTTTTATCCGTTTCTCTCAGCTCGAGTACGACAATGAGTACAAAACCGGATCTGACCCTGTCATCCTGATGGGCGGCGTGGTGGAGCAGATGGTATCTACCAATGGTGGTGAAGGCTCCGTACAGAACACCAAATACCTCCACGTGGGCAGCAATGCATGGTTTAAATTGTTCAACAACGGTTGCCACATGGATAAGACAACAACTCCGACCCCTCGCATTCCTATCTCAGTGACTGGTGGCGACTACGAGAAGTTTTATCTCTCCGGCTACCTCCAACCCGATGCGCCATCCAATAGCAATGATAACGCCGAGTGCTATATCAGCGGCGGTCGTTTTGGTGAGTTGGCAGGAGCTGGTCAGGAAAAAATTGACGGCGACGTCCAATGGTTGATTGACCGCGCAGACATCACCAACTTCTACGGTGGTGGCATCAATGACAAGAAGTCCATCACCGGAAACATCACCGTCACTATCAAGAACAGCTATGTCGGCACTTATTGCGGTGGTCCCAAGTTCGGTAACATGACACAGGGCAAAGCTGTCAGTACGACAGCCACCGATTGCACTTTTGGCACTTTCTTCGGAGCAGGTTATGGCGGAACGGCTTACTACAGATATATATGGAATATCAAAAACAATGGAGGCCACAATAAATATAATCTGGTCAATTATGACTGGAATGGTACGGATTGGTTAGGAAATACAACCTATGGTTACACGGCCGACAATCGAGGCAAATACGATAGCAACATGGGTATTGCCGTGAGCTATGATTATAAGCACTTTGAAGGTTCGAATGCCCAAACCGTAGCACACCTTTATGTCAACTATGCTTCCCTCTCCATTGCACAGACCAACAATGTCACGTCTGAGCTGACGGGCTGTACCATCACCGGGAACTTCTACGGTGGCGGAAGCTTAGGAAAGGTGAATGGTGATGCCACTTCTACCTTGGAGAACTGCACGGTGAACGGCAGCGTGTTCGGTGCCGGTTATTCTGGCTCTGTACCTAAGATAACAGTCTTCGATGCAGAAGGGTTTATTGAACTACCCAATTACAATATCTATACAGGTGTATTCAAGGCTGGTGTGTTTCCTGAATCACATGAGTTCACATGGGCACATAGTGATGAGGTCAATAGTAAAGAGACTGCCTTTAACGATACCGACAGGATTCTCTACACCGAAGTAGATTTGGATGATCTAGGCACCGTGGCTGGCAACGTGACGCTGAACATCACGGGCAATACGCTGGTGGAAGGAAAGATCTTCGATGGAAACGGTGCTGTAACAGCACAGACTGGCGGTGTGTTTGGCGGTGGTGCTCAATCGGAGGTTACCGGTACAGACAAAACCGTGAAGGTGAACATCAACCAGACGGGCGGCTCTGCTTCTCGTTATGTCAACAATGTCTTTGGCGGCGGTGATGAAGGTGATGTGGCCAGCGAAGTCGAAGTGAAAATTGAAGGCACATCCTACGTCGCTCACGATGTCTATGGCGGCGGTAACAATGCCGACGTCAAGAAGAACACGAAGGTGACCATGGAAGGCGGCACCGTAATGGGTAACGTCTACGGTGGCGGTAACTTGGGCGATGTCGGTAGGATTGATGACAAAACGGACAAGAAGCAATATACTTGGATTGGTACTAATGGTAGTGCCAATAGTACCGAACCTTATGCTATCACAAACTCGGGTGTTACCCATGTGAACATCACCGGCGGTACGCCCCATCAGAATGTGTACGGTGGCGGTAAGGGCTATGATGAAACTTTCTGGTGCGAGAAGGGCATGGTGTATGCCACGAACGTCAGCGTCAAAAACGTTACGGTAGGCGGTTCCGTCTATGGTGGCGGTGAGCTTGGCCGTGTGGAAACAAATACCACGGTGACCATAGGACCTGAGGCAGATGACGAGAACACTAAAATTACCGGTAGTGTCTTCGGTGCCGGCAAGGGCGTAGAGACCCATGGCTATTCGGCACTGGTGCGTGGCAATACGGATGTCACCATTCAGCATGGAGCCCAGGTAACGGGAAATGTCTATGGCGGCGGCGAGATTGCCTCGGTGGGTAAATATAACGTTGACCAAAATAATGGTATGCCCTATTCTCAGGCAAATACCACTTCCGGAAATTGTCGCGTAAACATCCCAGGTAAGACCCGAATCACGGGTGATATCTTCGGTGGTGGCAAGGGATTTGTGCCTTCTGACACATATTTAGATAACGAAACCTATACGGGTGTTAAGCCCAAACGAATGACAATTGATAACTCATGGCAGGAATATGATAAAAAGTCTGATTATCTCATTTATCTTCAGACCTTAGCCTTAGCTACCCAAACCGTAGTAACCATCAACCCGGGCACCTCTGCAAACCCCATCCAATCCACGAAGGGTAATGTCTATGGTGGTAGCGAGAACGGTATTGTTCAGCACGGTACGTCAGTAACGATTTCTGGCGACTGCAAGATAGGTGATGAAAGTTATGCGACTTCCGGTAACATCTATGGTGGCGGTAAGGGTCATGATAAGATGGAAGGTGCCGGACTAGTGGGTGAAGACGCCACAGTCACCATCAATAGCGGCGACATACTCGGCTCAGTCTATGGTGGTGGTGTGTTGGGTCAAACCAAGGGTAATGTCACTGTCAATATCAATGACGGCAACCTTCGTCACGATGTCTATGGTGGCGGTGCTTATGCTCACACGAACACCAGCAACTGGCATAAGTTTGTGGCTGTTGCCGGACTAACCCCAGGTTCATCTTCAGTAACTGGATATTACGAAAGGTCATTTGGAGGCGCCTATACCTTAACAGAAGACGATATCGCTGTTGAAAACAAAACGTATTATACCGAAAATGAATCGCCCACATGGACTAACCCCACACTAAAATCGGGTTTCTACAAGACCCAACTCAATCTTCGCGGCGGCACCATCCTCGGTGATGCCTACGGCGGTGCATTGGGTGATGACTCGCATAGTCCCAAGGTCTATGGTGATATTCAGGTGGATCTGAATAAAGAGACCTATAATACTGATGGTACGATTACAACTAAGACATCGACTGATGAGGGTTGCGCGGTAAACCAGGTCTTTGGTTGCAACAATGCCTACGGTTCGCCTCAAGGTAATGTCACCGTGCACGTCTATGGAACACAGAATAAGCATACCTCGAAGGCGAATATCGGTGCAAAGTTCGTGAAGGATGAATATTCTAATACCGCTGCCGGTCTTTACACACACCTACAAGACTCTATTCTCATTGCAGAGGCATTAAACGTGACCATTTCCAATGAGATTGAGGCTCTTACAAGCTCATCTGAAGTAACAGCTTTAAATAGTGCACTATCCACTCTGAAGACAGCTATCGCCACAGAACTTGAGACCGGTACAGATGAACAAAAAGATGCAAGACAAGCGACGTTGAATAATCTCCGCTACGACGTTCAAGCAGTCTATGGCGGCGGTAACCAAGCGGCATACGAGCCAGTCTATCCTGATGATGCAACGACCAGCACGACACAGGTCATCATCGACGGATGTAGTGAGACCAGCATTAACGATGTCTATGGCGGTGGTAATGCCGCTGCCGTACCCTCTACGGAAGTGACGGTCAACAGTGCCTACGAGATCAACTACCTGTTTGGAGGTGGTAACGGCAAGAGTACAGCCTCGTTTACCAATCCCGGTGCTGATGTAGGTATACATGATGTAAGCGGTACGCCTACAAAATATGGCACAGGTATTGCCAAAACAAAGTTATTAGGCGGTGAGATCCATGTAGTCTATGGCGGTAGTAACGAAAAGGGTAATATCGTAGGCGGCACCAGCATCGAAGTCAACAACACTGGTTCTTGTACCCTAAATGTGGGTCAGATTTATGGTGCCGGCAACAATGCAGAGATGGACGGCGGCACGGACATCGTCATGGGTTGTATGCCCGCAGGTATCATCGATGAGATCTACGCAGGTGCCCGTAATGCTGATGTGGCTGGCGATGTCAAGCTGACAATTACCAGCGGTACGTTTGGCCGTGTGTTCGGTGGCAACAAACATGGTGGTAAGCTAATGGGCTCCATCACAGTGAACATCGAGGAGACGGGCAATTGTGAACAGCCGCTCATCATCGGCGAACTGTATGGTGGAGGTAACCTGGCCGACTATTCGATCTATGGATATAAGAACACCGGAACAGCACAGGAGCCGGTTTGGGTACCAAGGACACAAACTGAATATAACACTTGGTTCGCAACCCTGTCTGATGACGAAAAATTAAAAGCTGAGAATCAGCCCTATGCAGATCCCAAGCTGAATGTCCACGCCTTTACCAGCATCGGTGCTATCTATGGTGGTGGCTACCGAGCCAAGATGGTGGCCAATCCCACAGTGGATATCAATGTGGCGAAGGGTAGTCATGCAGCAAATGTTCTTACGGCAGGAACCATTGCGAATATTCCTCTCCAGAAAAAGAATGATTCTGGTGCAATCGTTGATGACGGAACGACGACATTGGCTTATCCTGCTCATGAAGCCAATAAGATTGGTGCCATCGGCAATGTCTTCGGTGGCGGTAATCTGGCAGAGATCATTGGTGATGCCACGGTGAATATCGGTACTGAGAAAAAGATTTACTTCAAGACAGAGCCAGCGCATTTAGGAGCGTCTGCATATACCCAGATGACGTCGGGTGACTACGTAGGCCTATATGAGGCAACCGTCGAAGGTGCCATCATCAAGGGTAGCGTCTATGGCGGCGGTAACGAGGCCGACATCACGGGTAACACGCAGGTGAATATCTGTGCGAAGGAAGAGACTGTGAACAATACCCCTGTATGGCAACACGTACAGCCGGGTACTGCCGGTGTGACAATTGCCAAGGATGTCTTCGGAGCCGGTAAGGGCGATGAGAATGATGCCACAACTGCATTGGTTAGCGGCGACACCAAGATTGTGATGTTCGATGGCACAGTCAAGCAGAGCGTCTATGGCGGTGGTGAGCTGTCGCAGGTAGGCGGCTCTACCAACATCACTGTCAACGGTGGCACCATAGGAACACCAACTGCAGATCTTCCGACAGGAGTAACTCCTGGTGCTGTATATGGCAACGTCTATGGCGGCGGTCAGGGTAACACCACCGACATCATGACCGGCCTCATCAAGGGCAATACTGAAATCAATATCGGTAGTTTTGTGGCTGATGCAGACTACGTTGCAGCACATAGTGATGTGAGTGAGGGCGACATCGTCGGTCCTCAGATCCTTCATAACATCTATGGTGGCGGTGCCCACGGTTCAGTAGGAACGTTCACCTATGATACAGATAACTCAAATAACGTGCCCAATGGTACCATCCTTGGCTTAGACGAAACTAACGGCGCTGGTACGGGTGCTACCTCTATCACCATTAAAGGTGGAAAGATTGGCACAAATGGCAAAAATAACGGTATGATATTCGGTTCATCACGCGGTGACATCGATAGGCCAGATGCTATCTACGACCGACTGGCATGGGTGTATAGTACCAGTGTCATCATTGGTGGCGATGGCTCCAATCCAGATATTAGGGGTTCCGTCTATGGCAGCGGTGAGAACGGCCATACCTATCAGAATGCCTCTGTGGCTATTCATAGCGGTATGGTCGGTGTTGCAACCAGCTCGGAAGAAACAGATATCACTGTCACAGAAGGAGGTAACACCATTACCTATAAGGGAGCCATGTACCCCTATCGCGGCAACGTCTATGGCGGTGGATGCGGTACGGACAAATATTATACCAATCAAAGCGAAGAGAACCATGATGGAAATGGCCAACAATACAACATCAAGGCTGGTATCGTTGGCGGTACAACTACAGTTCTGATTGACGGCGGTCATGTGGTTCGTGATGTATATGGTGGCGGTTCTATGGGTTCCGTGGGTGGCAGCACCAGCGTCACCATCGCCGGCAATGCCATCATTGGTGCAGAAAACAGCGGTGGTGGTTATGTCTTTGCTGCAGCTCGCGGTGATCAGGACAATCCTGACAAGGCTACCGTTGAAGGTACGACATTGAACATCAATGGCGGCACTATTTGGGAAAGTGCCTTCGGTGGCGGTCAGAACGGTATCGTCAAGGGTAGTGTGACTGTTAACGTCACTGGCGGCGAAGTAAAGAACGATGTCTATGGCGGCGGTGCATTGGCCAATACGAATACGGACAACTGGGTGAACAATGCGCTTACTGCTGATGGTTTCCACGAAGTGCAGGGGCTCACGGCAGGAGAATCCTTTGTACAAGGTCTTTATACGGAACAGGATGTCAGTAAACCCATTTCGGCTCCTAACCAAACGGCAGCTGCTAATACTACCTATTATAGATATGGTACGACCTACAACACCACACTCAACCTGACTGGCGGTATCATCGGTAATGCCTATGGTGGCGGCTTAGGACAACTGCAGTATGGCACATCTGGAGATGCTGACTATGTTGCCCCCATTGAAGCCATGGTCTATGGTGACGTATCGGTCTTGGTGAATGGAACCGCATTCACGGCTGAGAATGACAATTATACAGAGTATTGGAAGGACAATGTCAAAGTTACAGAAAGTGGCATCGTTCCCAAGACGGGTCGTGTGTTCGGCTGCAACAATCTGAATGGTATGCCCAAAGGTAATGTGAGGGTTTCTGTTCGCCAGACCAAGCGTTATGATGCTATACAGAATAAAGTAGTTGAGGGTCATGAATCCAATAAATTTGAAATCAGAGGTGTCTATGGCGGCGGCAACCTGGCCCATTATGTCCCATATGGAGATAAGAAGACATCGGTTGATGTTCATAACTGTGAAGAGACCAGCATTGAAAAGGTGTATGGTGGCGGCAACTCAGCAAATGTACCTACCACTGATGTCACGATCTATGGCGCTTTCGAAATCCACTATGTCTTTGGTGGCGGTAATGGCGCTGATATGGTATGGAAGAATAAGAGGTGGCAGGAAAATGACGGCGCCAATGTGACCGGTAACGCAAGTGTCATTCTGAAAGGCGGTAACATCAGCGATGCCTTTATCGGGAGTGATACTAAGGGCGCTGTCCTTAATGATGCAACAGGAAAGGTCGCTACTGAGACTGGTGGTGACTGTAAGTTGAAACTGACCAACTTCTATGGTTCCAGCAAGAGATCCGACGTTTTTGGTGATGTAAATATTAACGTGTCTTCTTGTTCAGATGACGATATCCAGAATGTATATGGCGGTTCATACGATGCTCAGATTCACGGCAACATCACCATGACCGTTACCAGTGGTATTCTCAAGAATGTGTTTGGCGGCAATGACCGTCTTGGAAGTATCGGAGGCGACATTACCATAAACATTGACGAGGCGGATGCATGTAAACCCATCATCATCCAGAACCTCTATGGCGGTGGTTTCAATGCCCCCTATCCTGGAGTTGGCGCATCAAAATATACCGGCCCAGCAAATCCAACAGAAGAACAAAAGAAAAATCCAGCATACTTCACTGCCGTCGATCGTGGTACGATTACTATCAATGTGAAATCCTGCACCCGAATCGACAATATCTATGGTGGTGGCGTAGGTGAAACGGCTGTTGTGACGGGTGGAACCGAGGTGAATGTCAACATGATAAGAGGTTCATGGGCTGGCCAGCCATTACCGAACCTTACTGGATACCCAGGACAAACTCCTCCTAACATTCATGTTGAAAATACTTATGAGGTTGCGGATAACCCGTCTTCAGTAACCGGATTGTTTGAAAGATCTGGCTCTGAAGGATCATATACGTACACACCGACCCAAGACGAAACGGTGCAAAGCGGCAAAACCTATTATCGTGAAAACACAACGAATGTTATCAATAATGAAATCGGCACTATTGGCAACATTTTTGGTGGAGGCGATGCGGGTAATGTCGATGGAAATACAAGAGTGAACATAGGAACTGAAAATTCGATAGACCATTTACATTTGACTGGGTCGCATCTAGAAGGGGATAAAATAGTAAACGACTATGAAACAGTGTCTAACGTCCCTGTTCTCGGTGCTCACATCACGGGTAACGTCTATGGCGGTGGAAGCCTAGCAGATGTAAAGGGAAATACTCGGGTGTATATTGGTACGGCAGACGGTACAAACAGCGTTGCGGTAGGAGCTTCTGGTGTCACCATTGATGGTGATGTGTATGGTGGAGGTATGGGTGATGAGGCCTTGTTCACCTGTGCGAAAGCCATGGTGGGAACGGTAGACCATGGAATACTTTCTAACGAGGGTAATACGGAGGTCGTCATTGGTAACGGCACAATTAGTGGTTCAGTCTATGGCGGCGGTAAAATTGCCCGTGTGGAAAACAATACAGCAGTGACGATTGGTCTCGGCCCTGGAGTTGCTCCTCCTGGAGCGACCACTAGTGCCCCCGTCATCACCGGCAACGTATTCGGCGCCGGTAAGGGAGTCAAGACGCATGGCTACTCAGCATTGGTACGTGGTTATTCCACAGTCACCATTAAAGGCAACACCAAGGTGGGAGGAAGCGTGTATGGCGGTGGCGAGATTTCCACGGTGGGCAGGTTCTGGGTGATGCAGGATCCCTTGCCAAAAGACGCTCCTGAGCCTCCTGCGGGTACACCATCGGGAATGCCCTATCAATTGAAAGAGGGATTCCCCAATAGTGGAAAATGTACAGTCGTTATCGGTGGCTATGCCGAGATTGGACCCAACGACATGCAGATGCCGACCTTCACGGGTCACGTCTTTGGTGCCGGTAAGGGATTCCTGCCTGACTCGTATACTTATGTAGGTACAGACAAGCCTCAACGTATGCAGCCTGGCAATTCTTGGGATACTTTCTCAACTGAAGACAAATATATAGAATTTGTTGAGACGACGGGCATGACTGCCGAGACCGATGTAACCATCCAGGATCACGCATTCATCAAGGGCTCCGTCTATGGTGGTAGTGAGAACGGTCATGTGCTGAACAATACGCATGTAACGATTAAAGACTATTGTCAGATTGGTAATGGTGATGGTATAAACCGTCGCTATACTGACGGAACGGGAGGAAGCGCAGATGAGTGGGCTCTTTCTTCATTAGCAGAGTGTGCACACTGGCCTTATGGAGAAACAGTAGGTAGTAAAAAGGTATATCTCCCATACGACGTTTACAATTTGAATGGCAGTGGTAATCCTAAGGCTGCCTCTGACGGTCACACGTTCTATGGCAACGTGTTTGGTGGCGGTTCCGGTTACTTCCCCTATAGAAAGAATCCTGATTGGCTTGAGAACGAAGCAAAGAGTACTGAAGTGGGCATGCCGGTGGATAAGGATGGCTACTCTGACGGCTTATGGCTCCGCTCGGCAGGTGCTGTGTATGGTAATACCCGCGTGGATATCACTGGCGGTCACATTCTGACCTCAGTCTATGGCGGTAATGAGCAGACCGATGTAGGAAAGTACGAAAATGGCAGTCTGACGCCCAAGACAGGTACTGGAACGTGTGTCGTCAATATGGTTGGCGGTACGCTCGGTGTGCCTCGTACCTTACAGCAGATTCATGATCACCCCGTCACCTGTTATCTCTTCGGTGCCGGCAAGGGTGACCAGCGCATCAACTTCAACACCTGGACTAACGTCGGCAATACCCAAGTCAACATCACGAATAATGCACGTATCTATGGCTCTACGTTCGGTGGTGGTGAGGATGGTCACGTCATTGGCGATGCGGTGACCAATATCGGTGGAAGCATTGATCTCAATGGCGACAACGATACGGCCGACGAAGGTGAGACATTCACAACCGGCAGCAGCCTGAAGATTGGCACCTGGGGCACCTCTTACGTGGATGGTAACGTCTTCGGTGGTGGTCGTGGCTTCTCTGGTGAAGCAGAGACGGCAGGTAGTGTTGGTGGTAATGTGACGGTGAATATTGAGAATGGTACCATGCTCGGCTCCATCTATGGTGGTGGCCGTCTGGCATCCGTGGGTACCTATTTCGTGAAACCAACAGATGACGACGGTAATCCCAATCCGAAGTATGGCCAGTTGGAGGAAGATGATAATGGAAAGACCTATGGTCATATTGCAGTAAACATCAGCGGTGGCACCATCGGTAATGGCACCCCGGCAGGAACAACTACTGGTTCTAATGATGCCATCATCTCAGATATCAAATACAGCGGTAATGTCTATGGCGGCTGCATGGGACGTCTCGAACTTCTCAATGGAAACATCAACCCGATTTGGCCGGAACTGGCGCAGGCGAAGACCTCTATTGTCAATATCAGTCAAGCCGAAGGCAAGACCACACGGATTTATGGTAATGTCTATGGTGGTGGCGAGCTCGGTACTGTGCGTGAGAATGCATGGGTGACCATTGGCGGCAAGAGGACGGCTGGCGGTGCCTACAACACGGAGGGATCTTTCACCTCAGAAGGTGCACCCACCATTGACGGCAGTGTCTTTGGCGGAGGCAAGGGAAGTGACGACCACACAAACTATACCACCATTGCCGTGTATTGGGGTAGCACATCACAAACATTTAAGTACACCTATACGCCCATGCAGTGGGCAGGCACCGTGGGTGGCAACACCTACGTGAATGTCCTGAGTGGCCATGTGAAGACGAATGTCTATGGCGGCGGTCAGTTGGCAAGTGTAGGTCTCATCAATTATAATGTTGCTGATAACACCGATGTCGGAGTTTCTTCTGTAACACCTACTTATACACAACTCACGAAGCATGATAGTCAAACCAACGATGGCAAGACCCTTTATGGCTTCGGCCTCAGCTGGCCATACGAGTTCAAGTATGTTCCTTGTACCCCTGTCGCAAATGACACACCTCGCGGTACGGCTTATGTGAAAATCTCTGGCAGTAGTAAGATTGGCGATGCTGGAGATACTGGCTATGTATTCGGCGGCGGTCAGGGACAGGTGTCGTTTGGTGCAAAAGTTGATGCTTCGAGCAATCCCTATGATGACATTGCGGAGCAACGCTATACGGAGGCTTTCTGTGCCAACGTGCGAGCAACGGAAGTCACCATTGAAACAACCATTGGAGAGCAACCAACTATCAGAACCGTCTATGGCGGCGGTGATGACGGTCATGTCTATGAGGATGCCAAGGTCATCATCAACAATGGCTGGATTGAGCACAGTGTGTTTGGTGGCGGTAAGGGTACACATACCTATACAACCTATTTGTGGAATGCTTCAAGTCCAGGCAATCCGAAGACCACTTCAGAACGTGCTCATAGCTGGACGGCAGGAAAGGTCTATGGCAACACCTCTGTTACCATCAATGACGGTAAAGTGGGCTGGTTCGTCTATGGCGGCGGCAATTTGGCTTCCGTAGGTAAAGGTAACTATTCAGGCGGTGCGGATGACTACTCAACGGGTGGTTATGGTGAATTGCCCTCTGCCAGCGGCAATCTATGGACTACAGCCTACACTGAACAGAATCCGACCAAAGATTTGGCTTGGCACTTCGTGAATAGCGGTGAGTCCACCGTCACCATTAAGGGCGGTAAGATAGGGCCCGATCTGCCCGAGACTTTTGATGAAACATTAAAAGACAAGCTTATAGATGGGGATGGTATTCCTTATGGTTCAGTCTTCGGTGGCAGCCGTGGTCAGGCAGCCAAGTCTGTGCAGGAATCACCTCGCTACAGGTATATGCCCGACTTCTTCCTGGGCTATGTCAACAAGGCTGTCATTAATATCGGAGACGACGCCACAGAAGGTACAGGTCCTACCATTATGGGTTCCGTCTATGGAGGTGGTCAGGACGGCCATGTGCGCAAAGGTACCGAAGTTAGGATATACAAGGGACATATTGACGGCCAGGGAGCTTATGAAACCGCAGGTCGAAGCGGCAATGTCTTCGGTGCAGGCTCTGGCATCGGAAAATACACGGATGGCGGCACAACGCAGTATCTCAACAACTCCTCTGGCTCTGTCACCTGTACGACGCTGGTAGAGGTTAGCGGCACTACTACTACGACAGTTATTAATGGCAACGTCTATGGCGGTGGTGCACTGGCCTCTGTAGGTCCTTACAAAATGGACTATAATGAATATCACGATCCTACGGACAATCACAAGTCCTGTTCACACACTCAGGTAGACATCAAGGGTGGAAGGATCAAAGGCAGTGTCTTTGGCGCTAGCCGCGGACCCAGCGAGGGCTTCCTCTCAACTGCGTTCCCAGGCGGCGTTTATATTCCTGCTCCTAATACTTCCGCTACTGCCAACCAATATAACCAAGACAGGTTCGCCACCGACATCTGGTCGGATGTGAACATCTCTGGCGGCCTCATTGAAGGTAACGTCTATGGTGGCGGCGAGGGAGGTCGCGTCACGGAGAGCACCTCTGTCATCCTGACGGGTGGCGTCATTGGTAAGGAGGTTGAAGGTGTAATATCTGGTGGCGATGTGTACGGTAGTGGTAAGGGAACGCTCAACCTCGCAGCTAATGTGGGTGGCAACACCTCCGTGGAGTTGAATCCTAATAAGACGGGGTCTGACACGGGTTGTGTCGTCCGCCGCATCTTCGGTTGTAACGACCTGAACGGTACACCGAAGGGACACGCATCGGTGCATGTGTATGCGACACAACATCGTAACAAGAAGGCTATCCATGATGTCTCCAAGGATGCAGATTATCAAAAGTATGACAAGTTTGAGAACTGCACGAATAAATCCTTTACTGAATATGACCAATATTTAAGAGGTACAGATGGTTTAAGTGGACTTGCAGCTACATATGGTGTAACCCCTGCCCAATACTATAAAGATATTATAGTTGAAACAAATTATTCAAATCTTCCCGGTGCAAATGATGAAGAAAAACAGAAATATCTTAATAAGTTGAAGACGGAAGCGCTCGACAGCTTGCGAGGAGCCATTGCTGACAAGAAATATGATGTGGTGGCGGTCTATGGCGGCGGTAACCTGGCACCCTACGAACCTACAGCCAGCACTGAGCTCGCTTCGGTTGTCATTGACGGCTGCGAACTGACAAGTATCAGGCAAGTATATGGTGGCGGTAATGCTGCTTCCACACCTGCTAACTCTCTCCTCATAAATGGAACATATGAGATTGATGAGGCATTCGGTGGTGGTAACGGTAAGGACATCTATCAGGATCCAAGAGACAACAAGTGGTATAAGAACCCGGGTGCCAACGTAGGATATACGGACTTCACTCAGAAAGGAAGTGAAACAGGTGCAGATGAAGAACATGCCATCTCACAAACAGACAAGTCTAATGCAGATACCCCAGATAATCGAAAAAAGTACTACTCATATGGATCTGGTGTCGCTACCACGACTGTTCTTGGCGGTTACATGCATTATGTCTATGGCGGTAGCAACAAACGTGGTAATATCCGTACAGAAGCTCTGTCGGTATACCAAGAGGCTGGCTACTGCGAGCTGAGTGTAGATGAGGTCACTGGTGCCGGCAAGGATGCAAAAACTGATGCGGAGGCCGTCTTGAAGATGGACTGTGTGAAGGATGTGAAACGAATCTTCGGTGGTTCCACCAATGCGGATGTCTATAATGACATCAACCTGACCATCACCAATGGAACATTCGATGATGTCTTTGGTGGTAACAACACGGCTGGTTCTATCTATGGTGCCATCACGGTGAACATTGAGGAGGGCGGATGTCAGCCTATCATTATCAAACATCTGTATGCTGGCGGTTATCTGGCACCTTACTCTGTCTACGGCTATGAGACCAATAATGGTAGTCCAAAGCGAACAGGAACGAATCCTCAGCGTGACCCGCGCATCAATATCATCTCGGCCACTCGTATCGACAGTATCTTTGGTGGCGGTTTCCAAGCCGAGGTCGTTGGCAACCCACACATCAATGTCAACATGAAGGAGGGATATGTTCTTGTGACTAGAAAAGAAAAGGCTTCCACTGATAACAATACTTATCTCTATGAATATACAGAGGACGGTAAGACCATTATCTATGTCGATGCGAGAAACGCTGACGCCGAAGATGGTAAAAAGCACTCGTATGACAAGACAGCATTGGAGCCGCTTGAGGGAAACAAGTATAAGTATCCCCTGTCCCTCGGTTATATTACAGATATCTATGGCGGTGGATTCGAGGCAAATGTCACGGGTAGTACCTATGTAGATATCGGTACAGGCAAATGGATGAAGCAGGAGAAAAATCTCACGACCGAAGAAATCACCTTGGTAGAAGAGTCGGTGAATCGCAAGGCTGCCGATATCAGGGGTTCTGTCTTTGGCGGCGGTTTGGGTGCTACGGCTGGTGTGACCGGCAATACTTATGTCACCTTTGCCAATGGCTCCATTGCAAAGAACATCTATGGCGGCGGTAGCTTAGGTTCAGTGGGTACATTTACCGCTGATGCTGCACACAGGAATTATTCGTTTACTGATGAAGATGGTAATCCCAATGGTACCGACGATAACAAGAACACAGGCATTTGCAATATTACCATCACTGGTGGTTCTGTAGGTCCTGAGACTCCGACGACCGACAAGGGTAATGTATTCGGTGCCGGTATGGGCACTGATACAGATTACTATTGCGAAGATGCCATGGCATACGGAACGAATGTCAGCATCACTAACGGCACAATTAGTGGCTCCGTCTATGGCGGCGGTATGATTGCCCGAATGGAAAATAATACAAACGTGACGATAGGTCTCGAAGGGGACGACACTAGTGCACCCGAGATTATGGGCGATGTATTTGGTGCTGGCAAAGGATTAGAGACACATGGCTACTCGGCTTTGGTACGTGGTAATCCGAGTGTCACCGTTCAGGGCAAGGCCAAGGTGAGAGGCAGCGTCTATGGCGGTGGCGAGGTTGCTTCGGTGGCAAGGTATACGGTTGTTAACGGATCGCCGGTTGCAGTGGAAAACACTACAAGCGGAAACTGCAAGGTCATCGTCCGTGACTATGCTGAAATTGGACCGGACGGTATGCAGATGAAGAAGGTCGATAGTTCAAACAATCCATTGCCTCCCGATGACAAGGGCCACGTCTTTGGTGCAGGTAAGGGAGTCTTACCTGGGGTCTATTCTTATTCAGGCAATAATAACAGGCCCAAACGTATGTTGGCCACAAGTACTACGATTAGTTCTAATAGTACATCGGAGGCCGCTGGTACAAATAATAAATGGGAGTTTTTTGGTAATGATGCCGACTACCATGCGTTTATTGAGACGCTGGCCTTAACGTCGATGGCCGATGTGACTATCGGTGGCCATGCCTTTGTCAAGGGCTCCGTCTATGGCGGCAGCGAGAACGGTATTGTACAGTATGATACGCATGTAACGATTGAAGGTGACTGCCAGATTGGTAATGGTGATGGTGTGAACCGTCGCTATACTGATGCAGAATGGGCTGCTGGTCATTTGATTGCACAAGGTGAATCAGAAAATGAAATTGCTGCGAATTACAATGCATCTCTGCCCGAGTGTGCCCACTGGGAGTATAATAAAAATGATGGTGCTCCTTATGATCCGTATGCTACAACAACAACAACCATATCCGGTGTTACCATTCCATGTTACGATTACACTGGCGACTACTCGGTCATTCCTTCAGAAAAGCAGCGTGATAACTCTGATGGTGGTAAGCCAATAGCTACCGATGGTCATACCTACTACGGCAATGTGTATGGTGGTGGTAGCGGTGTTGTTCCGTATGCTCCGGGCTTATGGCATCGTGCTGCAGGTATCGTTCGTCGTAACACCCAAGTGGATATCACTGGTGGCCACATCCTGACCAGTGTCTATGGCGGTAATGAGCACACCGATGTCGGTATGTACACGACGGATAGTCATGGCGAGCTTACAGTACCAACGTCAGGAACTGGCAAATGTACCGTCAACATGGTGGGAGGCACCCTCGGCGTGCCACGTACCTTGGAGCAGATTGCCGCGCACCCTGTGACCTGTTATCTGTTCGGTGCAGGCAAGGGTGATCAGCGTATCTTCTTCAATACTTGGACGAACATCAGAGAAGCTGAGGTGAACGTAACGGGCAACGCCCGTATCTACGGTTCTGTATTCGGTGGCGGTGAGGATGGTCACGTGATTGAAAATGCCCAGACGAACATTGGTGGAAGTGTTACCATTGGCACAACAACATACTCCCATCCTACGACGATAACCGCTGAGAATCCGGGAGTCGTTATTGGTACTACGGGAACTTCCTATGTTGATGGAAACGTATTCGGTGCTGGTCGTGGATATAGCGGCGAAGCACTCACAGCCGGTTCTATTGGCGGTAATGTAGAGGTAAACATTTCGGGCGGTAAGATGCTCGGTTCCATCTATGGCGGTGGCCGTTTGGCATCAGTAGGTATAGGTTTCAATGCTGTTTCCGATGCCAGCTATGGTTCGTTCACGGAGGACTCAGAAGCAATACCTGCAACATACTATACTGCTGACGAAGCTGCAGCATATAATGCAGAACACAGCTTACAATCTGGTGCTGAAGGATTCGTAAGTGAGGGTGATGTGAAAACACCTGCTATCCCTGCGAAGTCCTACGGCCATGTGACGGTGAACATCAGTGGCGGTACCATTGGTCATGAGATTAATTTCAAGGATGAAACGAATATCCATACCACTGGTGGTAATGTATATGGCGGCTCGATGGGACGACTGACGTTGCTGAATGACACTTACAATGAGATTTGGCCGCAGTTGGGTCAGACAAAGACTGCTACCATCAACATCACGGGCGGTGAAATCAAGAGCAATGTCTATGGCGGCGGTGAGTTGGGTACTGTGCGCGACAATACGAACATAAATATTAGTGGTGGCACCGTGGGCCGCGATGTCTATGGTGGTGGCTATGGTAGTATCATCAATGAGGATGCAGCCAAGGCTATTGTCACTGCCGAGGGCGAGAAAAATGCCAAGATCTACTTTGGCTTCACGCCAATGATATGGGCAGGCTGCGTGGGTAAGGAAACCAATGTGAACATCAGCGGTGGCCGGGTGAAGAAGAGCGTCTATGGCGGCGGCGAGATGGCATCGGTGGGTACCATCAACTGTATGCTCACAAAGGGTGCCACTTCTGTTGCAGACAACGAGGTGGAATTCAGCCGAACCACTTCAGACGGTACCACTACCTATACCAAGTACTCCAACATGGTGAAGCACGCTGATGAAACCAACAGTTTCGCCCTGAGCTGGCCATATAAGTTCGAGTATATTCCCGGCTATGAAGGCAAGACTAACGTCAGCATCACTGGCGGACGTATCGGACTCACAAGTAGTGAGGATAATGCTAACCCATTTATCGATAAAGACAATGGTGATGTGTATGGCGCAGGTAAGGGTGTTGCCGGCGACTACAAGGAATTTATGTTCTGTGCGAATGTCGGTTCTACAGAGGTTACTATCAATTATCCGAGTAACAACACTGCAACCACTGAGAACTATATGACTGATGGTGACAACATGGTTGACTGTATAGCAGGTGCCGTGTATGGCGGAGGTGAGAACGGTCATGTGATAGGCGACACAAAGGTGACGCTGACCAACGGACTTGTGGCTCACTCCATCTACGGAGGCGGTAGCGGTAAGGGACAGTTTACTAAAGCGCTTACCAAGATACCTGTGGACAGGAGAACCATTGTTACAAATGGTGGAACAGGTACTGCTTCTGATACGAATGCAGAGTATGAAGCCACCTGTTACAGTATCACAGCTGGTAAGGTCTTCGGTAATACAGAAGTCAACATGAGCGGTGGTTCTGTGTTACGTAATATCTATGGTGGTGGTAACATGGGCTCTGTCGGTAAGGGTAACTATGCTGGCGGTACTGATGACTATTATCCTACGGGTTATGGTGAGAGGCTTAATGGAAATCTGTGGACCAGTGCATATAATCCAGATGTTAATAATAGTGTCAAGGATAATGCATGGTACTTCCTAAACAGCGGTAAATGTACGGTGAAGATTACTGGCGGCACTGTTGGCTATGTTGATGCAACCAATCCTTCGTTGTGTATGTATCCGCTGACTTCTGATAAATTACCATACGATGCAAGTCTGCCATACGGTAATGTGTTCGGTGGCTGCCGTGGTGAGTCTGCACCTAATATCCTAGAATCTCCACGTTATCTCTACAGTCCTGAGTTCTTCGTGGGCTACGCCAATGAGACGGATATCATCATCGGTACTGCAGATCAAAGCAGCGAGAATGCCGGCCAGTCTGGTAAGGCACCGCTCATTCTTGGTTCTGTCTATGGTGGCGGCATGGATGGTCACATCCGTCGTGATACACATGTGACGATTAATAGTGGTGAGATTGGAATGGCCTATAACTCTGACAATCAGGATCTCCTGAAAACGACAGACCTTGACGATAAGCAGTGGCTGGCTCGAGGTAATGTCTATGGTGCCGGTTCAGGTATTGGAAAGTACAAGTATGACTTCAACTATGACGGCGACTATGGAGATGTTATTGGTTATAAGAGGCCTGGAGCAGAAGACTTACAGGCCACACCGATGAAGGAAGAGGACTTCAGCACCTCTGCCGGTTCTGTCACCCGCTTCACTTATATCGACATCAACGGCGGCACCATCCACCGCAATGTCTATGGCGGCGGCTCACAGGCCAGCGTCGGTCCTCCCGCCATTCCGCCCACAAGAATGGAAACTGCCTACAAGGACGGTACTGCTAAACGCGATGACGGAACAGACGCCGGTCCAGGCTGGTGGTCGCAATGTAACGTCAACATCAGGGGGACCGTTGGTACACAGGTTGATTACAAGGAACACTATGGCGGTGAGGTGTATGGAGCTAGCCGTGGTAGTGACGCTTTGGGAGAATCATTCGCTAACACGGTATGGACCCTAGTGAAAGTTATGGACGGTGCCAACATCAAGGGCAACGTGTTCGGCGGCGGCGATGCTGGTATGGTGAAGAGAGACACCGATGTCAGAATCGGTGAGCCCGAAACAACAACGAGCAGCGGCTCCAACAGCTCCGGCGCCCGTACAGATGCCTCTGACGATTCCAACGGCAGCGGCAACTGATTACAAAAAAATATTTTTAAAAAATGCCTACACTGCCTACACCATCGCATAAATAGCTTGATATCAAGCTTTTGCGGGGTGTAGGCAGCGGTGTAGGTGGTGTAGGATGTGTAGGATAGGCCCGTTTTTAGCCCATTTTTCGGCCTTCGAACAGAAAAAATGGACGTTTATTATTCCTATACCCCACCCCGGCCTTCGGCCACCCATCCCCTTAAAAGGGAGGGGAGCGGCTGCGCTTGGGGATAAAATCCCAAGGCTTGGGACAAAAGTCCCAAGGCCTGGGAAAAAAGTCCCAAGGCTTGGGACTTTTTTTTAGACTGACAAGACTGACCCCACCCCTTACCCCTCCCCTACAAGGGAGGGGAGTAGATATTTGTCAGCAAAAAGCGACGGTGCAGAATATTTTCTGCCAAGTATTTCCAATTCTCGATATTTTTTCGTAAATTTGCAGGCAATTATAGGACACGAATTGTACGAATCAAACGAATAAAGGAAATATATGGCAAACGCATTGACAAAGACTGAGTTCCAATTCGAGGGACAGAAGAGCGTGTACCACGGAAAGGTGCGCGACGTGTATAACATTAACGACGACATCCTGGTGATGGTGGCCACCGACCGCATCTCGGCCTTCGACGTGGTGCTGCCCAAGGGCATCCCCTTCAAGGGACAGGTGCTGAACCAGATAGCCGCGAAATTCCTCGACGCCACGACGGACATCTGCCCGAACTGGAAGCTGGCCACGCCCGACCCGATGGTGACGGTGGGCCTGAAGTGCGAGGGCTTCCGTGTGGAGATGATCATCCGCTCGATCCTCACCGGCTCGGCTTGGCGCGAGTACAAGAATGGCTGCCGTGAGCTGTGCGGTGTCCGTCTGCCCGACGGCATGAAGGAGAACGAGCGTTTCCCCGAGCCCATCATCACGCCGACGACGAAGGCCGACGAGGGTCACGACATGAACATCTCGAAGGAGGAGATCATCGCCCAGGGCCTCGTGTCGAAGGAAGACTACGAGGTGATGGAGGACTACACCCGCCGCATCTTCGCCCGCGGACAGGAGATTGCCGCCAAGCGCGGCCTCATCCTCGTCGACACGAAGTATGAGTTCGGCAAGCGCGACGGCAAGGTGATCCTCATCGACGAGATCCACACGCCCGACTCGAGCCGCTATTTCTACGCCGACGGCTACGAGGAGAAGCTGGCCAAGGGTGAGCCGCAGAAGCAGCTCTCGAAGGAGTTCGTGCGCCAGTGGCTCATCGAGCACAACTTCATGAACGAGCCCGGCCAGACGGTGCCCGAGATGACCGACGAGTATGTCGAGAGCGTCAGCGACCGCTACATCGAGCTCTACGAGCACATCGTGGGCGAGAAGTTTGACAAGGCCGCCACTGCCGGCGACATCGCCGCCAGAATCGAGCAGAATGTGAAGAATTGGCTGAAGAGCAGGAACTAGTCGAACTAGTCACACTAGTCAAAACTAGCTTTAGAGAGCATGTACCAGCAGGAAACGATAAAGCCCTACGAGGCCGGCAGAGCAAAGGCGGAGCTGGTGGAGGCGATGTTCGACAACATCGCGCCCACCTACGACACGCTGAACCATCGTCTGTCGTGGAACATCGACAAGGGCTGGCGCCGCAAGGCCATCAGCTTCCTGCAACAGTACCAGCCGCAGACGGTGCTCGACATCGCCACCGGCACAGGCGACTTCGCCATCATGGCCGCTCAGATGCTGAAACCGCAGCGTCTCGTCGGCGCCGATATCAGCGAGGGCATGATGGAGGTGGGACGGAAGAAGGTGGAGAAGCTGGGCCTGCAGGACATCATCGCCTTCGAGAAGGAGGACTGCCTCAGCCTCAGCTATGCCGACGGTAGCTTCGACGCCGTGACGGCGGCCTTCGGCATCCGCAACTTCGCCAATCTCGACAAAGGACTCAGCGAGATGTGCCGCGTGCTCAGGCCCGGCGGACACCTCGTCATCGTGGAGCTGACCACGCCGCCGCGTTTCCCCATGAAGCAGCTGTTCGGCATCTACTCACACACCGTGCTGCCCGTCTACGGACGGCTCGTGTCGAAGGACAAAAGCGCCTATTCCTACCTGCGGCGCACCATCGAGGCCTTCCCGCAGGGCGAGCGCATGATGGATATCCTCAAGCAGGCTGGTTTCCAGGAGACGGCGTTCAAGCGGATGACTGGCGGGATTTGCACACTCTACACGGGCACCAAGTCGTAATAACGTGATAACGGAATAACGTGATAACGACCTTCGTAATAACGTGATAACGGAATAACGTGATAACGACCTTCGTCATAACGACCCTCGTGACAACGAAATAACGTAATAACGATGACAGACAAATACGGATTAATCGGCTACCCACTCGGCCACTCATTCTCAGTGACCTACCACAACCAGCGCTTTGCCGACGAAGGCATCAACGCGAAGTACGTCAATTTCGAGATTCCCAACATCGAGCAGCTCAACGAGGTGCTCAGCCAGAATCCGGAGCTGAAAGGGCTGAACGTCACCATCCCCTACAAGGAGAAAGTGCTACCCTTCCTCGACTATATCAGCCCCGAGGCAAGGGCCATCGGCGCCGTCAACGTCATCCGCGTGGTGCACGAGGGAGCGAAGATCGAGCTGCGCGGCTACAACAGCGACGTCATCGGCTTTGTGCAGAGCATCGAGCCGATGATCGAGAGCTACCATAAGAAGGCGCTGGTGCTGGGAACGGGCGGCGCATCGAAGGCCATCTGCTACGGGCTGAAGTCGCTGGGCATCGAGCCCGTGCTGGTCAGCCGCTATGAGCGTCCGGGCACTATCCAGTACGCCAGCATCACTCCCGACGTGGTGAAGGAATACAACGTCATCGTCAACTGCACGCCGCTGGGCATGTTCCCCAAGGTTAACGAGTGCCCCACCCTGCCCTACGAGGCAATGGACGAGAAGAATATCCTCTACGACCTCATCTACAACCCCGACGAGACGCTCTTTATGCGCAAGGGTGCTGAACGCGGAGCCGCCGTGAAGAACGGCCTCGAGATGCTGCTGCTGCAGGCCTTCGCCTCGTGGGAATTCTGGACGGGCCGCGAACAGTGATTTACGACCACGAATCTCACGAATCACACGAATAATAATTCTATCATTCTCAAATTCTTGACATAAAAACATGCTATTAGTATTTACAATAATGGGGCTGGTGCTGATAGGTTTCGTGACCTACGGCTTCGCCGTGGTGAATAACAAGCCCACAAAGGTGGAAGGCCCTACTCGTGAGGAAGAAGTGAACAAGCTGACAGACGTGTTCAACAGCCAGGTGAGCACGCTGAAGACTGAATACAAGGAAAAGAAAAAGGAGCTGAAAGGCAAAGACGCCGAGCTGAAAGAGCTGAAAGCCGACATCACGAAGTCGTACGACAGCATGCGCAAGGACTACAACCAGCAGGTGGCAGCCGTCACGACCCCGCCTACGCAAAAGAACCCCGTGCGTGCTTTCTGGAACAAGGTCTTCTACGGCGGCATACTCGCCAGCTTCACCTGCTGCCTCGGCTCAGGAATCTATGCAGTCGACAATGAAGTGAAAGCTCCGGAGAAGCTTGTCAACACGACGGAAGTGTGGTCGGCTGACAATATCCCCATGCCTCATCTGGAGGACGAGAACCAGTATCTGGCCAACCCCGACAAGGTGCTCTCGAAGGAAAGCGTCGACAGTATCAACACGATGCTGCAGCGGATGGACAAAGAGCTGGGCATCGAGACCGCTTTTGTCGTAGTGAACTACTGCCAGGGCGGCGATGCCTTCCGACTGGCACAGGACATGGGCAATAAATATGGTGTGGGACGCAACGACCGCGGCCTCGTCGTCGTGATGGCCTACGGCGACCACGACATCAACATCTCACCAGGCTCTGGTCTCGAATCCACCCTCACCGACAACAAGTGCGGCCGTCTGCTCGACGAATATGCCGTACCCTTCCTGAAGGACGGCCAACCCGACAGCGCCATGCTCTATCTCACACGCGCCCTCTTGGAGGTGCTGAAAGATCAGGACGAGCTGTCACCCGTTTACGAGGAACCCCTCAACGACGAAGACCGCGACCTGGGCATCGTGGGTGTGGGCACTATGGGAATATGGGGTGTACTGGGTTTGCTGCGCCGTAAGCTGAAAAAGAAAGGTCTGATGAAGGAGAACATCACGCCATTGAAGACCGCGATGCCTAATCCCACCATCGAACTCATCAACAGCGGAATAGGTGCAGGCAGCACCTACGGCAGCAGTCGCAGAGACCGAGATGACAGGAGCAGCAGAAGCAGCTGGAGCAGCGGCAGCAGTAGTCGCGGCGGCAGCTATGGCGGCGGTCACTTCGGCGGCGGCGGTGCATCGAGGAAATGGTGACCATTGAACATTGACCATTGACCATTGAACATTGAACATTATAAAATAACCAATAAACATTCAAAGACTATGAACAAGAAGTACATCGGACTGGGCTGCCTCGGAGCTGTAGTGCTCGTGGTGCTCGTATTGTTTTTCTGGGTAAAGGGTGCCTACAACGGAATGGTGCAGGCACGTGAAAACGGCAAGGAAGCCTTCTCGCAGATTGACGTCGTGCTGAAGCGCAACTTCCAGCAGCTGAACTCGTTGGAGAATATCCTCGAGAGAGAGGAGGATCTGATCAGGGGTACACTGAAAGAAGTGACCGAGGCCCGCGCCCGCGCTACCTCCATCAACATCGACCCCTCGAACTGCACACCTGAGCAGATGAAGGCATGGAACCAGGCACAGGGCGACTTCTCACAGGCCCTCGGACGTCTGCTCGTTGCCGACGAGAACTATCCCGAGTTGCGCGACCTCAAGGCCTTCCAGGATGTGAGGGATGAGCTGGCCGGCGCTGTCAACCGTCTGGCAGAGGCACGCCGCGAATACAACAAGCAAGCCAAGGAATACAATGTCAGGGTGCAGTCGTTCCCCAACAACATCCTCGCAGGTATGTTCGGCTTCCAGCCCATGTTCTACTATGAGGCACCTGCCGGCACGGAGGAGCAGACCACTGACTTTAGCAAGAAGAGAGATTAAGGAATGGACAACCGCTACATGCAGCGTGGCGTCTCTGCCGCGAAGGAAGACGTCCACGCTGCCATCAAGAACATCGACAAGGGCCTCTACCCACAGGCCTTCTGCAAGATCATCCCCGACATCCTGGGCGGCGACCCGGAATACTGCAACATCATGCACGCCGACGGCGCCGGAACGAAGTCGAGCCTGGCCTACATGTATTGGAAGGTGACGGGCGACCTGAGCGTGTGGAAGGGCATTGCGCAGGATGCCATCGTGATGAACACCGACGACCTGCTCTGCGTGGGTGCCGTCGACAACATCCTTGTCTCTTCCACCATCGGCCGCAACAAGATGCTCATCCCGGGTGAGGTCATCAGCGCCATCATCAACGGCACCGACGAGCTGCTTGCCGAGCTGCGCGAGATGGGTATCGGCATCTGGCCCACTGGCGGCGAGACGGCCGACGTGGGCGACCTCGTGCGTACCATCATCGTCGACTCGACCGTCACCTGCCGCATGAAACGCAGCGACGTCATCGATAATGCGAACATCCGTCCGGGCGACGTCATCGTAGGTCTCTCCTCCACAGGACAGGCCACCTACGAGCAGCGCTACAACGGCGGCATGGGCAGCAACGGTCTCACCAGCGCCCGCCACGATGTCTTCTCCAAATATCTCGCCGAGAAATATCCCGAGAGCTACGACCACGCCGTGCCCAATGAGCTGGTGTACTCAGGGAAGTATCAGCTAACCAGTGCGGTCGACGGTTCGCCCGTCGATGCCGGCCAACTCGTCCTCTCCCCCACCCGCACATACGCACCTGTCATCAAGCGGCTGCTCGACGACCTGCGGCCTGAGATTCACGGCATGGTGCACTGCACGGGCGGCGCACAGACGAAGGTGCTGCATTTCGTGGGCGACAACTGCCGTGTCATCAAGGACAACATGTTCCCCGTGCCGCCGCTGTTCCGTGCCATCCACGAGTGCTCAGGCACCGACTGGAAGGAGATGTACCAGGTCTTTAATATGGGCCACCGCATGGAGATCTACGTGCGTCCCGAAGTGGCAGAGCAGGTGATTGCCATCTCGAAGAGCTTCAACATAGACGCTCAGGTGGTGGGCCGCATCGAGGAAGGCTCGCGCTCGCTCACCATCAAGAGCGAATACGGAGAATTCCATTACTAAGTGTGCCTTGCGGTTTCCCCGCGACAAAAAGGAATCAATCATGCTGGAACTGAACGACGTACTGGTAAAGGGCGAGCCTCACACCCTCTCGCTGATGGCCCGCGAGCGACAGATCACCTGTGTGGTGGGCGGCGCCCGCTGGCTCTATGCCATGATGGGCTTCGAGCCCGTCGTGGCTGGCTTCATCAGCATCGACGGTGAGCCGCTGACACCGAAGACGGCCTCTGCGCTACGCCGGCAGATGGCCTTTGCCCCGCGTCGTCTCGACGATGTGGGAGAGCTCGAACGCTATGAGGCCCCCACCGCCGACGATGTCTTCGCCCTGCGCGCCAACCGCCAGCTCTCTGACGAAAACCTGGAGGAAGAAGCAGAGCAGACGGGTGGCACCGACCCGCAGCAGGCACGTCTGTTGGCTGTCGCCGTCCTGCGGCAACGGCCCATCCTTCTGGTTGAAGAGCCCGAAGCCACCATGCTGCCCTATCTGCGCAAGCAGGCCATAGCTGGCCGCATCGTCATCGTCAGCTCTACCGACGGCACCGTCATCAATGATGCCGACAACGTAGTGGAGATTAACGCTGACCACGAATCATAACACGAGGTTTGTAATCAAAACAATTGAAAGATGATATATTTCGGACAAATAGCTGTGTGGGGAATCCTGCTGGTCATCGTGCTGCTGGGTGCAGCCATCGCCGTCCTGTGGATTGTTGACAAGAGAGTCGTGAAGAAGGCATTGCGCCCAAGCATCCACATGCCGCGTGTGCCGCAATCGTTGTGGCTACCGCTATTTGGCGCCATTCTCTTGAGCGCCCTTGCGCTGACGGGCTGCATCGCGCTAAGTCTGTCGAGTCATGCCTTCTGGCCCGTGTTCGTCATCTTATTGCTGTGCCTTTTAGGCTCCACACCCCATGCCTTCGAGGTCTACCTGCGCAGTCTGAAGCACACGCAGGCACACCGTCGCTATCTGATGGCCAATGGTGCCACGCACTTAGAGAGCCTCGTGCCCAGTGTGCGCCGTAGTCTTCGTGCTGCTTTCCTGCCGCTGTTGTGGCAGCGCTCGTCGGCCATGCCTTTAGCGATGCTGGTCTTTTTCTGCACGCTGATGCTATGTGGTGCAACAATTGCTGCCGCCCTTGCCATCACGCTGATGACATGGGCGGCAGCTATCGCCGCAGCGGTGCTCGCCATCATATTGACTATCTGGCTCGCTGACCGCCTGCTTTTTAACAAGCAGGAAAATATTACTGCTCCAACAGGAAACGCTTGAAGGCCTCGAAGTCGTTGGGCATCGGCACACTCTGCTTCTCGCCCCGCATAAAGGCGGCTAAGCGTTCGGGAATCTCTACGTCGATACCCAAGATATCATCTACCTTTTCCTTGAACTTCGCAGGATGGGCCGTCTCGCAGAAGATGCCCACCTCACCCTTTTGCAGCTGCTCCTCAAGGGCACGATAGCCACAGGCACCGTGCGGGTCGAGGATATAGCCCGTCTCTTCATAGCATTTGCGCATCGTCTCCTTGATCTGCTCGTCGCTGTAGGTGGTGCCGCTGATCAGGCTGGTGATACGCTCATGCGTCTCCTCGGGCGTCAGCTTGCCATTCTCGCTGTAGAGGTTGATGATGCGGGCGAAGTTCGAGGGATCACCCACATCCATCGCATTGGCCAGCGTCTGTATGGAGGCCTTCGGCTCGTACTGCCCCGTCTGCAAATAGTTATAGAAGACGTCGTTGGCGTTATTCGCAGCAATGAAACGCTTCACGGGCAGGCCCATCGCATGGCCGAAGAGGGCGGCGCAGATGTTGCCGAAGTTGCCGGAGGGAACACACATCACCGGTTGAGTGTTCAGTGTTGAGTGTTCAGTGACTTTTGTCTGTTCAGCAGAAGAAATGTCACTAAACTCTAAACTCTTAACGCTTAACAATCTTGCCACAGCATTGAAATAATAGAAAGCCTGCGGCAGGAAGCGGGCCACATTGATGGAGTTGGCCGACGTGAGCATCATGTGCTTGTTCAGCTCCTCGTCCATAAAGGCGCTCTTCACCAAGCGCTGGCAGTCGTCGAAGACGCCGTCCACCTCTACAGCCGTGATGTTCTGGCCTAAGGTAGTGAACTGGCACTCCTGGATGGGGCTCACCTTTCCCTTTGGATAGAGCACATAGACATGGATGCCCTCTACGCCGAGGAAGCCGTTAGCCACAGCCGAGCCCGTATCGCCGCTGGTGGCCACAAGCACGTTCACCGTCCCGTTTGTTGCGACTGAGTCGCAACCCACCGAACCGCTGCGCAAGAAATATTGCAGCAGGCGGGCCATGAAGCGGGC
Source organism: Prevotella sp. (assembly GCA_017615355.1). Lineage (GTDB taxonomy): Bacteria > Bacteroidota > Bacteroidia > Bacteroidales > Bacteroidaceae > Prevotella. The sequence goes on from JAGAAJ010000040.1 coordinate 71,492, forward strand.
GCCTACATCCTTAAAGGCCAGCGTGGGGCCGTGGAAGAGCTCCAGCGCATAGATATTCTCCTTTACCTTGACGATGGGGCAGTCGAACTGCAGGGTGTCGTAGACCAATTCCTTCAGACCGTCACCATCGATGTCCTCGCCAAAGAAGGCGGCGGCCACGTTGTAGGCGATGTCCTGGAAGCGCATCGTCGGCATGTCGTCGAAGAAAGCCTTCGGCAGACGGTTAATCCTCTCGGGCATGTAAAGCCCGCGGTCTTCGGCCAGTCCCTTTACGACGGCCTTCTGCAGGTCGGCCATCGGAGCCTTCCCGTTGGTGCTGTAGTATTGCATAGTAAATAACGTTTTTACTGTATTCTAAATCTCTTTACTCGTGGCGGATGGCCTCGATAGGATCCATGTTGGCAGCCTTCTGTGCAGGGATGTAGCCGAAGAAGACGCCGAGGAACACGCAGACGAGGAACGACACGTAGATGCTCCATGCAGGCACGCTGCTGGGGATGCCGAAGGCCGGCACGGCAAACTCACTCGCCGTGCAACCCACAAGGATGCCTAACAAACCGCCCGTCACGCTGATGAGCACCGACTCGATGAGGAACTGCAGGGAGATGACAGGCCCCGTGGCACCCACGGCCATGCGCAGGCCTATCTCCTTGGTGCGCTCCGTCACACTGACCAGCATGATGTTCATGATGCCGATGCCGGCGACGAGCAATGAGAAGGCTGCAGCCACGACGAGAATCAGCGTCACGGTGTCCATCGTGCTCGACATCGTCTCCATCATCTCAGCCTGTGAGCGGATATTGAAGTCGTCGGCAGCGTCGCCCTTCAGCTTGTGATTGTCGCGCAAGATCTGCGTCAGCTCCTCAATGGCGGCATCGCTCATCTCCTCTGTAACAGCCGAGCAGACGATGCTCGAGAACCAGGTCTGTGCGGCAATACGCTTCATCACCGTGGTGTACGGTGCAATCATCACATTGTCCTGGTCCATGCCCCACGAGTTGTAGCCCTTCGACTTCAGCACGCCGATGACCGTCATGGGAATGTTCTTGAAACGAATGGTCTTGCCAATGGGATCGACGCCATCGCCGAAGAGCTCCGTCACGATGGTATGGCCGATGACAACCTTCTTCGCGGCCTTGTTGATGTCCTCCTCGTTGAAGCACTCGCCTTCCTCGATGGTCCACAGGCGGATATCGAGATACTCAGGCGACTCGCCGTAACAGGTCGTTGTGGTGTTGTTGTTGCCGAAGATGACCTGTCCGCTGGAGGTGACTTCAGGCGAGACGTTGGTGACGTATTTCTTCTCGCGCATGATGCGCTCATAGTCGGCCATCTTCAGCGTCTGCATGGCTGACGGGTCTTGGCGCACGCCGCCACGCATATCGGCACCCGGGCGGATGGTCAGCAGGTTGGTGCCCATGGTGGAGAGCTCAGCGCGGATGCTCTCCTTCGAACCCTGGCCGATAGCCATCATAATGATGACGGCAGCCACGCCGATGATGATGCCCAACATCGAGAGGAACGAGCGCATCTTGTTGCTCGCTATAGCCCTGAGGCTGACTTTGAAAAGATTGAGTATATTCATTTAATCATCTTGTATCTTCGGCAGTGCAGCCAAGGCCTCGGCTGCCGACTTGACGTTGGTATTGATGGTGTCTTCGCGTATCTTGCCGTCGCGCAGGTTGATGTTGCGCGTAGCGTATTCAGCTATCTCGGGGTTGTGGGTCACGAAGATAATGGTGTGTCCCTGGCGGTTCAGCTCCTGAAAGAGCACGAGCATCTCGAAGCTGGTACGTGTGTCGAGGTTACCCGTGGCCTCGTCGGCCAGCAGCACGGCGGGCTCATTCACCAATGCACGGGCGATGGCCACGCGCTGCATCTGTCCACCCGACATCTGGTTCGACTTGTGCATCAGCCTATCGCCCAAGCCCACAGCCTGCAAGGCCTTCACGGCGGCTTCGCGACGCTGGCGTGCGTTGTACTTCGAGTTGTACATCAAGGGCAGCTCTACATTCTCCACAGCGGTTGTCTTCGCCAGCAGGTTGTAATTCTGGAACACGAAGCCAATCTTCTGGTTGCGCAGGTGAGCACGTTGTGTCTTCGACATGGTGCGCACACTGATGCCGTCGAGGAAATATTCACCACTGGTAGGCGTGTCAAGGCAGCCCAGCTGGTTCAGCAGTGTAGACTTACCCGAGCCCGACGTGCCCATGATGGTGACGAACTCGCCCTCGTAAATCTTGAACGACACACCACGCAAGGCTTTCACCGTCTCGCTGCCCACCTGGAAGTAGCGCTTCACATTCTGCAGCTCGATGACTACTTTCGAAGACCCACCCCCTGCCCCCTCCCTGTGAGGGAGGGGAGAAGTTACTTGGTTATCGGAATTATAATTCATTAAAATATTGCTCTATTTGGTTTAACACATTCTCTATATCATATAGCACTTCCTCATTAGAGAAGCGGATGACATGGTATCCCATTCTTTCTAAATCTTCTTCTCTGAGTTGGTCATCTTCTTTTTGGCGAGGTTCAGCGTGGTAACCTCCATCAACCTCTATAACAAGCCCACCATGACGCGACACAAAGTCAACGATGTAATCACCTATTATATGCTGCCTCAAAAAGGTTTCTCCCATTGCACCATTCCTCAGATGCTCCCATAACATACTCTCAGCGATTGTGGCGTTCTTCCGATTCTCGCGAGCAAACGCCTTCAGAATCTTATATCTGTCAGGTGAAGCTGTTTTGAAACTCATCTATAGAGGTATTTCCTCCCCTCCTTACAGGGAGGGGGCAGGGGGTGGGTCTCTTACCGGGCTTGAGGACGTTGGTTGTTTCCTCCTTGTTGCCTATTGTTTCCTCTTGGACGCGGCATGAAAGGATTACCGGCCTGCTCGCCCTGCGGCTGCTCGCCGCCTACGATGGTGAAGCCAGTCAGCACCTCCGTGCCAGCATTGACGCCACTGACAATCTCTGTCAGAATGCCGTTAGTCATGCCCGTCTGCACAGCGTGAGCCTTGAAGGTGTTGCCCTCAAGCGTCCACACCTTTGTGGGAGCCTCCACGTCTTCAATCTTCTGACCTTCGGTCAGGATGGCCTCGATAGGCATGAAGCGCAGGGCCTTGCTCTCTACAGCCAGCACATCACTCTTCTCCTGAGTGAAAATGGTGACGTTGGCGGTGAGGCCGGGCTTCAGTTTCAAGTCGTTGTTGGGAGCAGAGATGACCACCTCGTAGGTAACGACGTTGCTCTCCGTCGTAGCCTGCTGACGCACCTGCGTCACACTGCCCATAAAATGATCCTCGGGATAGGCATCGACGGTGAACATCACACGCTGGCCTTCCTTCACGCCACCAATGTCGGCCTCGTCGATGTCGGCAATAACACGCATGTCTGTCAAATCCTGTGCGATAGTAAAGAGCTCAGGCGTATTGAACGAAGCAGCGACGGTCTGGCCCTCCTCCACGCTCTTCGACAGCACAATGCCGTCGATAGGACTGGTGATGGTAGCATAGCCGAGGTTCGTCTGTGCCTTCTGCACACTCTCACGCGATGTGTTCACCTGCTCCTTAGCCTTGAGGTAAGAAAGCTTGGCGGTCTCGAAGTCATTGGCGCTGACAAGGCCTTTATCATACAGTGTCTTGTAGCGCTCGTAGTTGGCCAGCTCAAAATTCAACGTGCTCTGTGCGCTGGCCAGGTTGGCGCGGGCAGTATTCAGCTCGCTAGTGAGGTTGGTCCTGTCAAGCTCGGCAATCACTTGTCCTTTCTTCACTACGCTATTGTAGTCAACATAGAGATGGCTGACGATACCTGACACCTGCGTACCCACGGTGACGCTGGTCACAGGCTCAATAGTGCCAGTGGCGGTGATGCTGCTCTGAATGTTGGTGCGTTCCACTTTAGTCTTGTCAAACTCTACCTTCTGCTCACTGGAGCCTTTGAAGAAGAGGAAATAGGCTGCCACGATGGCGGCGACAACCACGACAGCGATGATGATTTTCTTTTTCATATTTTATTGAATTGAACTGCCGCTGTAGAAACGCAGCATCTGTTGGTTTAACAATGTGAGGTATTTTGCTTGCAGCTGATTCTGCTGGGCCTGCAGCAGGTTATCCTTGCCGTTCATCAGCTCGACGATATTCTTCAGACCCACGTTGAACTGCTCCTGAAGCAGGTCGAAGCTGGCCTGGCTGCTGGCAACCGACGTGCAGGCAGCACGGAATTTCTGCTGATTAGTGGTAGCGTCGAGCCAGTAGCCCTCAATGGTCTGATAGAGCTGTTGCTGCTGATCCTGCAGGTCGAGCATAGCCTGCTGCTGCTGGATGCGTGCCTTCGCTACGCTGGTCTTCGTCTGCTTGCCGTCGAAGATGGGAATGTTGAGCGACAGGCCGCCACTCATATTCACGTTGGTCTTCATCTGATTGCCCCAGTTGTTGTTCGACAACGAGTTGGTGCTGGTCGACACGCCGCCAGTAAGGTTCAGCGTGGGCAGCCATCCAGCCTTTGCAATATCAATGCTGATCTTGCTGCTCTCAATACCGAGGCGAGCATTCTCAATTTCCGGACGTGTGGCTAAGGCTTGCTCATACACCGTCTGTAAGGCGGGAATGTCGCTCAAAGCCTGTTCGTTGGTAGTCGCCGGTACGGCGATGTCGAAGTCGGCATCGGCCGTCAGCTGCAACAACTGACGCAGTTGTAGTTTATAGTTGGCCAGCTGGCTCTCAGCCTCCACGATGTTGTACTCGTCGTTGGCGCGCTGTGAGGTGAGCTGGGCCAGGTCGGCCTGTGCCAACAAGCCTACCTCCACCATCTCACGGCCACGTTCTTCGTTTTTCTTACTGGTCTCCAAGGTGGAGCGGCTCACGCCGATGGCCTCGTTCAGGTAGAGACACTGCACGAAGAGCTGGCAGATGCGTTCCTCGATGCTGTTGGCCTGCTCGGCCACACTCAGTTCCGACTGCTGCGCATTCAGTTCACTCAAGCGCACATTATTGCGGTTGCGTCCGCCATTCCACACTGTCCATGAAGCATTGAGGTTGTAGGAGCCGTTGTAGTAGTCCTTGTTCACCTTCGAGTTCACCTGTCCATTGGTGACGGTGGCCACACCGGAGTCCTGCCAGGGGCGGTAGCCTACGCTCTGGTTGGTAGAGGCGTTGAGTGTGGGCAGCAGGGCTCCTTTCTGCGCCTTCACATCCTCAGCCGCCGATTGCTGTTGCAGACGACTCTTCTGCAGCGTGATGTTGTTCTGCATGGCATAGCTGATACAGTCGTCCAGCGTCCATTGCTTCTGCGCGCTCAGCGGCAGGGCAGCCAATGTCAGCAAGACGGCTGTCAGCAGTTTCTTTCTTTTTTTCATCCTTTTCTGAATTAGTATCGGTCTTTTGACGCGACGCTTCTACAAACGGTTTATTGACAGGGTGAAATGTTAACAAAATATCACATTAACGGGCCTGCACGTATTTATGCAAGGTAGCACGCACGGCTCCAGGCCCAGCATAGAGTTCCTTCACCATTCCCTCAATCTGCTCGCCAAGACCAGCCTCATAGAGGTCGAGACCGAAGACATCGGCACGGGTGTAGAGCTTCTTCAGCGGACTCCAGTCCTGATCGGGCTTGCCAATCTCCAACGGAGCGACGATAGCCTGCAGCTCTGCGAGCATCGGATCGGGAGAAGGCTCGAAGGTGGTGCCATCATCCTTGATACCTTTCAGGTAGCGGGCATAGCCGGCCAACGTGAGGGGAATCAACACAAGGTTCGACTTGTCGAGGCCACGAGCGATATACTTCTTCAAGGTCTCACCGAAACGGATGGGTAGCTTCTGCGAAGTATCCATTGCGATACGCTGCGGAGCATCGGGCATGAAGGGATTCGGCAGACGGCGGTTGATGACAGCGCCGATGAACTCGTAGGGATTCAGCACGCCTGGGTCGACAACCACGGGCATTGCCTCCATGTAGCCAATCTTCTGGATGAAGGCACGCAGGTCGTCATCCTTCATCTCGGCACTGATGAGCGTATAGCCCAACATGCAGCCGTAGATACTCATGGCCGTGTGAAGCGGATTCAGACAGGTGGTCACCTTCATCGTCTCCACCTTGTCAACAGTGTCGCGTGTGGTGTAGAGGGCACCACCGAGGTGGAGCGGCGGACGGCCGTTGGTGTAGTTATCCTCGATGACGAGATACTGCACCTCCTCGGCATTGACGAAAGGTGCCGTAAAGGTATGCTTCTCGGTCTCGATGTAGTTGTTGTCCTCGAAACCGTCGGCAGCCAGCATCTCCTTCACCTTCTCGTGAGGGCGAGGCGTAATCTTGTCAATCATCGACCAAGGGAAGGTAATCTTCGTCTCATCCTTCAGGTATTCGAGGAAAGCCTGCGGCACCAGTCCGTCATTCACCCACCGCTCAGCATAGGCGAAGACACCTGCCTTCACCTTGTCGCCATTATGCGAGCAGTTGTCCATAGACTGTACGGTAAGCGGCAGTTTGCCAGCCTCGAAGCGCTCAAGCAGGAGGGCGCACACTTTGCCCATCGCAAACAGAGGCTTCAAACCACGAGCGAGGTCAGCCTCGTTGAAGGTGTAGCCCTTCTCGGTGATGGTGAACGAAATCATCTGCAGCGACGGATTGCGGAAAATCGCCACGAGACGCTGCCAGTCAGGGAACTGCGGGTCGGCTTTCAGGGCCTCCGTCACGCTGGCGATGACCTTCTTCTCGATGCTTCCGTCAGAGCAGAGGTTTACACAAAGTGAGAGATTTTCGTAGGGGGCGTAAGCCTTGTCGATGACCTCGAAGTCGAAGGTCTCGGCTACGATGACGCCGCGGTCGTACTTGCCTGTGTTCAGTGCATCGTTGAGGATGGCGGCAGGAAAAGCACGGAAGATATTGCCTCCGCCGAAATGCACCCACGTAGGCTCTTTCTTTGTCTTTTCGCGCACAGCCTTGATATCAAACTTGGGGAGCTCATAACCTTTGGCTTCCCACTCTGCGGCATTCAGCTGGCCGCTCAGTATTTCTGTCAGTCTCATACTAATATTTTAATAATGTGTATACCCTGAAATATCAATGCAGAATCTTACGGCCACGGAACACATAGATGCCGTGAGGCCAGGAGGCTGCGTCACCTGTCATGCGACAGCCACGCAGGTTATAGATAGAGTCATCGTTGATGATACATTGTTCATTACTCGGCAGCTGGATGCCGGTTTCTTCCTCCTCGGCCAGAATGCCTATCTCGGCTGCTGAGGTCCAAGCCTTACCATTTATCTCTGATTTGGCCACAAATTTCCAGTAGCGACCCGTGATGGGCGTCTTCAGCTTCGCCTCCTGCAAAGATGTAGACTTCTTGAACTCACCTGAGACTACTGGCGTGCCCCATGTCTTGCCATCGTCGCTGAGGTAGATCTCATAGGCTTTCACCATGCCATTCTCGTTGCCGTCCTGACGGCTAAGGTAGGTGAAGGCAGATACTTTATAAGGAGCGCCCATATCAACGATGAGTGTGTGCGGACATTGCGGTTCGTTGGCACCCCATGCTGTATGCCAGAAAGTGCTATTGTTGCCATCAATCGCCAGCTTGGGCTCATTGCCGCCCTGATAGCTGTCGGCGCTGACCACCTTCCACGCAGACTTGTTGACGTAGAGTGGGAAGTCGTAGGTCATCACAGGACTAGCCAGCATCCCTTCGGCGGTACAGTAGGCACGGATGGTGCAGGCGCCGTTGTGATTGATCGAGGCACTGTACTGCTGGTATTCGCCACCATCAATGCTGTAGAAGATGGTAGCATTCTTCGTTGCGGTGCTCATCTTGATACGTCCGCTGTTCAAACGCTCGCAGTTGACGGGCTGACAGACGGGCATCTCCACGCGGGCCAACGATGAGAGGTAAGAGGTGAGGGGTGCAGGATGAGAGAAGGGAATGATGAAGAAACGGAAGGCAGTGTTCTGCGCATGCAACTCGTATTTCTCCAAGACGTCGGGACCGCAAGAGGCATTACCCAGACCACGCGTAGCGGCATCGAGCGAGACGACGGTGTTCGCACAGGTCTTAAACTGATAGGTGTGCTTCATGCGGTTACCGTTGCTGGTGTAGTTGTCCTCAGGACGGAAGTGAACGGCAGAGGCTGCCATCTGGTCGGGAGCGACGAAGAGCAGGCCGTTGCCCTCGCTGTTGCTGAGCGACATCCAACGCACCTCCTGCTTGGTGCCGTGTTCCTGTGGCAAGATATAATCCTCGCGCTGGTCAGTCACCGTGCTCTGATAGATGGCAGGCAGACTGGCCTCCTTGCGGTCACGGTAGTTATCCCACGGGCCACGTCCAAACCACGTCAGATTCTCCATTGCTGCAGGCATCTCCAAACGGAATCCCATCTTCGGAATAATGGCACCCGTGCTGGCAGGCTTGATGAACGAGTTGACCATCAGCGTACCATCGGCGCAGACGATGAAGTCGAGCAAGACATCGAAGGCTGTGCTGTTCTGGCCAGTATAGGTGCTGCTGAGCGCCACGCTAACCGTCTTCTTATTGTCGGCAAGCTGTACCTCGGTTCCCGTACCCTTCACAGTCAGTTTCCTCAAGCCCATAGCATCCCACGTGCCGCTCTGCCGTCCGTCATTGTCAGTAGGCAGACGGAAGACGTTGAGCTGCAGGGGCTGACTCACCATTGTCGTACCATCGTAGGTATAACTGGTCAGCGTACCCTTGGACTTATTGAACACAGCCTTGAAATGGGCACCCGTAATAGTGATAACGGCAGCACCTTCCTCCACAGCCAAATCCTCACAGGCATCCAGGCGGCTCAGGTCGTACATAGGCTTCGTGGCTGTCTGCACAGGCAGCTTCTCCTCAGCCACTACATAGCCGGCATCGGCCCAAGCGGTGTTTTCCTTCTGCGTGGCAGTGAACTTGATAAATCCCTCTTCATGAGGTGAGAGGTGAGAGGGGAGAGGTGAGAGATCAAGGGTGACAATGGTGCTGTCGGCTGCAGCCACCTCCTTGTCGATGATACCTGTTGAGAGAACGTTGCCCTCCTCATCCATCAGCTCATACTTCACGTCATAGGTGGAGCTGGGCAGGAAGGCCATCTTGTTCTTAATGCGGAATCGGCCCTGATCAACGTTGACAATCTTAAACTCCAAGGGCTGACAGACCTTCTTCGTGTTGTAGGACTTAGCCGTAAGACTCCAGTCAGGACGCACCAGACCGTTGATACAGAAGTTGCCGTCGTTGGGCTTGTCGCCAAAGTCGCCACCATAGGCCCAGTATTCCTTGCCTGCAGAGGTCTGTGTCAGCAGGCCCTGGTCCTTGAAGTCCCAAATGAACTCGCCGGTCAGACAGGGATATTTCTCGTAGAGGTCGAACATATCGCGCTGGTTGCCCATCGAGTTACCCATCGAGTGTGTATTCTCGCACTGGATGTGGGGTTTGGGGTTACTCTGGCCCTGGCGTGACGAGCCAATCCAGTTGATGGTCTCGTAGCTGGCATACATCGTCGACGACACGTCAGCATAGTCGCTGTTACCCTCGTAATGTGTAAGACGCGTCTTGTCAAGCGCCTTGATGGCTTGTGCCACATAGCGGAAGTTCTCGCCGCCACCACTCTCATTGCCGAAGCTCCAGATGAAGATGCAGGGATGATTGCGGTGGGTAAGCACATGATTCTCGGAACGTTCCACCATTGCCGGACGGAAGAGCTCCAAGGAGGAGAGCCTCTGATGAGCGTGGCACTCTACATCGGCCTCGGCCAGCACATAGAGGCCGTACTTGTCGCAGAGGTCGTAGAAGATGGGATCGTTGGGATAATGGCTGGTGCGCACAGCGTTGATGTTCAGGCGTTTCATCGTCTTGATGTCCTCCTCAATCTCGGCATCGGTGATGGCGCGACCATTGACGGGTGAGAAGTCGTGGCGATTGACACCGTGGAACACCATTCGCTTGCCGTTGATGAGGAGGGCGCCGTCGCTGCGGATGCCCACCTCGCGGAAGCCTACCTTGCTACCACGAATGTCCTTGACATTGCCGTCAGCATCCTTCAATGTCAGCACGAGGTCATAGAGGTTGGGCGTCTCAGCACTCCACAAGCGGGGAGCAGAGACATTCATATCGAGGGAGGCCTCCCCTAGTCCTTCCGAGGAAGGAGTGACTGTTGCCGTTTTGCTGGCGATAACGGCTGAGCCGTCAAGGATTTTTGATTCCACCGTAAAAGTCTTCCCTCCTTGGGAAGCGACACTTACCTTCACATTGGCCTTGGCATTGGTATAACTATTGTCAAGGTCGGTGGTGAAGAAATAGTCGCGTATCTGTGTCTTCGGTGCTGCGTAGATGAAGCAATGGCGCTGGATACCCGTCAGGCGCCAGTAGTCCTGACACTCGAGGAACGAGCCGCTGGTGAAGCGGTAGACCTGCAGGGCCATGATGTTGTCGCCCTCCACCAGATAGTCGGTGATGTTGAACTCGGCAGGTACATAACTGTCCTCACTATAGCCAACACGCTGTCCATTGACCCAAAGGTAGAAACCGTGGCCTACGCCGTTGAAGCGCACATAGACATTGTGGCCAGCGAGGCAGTCGGCAGTGATGGTGAAGTGACGGCGGTAGGTGCCTACGGGGTTGGGCATCGAGCTATTATAGGAGAACCAGCTTGGACGCTCGGCCATCACGCTGTATGTCGTCTCATTAAACGAGAAGGGATAGGCCACGTTGCAATAGAGCGGCTTATCCCATGATTGATTGTTGTGCAAGCCCCACACCTGCCAACTCGACGGCACGTCAATGTCAGTCCATGCTGCGTCATCGTAGTCCTTGGCACACATTGTCGTCGTGGCTTTCGACGGGGTGTTCACCCAGTTGAACTTCCAGACGCCGTCCAACGACTGATAGTAAGGCGACAGCGTCCGGTCGTTCTTCACGACGTCGGCCTCGCTCTGCATGGGCAATGCAGTGGTGTGAGCCGTTTCCCTATTGACATGACTGATGGTGGGGTCATCCCACTCTTTTCCTGTCTGTGCGTGGACTGTCGCCATGCAAGCCAGTGCCGTAAGGCAAAAGAATATCTTTCTCATAGAAAACGATTATTGCGGAGTGATGACGCGATAGTTGCCGCTAAGGTGCATAAAGGCGAAGAGACGGAGCAGACCGTCGTAGTAGGCGTCGAAATAGCCATCGTCGAAGGGCACGTGCTTGGCATTCCAGAGGGCATCGACAAACTCCTTGCTCTTCTCGTGCGAGCACATGACGGAAGCAGCGGCCGATGTAGCCACGAGGCCGATGCTATGGCGCAGCTTGCGGAAACCTCCGGCAGGCAGAATCTCGTTGTCCTCAGGCAGCGAGCCATCCACACGGTATTGGTCGACGAACTTGTCGACGCCCTGCGAATAGAGGAAATTCTGAATCGTCTCGCCGTAGTGCTGCTGCCACTCGCGGTCGGCACAGCTCCATTCATAGTCGAGGGCAATGTTCATCGGCACACGCCATGAGTCATAGCGGAAATTGTTGTTGCCGTTGCGACGCGGTGCTCCCTGCGGGCGTTGCGGCATACCTGGGAAGCGCGGCATCTGCATTTCGCTGCCGTCATACTGGCAGTTGTCGGCATTGAGGCCCGTCTGTTCGTTGATGGCCTTGTGCAGGAACTCACGGCTCTTCTCAGCACACTCCTGCCAATAGTCGCTGCGTCCGTCATCAGCATACTTCGCCCACACCTCATAGAAGGCAGGAATATGGTAGCTGGGGTCGGTGAAGCGCTGGCCGAAGCCGTCAGGCGTGAAGGTGACGAGCTTCGTCTCGGGGTCAATGAGGTACATTTGCTGAGGCCCCGTCTGCTGTTGCTGTGGAGCAAAGCCGCCAAAGCCTGGCCTCGGCTCTGGTGTGTATTCTCGCGGCTGGATGCAGTCGAGGATATGCTGCGCCTCGTCCTTGTAGTCGATGCCTGTGTCGTTGCCCCAGCGGTTGGAGGCGAAGAGCAGCGCTGTGATGTAGTAGAGCTCACCGTCGCTGGCGGCACCCTCAGCATTGCGTGTGCCGTCGGTCTTGCAGCTCCAAGCAAAATAACCCTTGCGCGGACCGTCCTGATGCTGCATGTATTTCTTGCTCCAGCGCCACAGACGGTCGAAGATGTCCTTCTCGCCAAACTGCACGGCAATCATCATACCGTATGACATACCCTCAGTACGGGCATCATGGTTCTTGATGTCTGAGACATAGCCCATGGTGTCACCCACCTCGAAGTACACCTTGTTGGGGCCGCGGAACACGTCGTTGAACACTTCCTGCAGCTTCGCGTCGACGTCGGCAGGCTTATAGCCCATATCCACGAAGACATTGCGATACTTTCCCGTCTCAAAGCCACCTTTCTTCCAAGGCGTGAACGCTATCATGTCAACTGTTATCATCAGCATCAAGGATGCAAGGATTATAGATTTCCTCATGTCGTTTATGTTTTTGTTAAAGGTTGATTCCCTCAAGATGGTCTATTGTTTGATCTTCTCCCAAGAGCTGTTTTGCGAAGCGTTGATGTTGAAGAGCAAGTCATAGACCCCTTCTTTCTCCTTCGGCGTGCCCTTGCCTTTGTAGATGTTGGCCAGCTCATCTTTCTTGTAGTCGGTCCAGATCTGCGGCAGCGAGCTCAGCGGACGGTCTTCGTGGGCTTTCTTCAGATTCTGCAGCGCCGTGGTGACATTGGTACGGCCGCGCTCCGCATTGCTGGCCATCTCGTCCAACCCCTGCCTATAATAGTCGTACTGCAACTGACGAAACGGGGTCATAGCCTCGTTCAGGTAATCATTGATGATGGCGAAGCGGTTGCGTGAGTCGTCGAAAGCCTTCCAGCCCGGAAAGGACAGATTCTGTGCGTTGTTCACCAAGTTCATGCAGCGCTGCAGTATGTCGGTGCCACCCATCGGAGCAAAGCTGTCTAGGTCGATGCCGATGATGAGGAGCGCATAATAGGCGCAGAGGGCGACAAGCTGGTTGTCGATGACCTCCTCGTTGAAGTTCAGCTGGTCGTACTGCACAAACTCGAAATCAAAGTTTTTGTCATTATTGCTGTAGACGACGGTGGTATAGGCAGAATTATAAACAGGACGACTGGCCTGTATCAGCGCCGAGCAGGTGAAACGGTTGACCGAGGCATCATACTTCGACACCGTGATGTTCATCGAGCATTGAATGCGCTCGTTCTGCTGAAACTGCAGCGGCGTCCACTGCTGCTCGTTGAGAAACTGCTCTAAGGTCTGCTGCAGGTTCTCAAACACCGACTTGTCGGTGCCCTGCACCTGCGAGCTGTTGATATTCACCCTCACCTGCAGCTCCTGTGCCATAGCTGTGGACACAAGAAGAAGACTGAGAAATATGCCTAATAACTTTTTCATCAATGGTCAATGCTCATAAAAGATTGCATGAACTGATTCAGGCGCAACAAACCATAGGCACCGCTGACGCAGCTCACCTCGTCGTAGCGCTGCACATCATCAGGCTCCATCCCTTTATGATAGATAATGAAAGGCACGGGCTCGTTGACGTGGATGCGCAGCTCCACAGGCGTAGGATGATCGGGCAGCACGGCGATGCAGACAGGCTCTGCCATCTGCTGCGTAGCCTCGTAGATGGGTTTGATGAGTCGCTGGTCGAGGTAGTTGATGGCACGTAGCTTCAGGTCGAGGTCACCATCATGGCCGGCCTCGTCGGTAGCCTCGACATGTACGAACACGAAGTCGTCGTGCTGCAGGGCATCGATGGCGGCCTGCGCCTTGCCTTCATAGTTCGTGTCGGCCAGACCAGTAGCACCAGGCACCTTAACGATTTTCAGTCCGGCATACTTGCCGATGCCTTGGATGAGGTCGACAGCCGAGATGACAGTGCCGCTCTTAATTTGCGGATACTGCTCCATCAGCGTCTGCATCGACGGACGGTAGCCGCCGCTCCAAGGCCAGATGCTGTTAGCCTGGCGCTCGCCCTTCGCAGCCTTGGCAATGTTATAGGGATGCTTGGCCAGCAGCTCCTGCGACTTCAATATCAGCTCGCTGATAAGCGAGGCGGTAGCAGCCTCTGTCTCTGCCTCGGGTTCGTTATTACGTGATGACGTTATAACGTTATAACGCCCCTTCCCAGAAACGTTTTCGGCCGTGGGGAGGAGGTTTCTCCACTCCTCGTTAGGATGATCGTGAGGAGGATTACAGATGATGTGCTTATTCCCACCCTTAATAATCAACAAGTGACGATACTGGATGCCGCAGATGAACTTCACCCGCTCACAGCCCTCGCGCTCGTTGATGGGCTTGGCCAGCGTCTCGTTCAGATAGTCGATGAGCACGCGGGCATCCTCCGTCTGCAGGTTGCCGCCATTATGGGTGATGATCTTGCCGTTTTCGAGTGTGATAATATTGCAGCGGATGGCGAAGTCGTCGGGCTGCATGTCGTAGCCGATGCTGGCGGCCTCCAGCGGACCGCGACCCTCGTACACCTTGTTCAGGTCGTAGCCCAGGATGGCGGTGTTGGCCACCTCGCTGCCTGGCGGGAAGCCCTCGGGCACGGTGATGAGGCGCCCTGTGCGGCCGTTCTTCGCCAGCCAGTCCATCATCGGCTTGTCGGCAGCCTGCAGCAGCGTCTTGCCTCCCAATCGCTCCACGGCGTGGTCGGCCATACCGTCGCCTAATATAATAATGTGCTTCATTTAGATGTTTGCAATGCTCATGATGTTGGCGAAGACGCCAGCAGCTGTGACGGCGGCGCCGGCACCGTAGCCCTGGATGAGCATGGGGTACTCGCGATAGCGCTCGGTGGTGAGCAGCACGATGTTGTTAGAGCCCTCGAGCGGATAGAACGGATGACCCATGGGTACTTCCTTCAGGGCGACACTGGTCTTGACGGTCGACTGGTGGTCGCCGCTGGCCTCCATCGTGGCAACGAAGCGCCAGCGCTTGCCATCGGCCTCGAGCACCTTGCGGCGAGCCTCGAAGTCGGCGTCGAGCTCAGGCAGCTTGGCCCAGAAATCGTCGAGCGAGCCCTCGAAATAGCTGTCGGGCACGAAGAGATGTTTCTCCACATCTTCCTGCTCCACCTTGTAGCCTGCCTCGCGGGTGAGGATGACGAGCTTGCGGATGACGTCGGTGCCGCTGAGGTCGATGCGCGGGTCGGGCTCGCTGTAGCGTTGCTCCTTGGCACGGCGCACGGTCTCGCTGAAGGGCACATCGGCAGCAATCTCGTTGAAGATGAAGTTCAGGGTGCCTGAGAGGATGGCCTCGATCTTCAGGATCTTGTCGCCCGAGTTGCACAGGTCGTTGATGGTGCCGATGATGGGCAGTCCGGCGCCCACGTTGGTCTCATAGCGGAACCACACGCCGCGGTCGCGGGCCGTCTGACGCAGTTTGATATAGCTGTCGTAATCGCTGGAGGCGGCAATCTTGTTGGCAGCCACCACGCTGATGTTATGCTCGAGGAAAGTCTGATAGAGGGATGCTATCTGTCGGCTGGCTGTGCAGTCGACGAAGACAGAGTTGAAGATGTTCATCTTGATGATCTCGTCGCGCATGTGCTCCGTGTTGGCAGGATAGCCGGCACGCAGAATCTTCTCGTAGTTGTTGAGGTCGATGCCCTCGCGGTCGAGTACGAAGTTGTCGACGTCGCTGATGCCCACCACATTGAGCTTCAGGCGCTTCTGCTGCATGAGCACCTGCTGCTGCGTGCGAATCTGCTCGAGGAGCATACCACCGACGGTGCCGATGCCGCAGATGAAGAGGTTGAGCACCTTGTACTCAGACAGGAAGAACGAGTCGTGGAGCACGTTGAGCGACTTGCGCAGGAAGCGACCGTCAACGACGAATGAGATATTTGTCTCGGAGGCGCCCTGAGCACAGGCGATGACGCTGATACCCGAGCGGCCCAGCGTACCGAAGAGCTTACCGGCAATGCCCGGCGTGTGCTTCATGTTCTCACCTACGATGGCGATGGTGGCGAGGCCGCTCTCAGCCTGCATGGGATACATGGCACCCGTCTCAATCTCCTTGGCGAACTCCTCGTTGAGCACCTCGACGGCAGCCTCGGCATCCTCATCACGCACACCGATAGACGTACTGTTCTCTGAAGAAGCCTGCGACACCATGAACACCGAGATGCCGCGATCAGCCAAAGTAGTGAAGATGCGGCGGTTGACACCGATGACACCCACCATCGAGAGGCCCGTCACCGTGATGAGCGTGGTGCCCTTGATGCTCGAGATACCCTTGATGGGCTTCAGGTCGTCGTCAATCTTGTCCTTGATGAGCGTACCAGGATGCGTGGGATTGAAAGTATTTTTTACGCGAATAGGAATATTCTTGACACAGACGGGGTAGATGGTGGGAGGATAGACCACCTTCGCACCGAAGTTGCACAGCTCCATGGCCTCGACATAGCTCAGCTCGTTGATGGTGTAGGCACTCTGGATGACCTTCGGATCGGCAGTCATGAAGCCGTCGACGTCGGTCCATATCTCCAACACCTCAGCATCGAGGGCTGCAGCGATGATGGCTGCTGTATAGTCAGAGCCGCCACGTCCCAGGTTGGTGGTCTCATGGCTGTCGCGGTCGCGGGCGATGAAGCCGGGAACGACGGCTACAGTCTTGTTTGTTGCGACTGAGTCGCAACATACGGGACCAAAGGTCTCGCGTACCAGCTGGGTAGTCAGCTCAGAGTCGAGGACATGCTTGCCGTTCTTCGTTTCTGTGCGGATGAAGTCACGGCTGTTCATACGCACGCCGCCGTCGACGAGGGCAGCTACAATATTAGAAGAGAGGCGCTCGCCGTAGCTGACGATGGCATCCTCGGTCTTCTTCGACAGGTCGCGAATCAGGAACACGCCTGTGCAGATGCTCTGCAACTGATCGAAGAGGGCGTCGACCTTGGCCAATACGGCAGCACGACGTGTCTCGTCGGTGATAATGGTATCAATCATCTGGTGGTGGCGGTAGACGATGGCTTCATACTCATTGCGCCAATCCTCATTGCCCTGCTGGGCCATGTGGGCCATAGCAATCAGTTTGTCAGTAATGCCGTCAAGAGCGCTTACCACAACTACGACAGGTCCCCTTTCGGCTTCTGCCTCAACAATCTTCTTCAAGCTCAGGATGCTTGGCACGGAACCTACGGACGTTCCGCCAAATTTCAGTACTTTCATTCTTTATCTGATAGTTTGTTTCATTTTCAGCCTGCAAAATTAAAGAA
The DNA here is from genome assembly GCA_017615355.1 of Prevotella sp. Taxonomy (GTDB): domain Bacteria; phylum Bacteroidota; class Bacteroidia; order Bacteroidales; family Bacteroidaceae; genus Prevotella. Next base: position 88,689 of record JAGAAJ010000040.1, read on the forward strand.
AATAATTGTATTTACCACGTTTTATTAAAAAATTTCGTACCTTTGCAACCATGATTAACAAAAAAGCCTACCGCCTACCCGCAGAATGGGAGCCGCAGAGCGGTGTGCAGCTGACCTGGCCACACGCTGGGACCGACTGGGCTCCGATGCTTGACGAGGTGACGAAGACCTACGAGGAGATGGCACGCGAGATACGCCTTCGTGAGCCCCTGCTCATCGTAGGCCCGCCTACCAACGATACCTGGGCACGCGACCACGGGTTCATAAGTCTTGTACCCTCCCTCCTTCTCGACTTCTGCTTCAATGGCTGGGGTGAGAAATTCCCTGCCGAACTGGACAACGCCATCAACCGCCGCCTCTACGATGACGGCAGCGTGAAGGGCGAATATGTCGACCACATGGACTTCGTACTGGAGGGCGGCTCTATCGAGAGCGACGGCAAGGGCACCATCTTCACCACGTCGTGCTGCCTCTTGGCACCCCACCGCAACCAGCCCCTGACGAAGGAACAGATTGAGGAGCGACTGAAGGAATACCTCTATGCCGACCGCGTGCTGTGGATTGACCACGGTCAGCTGACGGGCGACGACACCGACGGTCACATCGACACGCTGGTGCGCATCGCTCCTGACGACACCATCCTCTATGTGGGCTGCGATGACCCGCAGGATGAGCAGTATGAAGGGCTGCGGCTGATGGAGGAACAGCTAAAGACCTTCCGCACCATCGACGGCCGTCCCTACACAATGAAAAAGCTGCCCCTACCCCTCCCCATCTATGACGAGGATGGTCAGCGTCTTCCCGCCACCTACGCCAACTTCCTCGTCATCAACGGCGCTGTGCTCTGCCCCACCTATGCACAGCCCGACCTCGACGCCGAGGCCCTGCGCATCATCGGCGAGGCCTTCCCTGACAGAGAGATCGTCGGCATCGACTGCCGTTCACTCATCAAGCAGCACGGCTCCCTGCATTGCTGCACTATGCAATTCCCCATCGGGGTTCTACAAGCCCCATAGGCCCCATAAGTCTCATTAGCCTCATAGGCCCTATTAGCCTCATAAAAAGAAAAATGAAAATAGGATTCCTGCAACAGCACAATACTGCTGACACCGTCAAGAACATCGAGCGGCTCTGCGACGGCATCCGCGACTTGGCACACCGAGGTGCTGAGCTCATCGTGCTGCAAGAGCTGCACAACTCGCTCTACTTCTGTCAGGTAGAGGACGTGAACAACTTCGACCTGGCCGAGCCCATCCCTGGTCCGTCGACTGATATCTACGGACGCCTGGCCAAGGAGTGCGGCGTCGTGCTGGTCACCTCGCTGTTCGAAAGGCGTGCCCCAGGCCTGTATCACAACACCGCTGTGGTCTTTGAAAAGGATGGCTCGATAGCCGGCAAGTATCGCAAGATGCACATCCCCGACGATCCAGGCTATTACGAGAAGTTCTATTTCACCCCTGGCGACCTGGGCTTCCAGCCCATTGAGACCTCAGTAGGCAAGCTGGGCGTGCTCGTCTGCTGGGATCAATGGTATCCTGAGGCTGCCCGTCTGATGGCCCTGCAGGGTGCTGAGCTACTCATCTATCCCACCGCCATCGGCTACGATCCTAACGACACACCCGAGGAGCAGCAGCGCCAGCGCCAGGCCTGGCAGACGGTGATGCGTGGCCACGCCGTGGCCAACGGCCTGCCCGTCGTGGCAGTCAATCGTGTAGGGAATGAAGAATTAAGAATGGAGAATGAAGAATTGGCTACCGCCGTACCTTCACCAGATGGGATGGCAGCAGCAAACTCTCAACTCTCAACTCTCAACTCTCAACTCTTCTGGGGCACCAGCTTCGTCTGCGGGCCGCAAGGTGAGATCATCTACGAGGCCTCTGAGGACGAGGAAGAGAGCATCATCGTCGACATCGACATGAAGCGCTCCGAGCAGGTACGCCGCTGGTGGCCCTTCCTCCGCGATCGCCGTATCGATGCCTACGGCAACATCGTCCGCCGCTTCATCGCTCCCCTGTTGGTCTGCCTGTTCACAACGTTAACAAGTATGGCCCAACCCGCCATTGTCCACTCACGGATAGGTCAAAGCACCGTCGCCACAGATAGTTGTGTGGTGGTGACCCTGGAGCACAAGATGCAGCAGTTCAACCACGCCGACAAGGAGACACTCGACACAGACATCTACTCGCCCAAGTCGGCAAACATCAGCCCCGACGGCACTAAGTTCTACATCAACTCATTAGAAGGCTGCGCCACCGTGGCCTACGAGATGGGCACGTGGCGCAAGCTGAAGGTCATCAGCCACGAGTTTGATGAGGTGAGGGACTCGGCACTTTGGGCACCGCCAAGCGGCCTCTTCCATTTCACCCATTACACTCGCCATCTGAACACCTTCCGAGGCAAGCCCGTGGAGAGTGCCTTCTCGCACGGTGGACGCTATCTATGGGTGCCCTACTATCGCCGCACCTACGACATCAACGCCCAAGACCCCTCGGCCGTGGCCGTCATCGACACACAGACAGACAGCATCGTACGCATGATGGAGACAGGCCCGCTGCCCAAGATGGTGGCCTGCTCGCACGACGGACGCCATCTGGCCATCACCCATTGGGGCGACAACACCGTGGGACTGCTCAACATTGAGGGCAACGACCCCAAGGCGTGGCACTACGAAAAGCTGTTCATCATCGACTACCAGCTGAAGCTGAACTACAGCCTGACGCAAAGCGTGAACCGCGACGTGAATAGCGGCTACACCCTGCGCGGCACCGTGTTCACCCCCGACGACCACTACCTGCTGGTGGGATGCATGGGCGGCGGTGGAGGAATTGCCGTCATCGACATGGAGCAACAGGAGTACATGGGCCGCGTGCTGGGCATGCGCTCCAACGTGAGACACCTCATCCTCGTCGACGACTGGCTCTACCTGAGCATCAACGGTGCCGGATACGTGCAGCGTGTCAAATTAGACAGTCTGCTCAGCGCTGCCCGTAGCATACAAAACCACGGCACAGCAAACCTCAGAGGCTGGGAGGAGTGTAAGGTGATGGCCGGTGCACGCACCATCGAGGCCTCACCCAGCGGACGCTTCATCTTTGCCGCGTGCAATGCCGGCAGCAAGCTCTGCATCGTAGACACAAGGACCATGAAAATGGTGGGAGCGGCCGACGTAGACAGCTACCCCGTGGGACTTGACATCTCTAAAGATGGCAGCATCCTCATCATCACCTCGCAAGGGCGCACCAATGGCGGCGGCAATGCCGTGAACATCTTCCATGCCGACTATGCAGAGCCGGAGATAGTGCCGCAGCCCCCTACCCCACTACCCACAGACAGCCTACAGACTGACAGCCTACAGGCCGCCTCCATGCCTCCTGCAGAAGAAGGCAGCGGCAGCATGCCCATCGGACTGATTGGCATAGCGGCAGCCACCATTATTGTCATTCCCATTGGCTATAAGTATTTCAAACGCAAGAAATAAGCGGGGACACCTTCACAGGCAGGCATCTTCCCGTTGTGAGTATAAGGATTTGAAATCCGCAATTTATTCATCTGTGCTATTGCTGCCATAGTACATTATTATTCGTTGGATTTCATCCGACCTTTTCCTTGCCTCGGCATAGTCCAAACACGTTTGGCCTCTGCTCTCGGCTGCTTAAAAACGTTCTTTTCGCATTGCAAATGCTGATATTCGCTGCGGTCGGATTCTTGCGTCCCTTCGGTGGCAAGCGACCAGAGGTCGAGCGACAAATCCGACCGAACGGGCTCAAAAAATTTCTACTCCCTGACTAAGGCGACTTTTCTGTCCTCATCCAAAAAAGACTCGTCATCCCAGTTTGCATACTTGACGGTTTGATCTTGGTAACAAGATGGCATTCCAAACTCTTCTATCAGCCTGTCAAACTGCAGATCTAGACTGTCAAGATAATTGTAAAACCCTGACAAGCTTCGAATGAGATACAATGCGTAGTCATCTATAGGAATGTCATTGTCGTTAATATCGCAAGCACATCCAATACGATCGTCTATACACATTTCATATTCAGAAACTTGAACATACATTCTTGCCTCACATGATTTGCTGGTATCCCCTTTATTACTGTTCTCAGATAAATAGGCGAAGATTAAATCATAGTGCTCCTGGCTAATAGCAATGACTTCTGAAACCTCCTCTTTCTCAGCTCTTTCTTTAACACGACTACATGGTGTTGGCGCACTCGTTTCGTAGACTCCTTTATGATACGTTACAAATATCGTATCAAAAGAGTCCACCTTTTCCGTTTGTTTCGGTTGATGTGAACAGCTCACCATCGTTAGGAAGATGAAAAGTGGAGAGAGAATAACGCACTTCATTTTTAATGTCATATTCCAATGAGTTTTAAAAAGTGACACATCGTAAGTATGCCGCAAAGATACAAAAAATCCCACAAATGGCCAAAGGATAACAGGAAAATTGGACTTTTTTCTTTTTAAATCAAATGTGGTTGAAAGTCGGCTTGTATGAAAGTTGATTTTTACATACATACCTACACTATTTGACTTATCTTGCTGTGACATAGATAGTTGCAGAGTGTAGGTATACCTATGTACCTACACATTACCTACACCCTACCTACACTTTTGCGACGATGGGGTGGCTGAAGGCGGCATTTGAGAGCAGATTCTGAGGGCAAGAAAGGATAGCACGAGAAATTGTTTCAGCAAATGTTTCACTTCGGAAACATTTTGTTTCTGCCTAAGAAACAAAGTGTTTCCAACTTAGAAACAAATTGTTTCCTTGTTGGAAACTTTTAGGAACACCTTGATAATGAATGTGATAGAACGGAATTTATCCGTAATTATGTCATAAAAACAGAAATTAGTGTAGGTATGAAGAAAAAAGTGTAGGCTACCTACACTCTATAAATAATTGAAAACGAAGATGATAGATGTAAAAGTGTAGGTATGTATGTAGTTTTACATATTTTTGAGGCATCACAGCAACAAGCCCACCCGGGTGACGACGGCAGAGACAATCCACGCCACAACGGTGGTGTAGACGGCGGCAACGATGGCCCAACGCCAGGAGCCTGTCTCATGCTTGATGGCAGCGATGGTGGCTATGCAGGGGAAATAGAGGAGAACGAAGAGCAGGAAGCTGTAGGCCACCAGCGGCGTGATGCCCTCCAGGCCGCCAAGGACGCCGATGGTAGAGGCCACGATCTCCTTGGCGCCCACGCCAGCAATGAGGCTGACATCGAGCTGCCAGTCGAAGCCCTGCAGGGCGAACAGCGGCTCCACCAGACGGCCCATTGTGCCGATAAAACTCTCCTCCATCGACGGTGCCACTCCCATCGGCCCAAAATAGCCCAAAGCCCACACGATGATGCTGGCTACAAGGATGACGCCACCCATCTTCTTCAGGTATTCCTTGCCCTTCTCCCATGTATGACGGGCACAAGCCTTCGCCGTAGGCCAGCGGTAGGGCGGCAGCTCCATCACAAACGGCGTATCCTCGCCCTTGAAGACAAATTTCGACAGTATCTTACTCACAATGACAGCCATCGCGATGCCGATGGCATAGAGCGAGATCATCACCCACGAGCGCCATTGTGGAGCGAAGAACACCCCTGTAATCATGATGTAGATGGGCAGGCGCGCCGAGCACGACATGAACGGCAGCACGAGCATGGTGATGAGCCGCGAGCGGCGGCTCTCGACGGTACGCGTGGCCATCACGGCAGGCACGTTGCAGCCGAAGCCCATGATGAGGGGGATGAACGACTTGCCGTGCAGTCCCATCTTGTGCATCAATCGGTCCATGATGAACGCGGCTCGGGCCATATAGCCTGAGTCCTCCATAAAGGATATGAATAGGTACAATATTAGTATCTGCGGCAGGAAGACGATGACGGCACCCACGCCGCCAATGATGCCGTCAACCAGCATCGAGCGCAGCGGTCCTTCAGGCATCGCGTCCTCTAGCCATTCACCCAGCTTGCCTACGCCAGCGTCTATCCAGTCCATCGGATACTGACCAATGGCGAAGGTGGTCTGGAACATGACGAAAAGGATGGCGAAGAAGATGGGGAAGCCCACATATTTATTCGACAGCACGCCGTCGATGAGGTGCGTCATGCGATAGGTATCCTCCTTCGTACCCGTCCGATAGCCAGCCTCCGTCAGGGCACCATTGATGAAGCCGTACTTCGCGTCCATGATGGCCGTCTCGGTATCATCGCCCGTCTCCTCCTGCACACGCAGGGAGGCACGCAGGCGCGCCTTCTCAATATGGTCGAAGGAGGAGGGCAGCAGGTGATGCGACACCAGCTTTTCGATGTCGCTGTCGCCCTCTAAGAGCTTGATGGCCAGGTGGCGAGTGCTGAGCGAGGGGGGTAGCTGACTGCCTTTCAGCCACTTCTGTATGTCCTTGATACCGTCCTCCAGCTCATGGCCGTAGTTGATGTGCAGGTGTCGGGCCTCACGGCTGCGGCCCTCATAAACCTGAATGACGGCACGGAAAAGGTCTTTCACGCCCTCGCCGCTCTTGAACGACGTGGGCACCATCGGCATACCGAAGAGGGTGCCAAGCGTCTTCACGTCGACATTGTCGCCGCGTCGCTCGAACTCGTCGAACATATTCAAAGCACTCACCACACGCAAGTCCATATCAAGGAGCTGCGTGGTGAGGTAGAAATTGCGCTCAAGATTGCTGGAGTCGATGACATTGATGACCACGTCGGGCATCTGTTCCTGCAGGTATTTGCGGACATAAAGCTCCTCAGGAGAATAGCAGGAGAGGGAATAGGTGCCTGGCAGGTCGATGAGGTTGAACTCATAGCCGAACATCGAGGCATGGGCCTCGGAGGCGTCGACGGTGACACCGCTGTAGTTGCCCACACGTCCGTGGGCTCCGCTGGCAAAGTTGAAGAGCGACGTCTTGCCGCAATTGGGATTGCCGATAAGTGCCACATTGATGGTACGGCGTTGGCGGAGGGCGTGGTGAAGAGCAGACCCAGCAGACCCACCCCCATCCCCTCCCTGTGAGGGAGGGGAGGAGTTACCTTGCGCGCCTAAGTTTTCTACTGTAAAGGTATCTTCTCCCCTCCCTGCAGGGAGG